>NZ_JBBLZC010000011.1:0-163966 GCF_037908215.1 Benzoatithermus flavus | reverse complement strand
CGGCCTGAAGCGCCGAGCCGTCATGCCAGGGGGACGGCGTGCGAAGCTGACCAGGCCCACGAGGCGCAGACCGCGGCCGGTGTGGGCGCTCACCGTGCGTTGGGCCTGAATGGTGCTGCCGAGGGTGCCAGGGTGCAGACATAGAAATCCATGTTGTCACAGTATCTGCCGAAGCATCTTGCCCTCACGGGATAATAGCCGGGCGGGAAGGCGAGCGTTCCACCGTTCTCTTCCGACACCTGGCCGGTCTGATAGCAGTTCCCGGATGGAACATATCCATTCAAGGACGAGCACTCCAAAGAAATATTGTCACAATAGCTGCCCTTGCAGGCCATGCCGGTCACGAAGCCGGCACCACAATTCCCCGTATGCGCGCCTTCTTCCGAGAAATAGTCCAGCCATGTCCGCTGCCTCACCGAGAAAGCACCGGAAGTACAATCCAGCCACATGTTGTCGCAGTAGCCGCCGCTGCAGAAAATCCGGCTCGGCAGCACCCCGAGCGGACAGGTCAGCGGCTTGTATTCCTCGGATACCGGGCCGTTCCAGGCAGTGTATCCAGCAGACGGCGACAATACGGCACCAACAATCGCCAGCGTCACCATAGCTTCTGAACGCATCGTGGACCTCCTCGACGATGAACACCGCGTGAGGGCCGTCCATGCTCTGCAGCCTCGTGCCGCTGCCGAGCGAGTCGACAGCACATCGGATCGACCCGATCATGAAATGCCGGGTGTCGAGCTGCCGTAGCAACAACATGGTACGCTATCATACACCGGCATCACTTCCAAATAATAATCCGCCGGTCAGAGCCGATTGCCCGTTGCCGCCGGATACAGCCGGAAAGGTGCTGCCAGGATGCGCCGGGTGGAGCTGCACGGGTCGATCCGTGCCCGACCGGCGCGCGCCGCCGCTGCCGCGGACGGATCGTCCGGTCGTGGATCGGCATGCCGCCTGCGACGATCGGGCTTGACAAACGGGCCGCTTGCGGAGACCGGAACGCACCCGACCCGATCGCCACCGCCGAACCAGGGAGACCAGGAAGCGTGCACGCCATCCGCCGGCTGCTCGTCGCCAACCGCTCCGAGATCGCGATCCGCGTGTTCCGTGCCGCCACCGAGCTCGGTATCCGCACCATCGCGATCTACGCCGAGGAGGACAAGCTCTCGCTGCACCGCTTCAAGGCCGACGAGGCCTACCAGGTCGGCAAAGGTCTGGGCCCGATCGAGGCCTATCTCTCGATCCCCGAGGTCTTGCGGGTCGCGAAGGAGGCAGGGGCGGATGCGATCCATCCGGGCTACGGCTTCCTCTCCGAGAGCCCCGAGTTCGCCGAGGCCTGTGCCGAAGCCGGCATCGTCTTCATCGGCCCGAAGCCGTCCACCATGAGGACGCTCGGCAACAAGGTGGCGGCGCGCAACCTCGCGATTGCGGTCGGCGTGCCGGTGATGCCGGCGACCGACCCGCTTCCCGACGATCCGGAAGCGATCCGGCGGCTCGCGGCCGGGATCGGCTATCCCGTCATGCTGAAGGCGTCCTGGGGCGGCGGCGGGCGCGGCATGCGGCCGATCGAGAGCGAGGCGGGGCTCTTGGATGCCGTCACGACCGCGAAGCGCGAGGCGCGCGCCGCCTTCGGCAAGGACGAGGTCTATCTCGAGAAGCTGG
Organism: Benzoatithermus flavus; assembly: GCF_037908215.1. Lineage (NCBI taxonomy): Bacteria > Pseudomonadati > Pseudomonadota > Alphaproteobacteria > Geminicoccales > Geminicoccaceae > Benzoatithermus > Benzoatithermus flavus. The sequence goes on along the minus strand of NZ_JBBLZC010000011.1, from coordinate 162,307 downwards.
TCCGCCGTGCGCGCCACGTCGAGGTGCAGCTTCTGGGCGACACCCACGGCAACCTCGTCCACCTGTTCGAGCGCGACTGCACCATCCAGCGCCGGCACCAGAAGGTGATCGAGCGCGCCCCCGCCCCCTATCTCGACGATGCCACGCGCCGGGCCTTGTGCGAGGCGGCGCTGAAGATCGGCCGCGCCACCGACTATGTCGGGGCCGGCACGGTCGAGTTCCTGATGGATGCCGACACGGGCGCCTTCTACTTCATCGAGGTCAATCCCCGCATCCAGGTCGAGCACACGGTCACCGAGGTCGTGACCGGCCTCGACATCGTGAAGGCGCAGATCCGGATCGCCGAGGGCAGGCGGATCGGCGAGGTCGCGGCGACCGGCATCCCGGAGCAGGCACAGATCCGTCTCTCCGGCCACGCGCTCCAGTGCCGGATCACCACCGAGAACCCCGAGAACCGCTTCATCCCCGACTACGGCCGGATCACCGCCTATCGCGGGGCGATGGGCTTCGGCATCCGCATCGACGGCGGCACCGCCTATTCCGGCGCCGTGGTGACGCGCTACTACGACCCCTTGCTCGAGAAGGTCACGGCCTGGGCGCCGACGGCCGAGGAGGCGATCGCCCGGATGGAGCGGGCCTTGCGCGAGTACCGCATCCGCGGTGTCGCCACCAACCTCGCCTTCCTCGAGGCGGTGCTGGGACACCCGAAGTTCCGCTCGCTCGACTACACCACCCGCTTCATCGACGAGACGCCCGAGCTGTTCCAGCTTACCCGCCGCCGCGACCGCGCCACGCGGCTCCTCACCTGGATCGCCGACGTCACCGTCAACGGCCATCCCGAGACCAGGAACCGCCCGCGCCCGCCGGCCCATGCGCGCGAGCCCGAGCCGCCGGTCTTTCCGGGCGCGCCCGCCCCCGGCACGCGCCAGCTCCTCGCGGCGCTGGGCCCCGAGCGCTTCGCCGCCTGGATGAAGGCCGAACGCCGGGTGCTCGTCACCGACACCACCATGCGCGACGCGCACCAGTCGCTCCTTGCGACCCGGATGCGCACCTTCGACCTCGCCGCCATCGGCCCGGCCTATGCCACCGGCCTGCCGCAGCTCCTCTCGCTCGAATGCTGGGGCGGGGCCACGTTCGACGTCGCCATGCGCTTTCTCGCCGAGGACCCGTGGGAGCGCCTGGCCCGCATCCGCGAGGCGGTGCCGAACCTTTTGCTCCAGATGCTGCTGCGCGGGGCGAACGGCGTCGGCTACACCAACTACCCCGACAACGTGGTCCGCTTCTTCGTCCGCGAGGCCAAGGCGGCCGGGATGGATCTGTTCCGCATCTTCGACTGCCTGAACTGGGTCGAGAACATGCGGGTCGCGATCGATGCCGTGGGCGAGGCCGGCGGGCTGATCGAGGGCGCCTTCTGCTACACGGGCGACATCCTCGATCCTGCCCGCGCCAAGTACCCGCTCGCCTACTATGTCGACGTGGCGAAGCAGCTCGAGCGCGCGGGCTGCCACATCCTGGGCATCAAGGACATGGCGGGGCTCCTGAAGCCCGCGGCCGCGCGTGTCCTCGTCAAGGCCCTCAAGGAGGCGGTGGGCCTTCCCATCCACTTCCACACCCACGACACCTCGGGCATCGCCGGTGCTTCCGTGCTGGCCGCGGTCGAGGCCGGGGTGGACGCGATCGACGCCGCGATGGACGCCATGTCGGGCACCACCTCCCAGCCCTGCCTGGGCTCGATCGTGGAAGCCCTCGCCCAGACCGAGCGCGCCACCGGCCTCGACCCGGATGCGATCCGGAGGATCTCGTTCTACTGGGAGGCCGTGCGCGCCCGCTACGCCGCGTTCGAGAGCGACCTTCGCAGCGGTGCGTCGGAGGTCTATCTCCACGAGATGCCGGGCGGGCAGTTCACGAACCTGAAGGAGCAGGCGCGCGCACTCGGGCTCGAGACCCGCTGGCACGAGGTGGCGCGCGCCTACCGCACCGCCAACGACCTCTTCGGCGACATCGTCAAGGTTACCCCCTCCTCCAAGGTCGTGGGCGACATGGCGCTCATGATGGTGAGCCAGGGCCTCACCCCGGAGGACGTGCTCGATCCCGCGAAGGAGATCGCGTTCCCGGCCTCGGTGGTCGAGATGCTGCGGGGCGATCTCGGCCAGCCGCCGGGCGGCTGGCCCGAGGCCCTGCAGAGGAAGGTCCTGAAGGGCGAGCGGCCGATCACGGTGCGCCCCGGTGCCCTTCTGCCCGAGGCCGACCTCGAGGCCGAGCGCGCCGCGGGCGAGAAGGCCACCGGCCGCAAGCTCGACGACCGCGACCTCGCCTCCTGGCTCATGTACCCCAAGGTGTTCGCGGAATACGCTCACGTCCGGCGCAAATACGGCCCCGTCTCGGTGCTGCCGACCTCGGTGTTCTTCTACGGCATGCGGCCCGGCGAGGCGATCACGGTCGACCTCGAGCGCGGCAAGACGCTCGTGATCCAGCTCACGGCGGTGGGCGAGACGCGCGAGGACGGCTCGGTCGAGGTGTTCTTCGAGCTCAACGGCCAGCCGCGCGTGATCGCCGTGCCGAACCGGGCCGTGGCCGCGACCGTGCAGCAGCGCCGGAAGGCCGAGGAGGGCAACGACGCGCATCTCGCGGCGCCCATGCCGGGCTCGATCGCGACCGTGGCGGTGAAGCCCGGCCAGAAGGTGAAGGCCGGCGACCTCGTCATGACGCTCGAGGCCATGAAGATGGAGACCGCCCTGCACGCGCCCCGCGACGGCGTCGTCCTGGAGGTCCTGGTCCAGCCCGGCAGCCAGATCGACGCCAAGGACCTGCTGCTCGTGCTGGGGTGAGCGCTCGGGCGGCAGCAGCACGAGGCTCGCGCCTCCCCGGCCGGCGCCGCTCTCGACGGGTGCTCGGTCCTTCGGCCTTCGGGCGCGTGACGGTCTCGGGCGGGGCCGTCACGCGCCTGCCGTCTCCGTCAGCCGAGAAAGCCGAGGGAGATCCAGGGCACGGCAGCGACGACGACGAGGCCGACGATCAGGGCGAGGATGTAGCCCATGATGGGCCGCATGCCCTCGTCGGGATGGATCCGGCTGATGGCGCAGGCGGCGTAGTAGCCGACCCCGAACGGCGGCGCGAACAGCCCGACCCCCATGGCCAGGACCACCACCATCGCATAGTGCACCTCGTGGATGCCGACCTGCCGGGCGATCGGGAACAGCAGCGGCCCGAACAGCACGATCGCCGGAATGCCTTCGAGCACGCTGCCGAGGATGATGAAGGCGACGATCGAGATCGCCATGAACGCCGGCGCGCCGCCGGGCAGGTCCGCCATCGCCGATGCCAGGTCGGCCGAGAAGCCCGACTGGGTCAGCGCCCAAGCCATGCCGGTCGCGGCGCCGATGATCAGCAGGATGGCGCCCGAGAGAGCCGCGGTGTCGATCAGCATCGGCCCGAGACGGCGCCAGTCGAACCGGCGGTAGATCAGTAGCCCGGCCAGCACCGCGTAGACGATGCCGATGGTGGACACCTCGGTGGCGGTGGCCACGCCCTCGACAACGGCCGCCCGGATCAGGAAGGGAAGTGCGATCGCCGGAACGGAGATGACGAAGGCGCGGCCGATCTCGCCCCAGCTCGCGCGCCGCACATGGGACAGGTCCTCGCCCCGGTAGCGGTACCAGACGACGGCGCAGAGCGTGGCGCCGAGCACGACGCCCGGCAGCATCCCGCCGGTGAACAGCGCCGCGATGGACACACCGGTGACCGCGCCGATGGTGATGAGCACGAGGCTCGGCGGGATGGTCTCGGTCTGGGCGCCGGTGGCCGACAGCAGGGCGACGAGGTCGCCGGGCTTGGCGCCGCGGCTGCGCATCTCGGGGAAAAGCACCGGGGCCACCGCGGCCATGTCCGCGGCCTTCGACCCCGAGATGCCGGACACCAGGTACATGGCGCCGACGAGAACGTAGGAGAGCCCGCCCCGAACATGGCCCAAGAGGCTGGCAAGAAAGGCGACCATGGCCTTCGCCATCCCGGTCATCTCGATCAGCTGGCCCAAGAAGACGAACAGCGGCACCGACAGCAGGATGAGGTGCGACATGCCCTCGTCCATGCGGCCGACCACGACGAGCATCGGCGTGTCGGTGGTGAGCGCGATGTAGCCCACGGTAGCCAGCCCGAAGGCAAAGGCGATGGGCACGCCGGCGAACACGGCCGCTGCGACCACGCCCACGAAGAAGACCAGCAGATTCAGGTTGCCGAGATCCTGCAGCACGGGCTGGAGCAGGACCATGACCGCGACCAGGGCGGCAACCAGGCCCAGCGCACCCAGCACCAGGCGCCGGCTGCCGACCTCCGCCAGCCGCAGCAGCGCCGTCAGGATCATCAGGCCCATCCCGACCGGCAGCGCCGCGGCACGCCAGACGTTCGGGATCTCCAGCGCCGGCGTGGTGATGAAGCTCTCCTCCGAGGCGAACTCGAAGGCCGGCTCGACCACGACGAGCAGGAAGGCGAGGGCGGCGGCGATCGCGACGACGTCGAGAAAGGCGCGCGCAGGTGGCGGGACCATGCCGATGACGGCGGTCATGCGCATGTGCTCGCCACGCTGGAACGCCACCACGGCCCCCAGCATGGCGAGCCACAGGAACAGGATCGAGGCCAGCTCGTCGGACCAGACGAGAGGCTGGTGGAAGACGTAGCGTGCGACCACGCCGGCGAGCAGCACGCCGACCTCGACCAGGACGAGGAGTGCGGCCGGGATCTCGACCAGAGACCGGAGGGTGGCGTCCAGGGACGCCGCCCCGTTGCGCTTCTCGAAGACGAGGCTCTCGCTCGCCGTCACGGGGATGTTCTCGGGGTGGGTCACAGCGGTCACACCAGCTTGCCGACGACTTGCTCGAGCTTGCTCCAGGCCTCGTCGCCGTACTTCGACTTCCAATCCTGATAGAAGGACGTCTTGCGCAGCGCTGCGCGGAAAGGTTCCCGGTCCACGTCGTTGAACTGGAGCCCCTTCGCGGTCAGGTCCTGGCGCAGCGAGACGCTCAGCCGCGCGATGTCGGCCCGCTGGTCCGCCGCGGAGCGGTCGAATTCCCGCTCGGCGATCGCGCGGACGTCGTCGGGCAGCCGTCCCCAGGCGCGCCGGTTGGCCAGGATCCAGTAGCCGTCCCAGACGTGGCTGGTCATGCTGCAGTATTTCTGGACCTCGTAGAGCTTGGTCGTCGCGATGATCGGCAGCGGGTTCTCCTGCGCTTCCACCACCTTGGTCTGGAGCGCGGAGTAGAGTTCGTTGAAGTTGATGGGTGCCGGGCCGGCCTTGAGCGCCTTGAAGAGCGAGGTCAAGGTCGGCGCCTGCGGCACCCGGATCTTGAGGCCCTCGAGGTCCTCGGGCGTGTTGATCGGGCGGGTCGAGGTGGTGATCTGGCGGAAGCCGTTGTCCCAGATGCGGGACGCGGTCATCAGGCCGGCCTTCGCGATCTGCGCGCGGACGTAGGTGCCGAGATCGCCGTCCATGGCCTGCCACACCGCGTCGTAGCCGGGGAAGGCGAAGCCGGTGTTCACGATGCCGGCTGCGGGCACGAGCGTCGCGAGGACGGAGGACGAGAGGTTGAAGAGCTCGACTCCGCCGCTGCGCACCTGCGAGAGCAGGTCCGTGTCCGACCCCAGCTGGTTGGCCGGGAAGAGCCGGATCTCGAGCCTGCCGCCGGTCGCCTCGCGGATCCGGTCGATCGCCTCCTGTGCCCGCAGGTTCACCGGGTGGGTCGGGTCCTGCCCCGTCGCCAGCTTGAAGTTGAACTCGGCCGCCGAGGCCCGGCGGGCGATGCCGGCGCCCAGCGGCAGCGCGGCGCCGGCCGCCAGCACGGCCCGACGGGTGATGCGGCCATTCTCATGGGTCATGACGTTCAACGCTCCCTTCCTTGTTCCGCCGGTCGCGCATCACGCGCCGGAGGATGTTGACGGCTGTGACGACGAGGCCCCGCTCGGCTCGAGCGGCCCCGAGGCGGGCGTCACGGCTGCAGCGATGGCGCGAGCCGAAGCGCGGCCCGGCCGCCGTGGGCGCTCCCGCTCGTGCCGGGGGCGAGAATGCAGAAGATCCGGCGGGGATCTGGCCCGCCGCTGCTGTCGGCGCCCTTCCCCTCGACCGTGGCCGCAGCACCTGCCGGGGCGGCGGGGCGCCGGGCCGGAAGGCGGTGCCTAGAGCCAGCCCTTGATGCTGGCGGCCATGGCGTTGGCCGAGATGCCGTAGCGGTCGTGCAGCGTCGGCAGCGCCCCGGCATCGAGAAACGCGTCCGGCAGCGCTACCTGCCGGAACTTCGGTGCCACCCCGGCGCGGAGCAGCGTCGCGGCCACCGCCTCGCCCAGGCCGCCGATGACGGTGTGGTTCTCCGCCACGATCACCAGCCGCCCGTCGCGCCGGGCCTCGTGGAGAATCGTCGCCTCGTCCAGCGGCTTGACGGTCGGCACGTGCAGCACGGCGAGGCTCACACGGTCCGCCTCGAGCAGCTCGGCCGTCTCCAGCGCCCGCATGGTCATGAAGCCGGACGAGACGACGAGCGCATCGGTGCCGTCGCGGACCAGCTTCGCCTTGCCCAGCTCGAACCGGTAATCGTACTCGTCGAGCACCAGCGGCACGTTCCCGCGCAGGAGGCGCATGTAGACCGGTCCGTCATGCGCGGCGATGGCCCGGGTGGCCTGCTCGATGTCCAGCGCGTCGCAGGGATCCACGATCGTGAGATCCGGCATGCCGCGGAAGATCGCGATGTCCTCCGTCGCCTGGTGGCTCGGGCCATAGCCCGTGGTCAGGCCGGGGAGCGCGCAGCAGATCTTGACGTTCAGCCCCTCCTCGGCGATGCCCTGGCTGATGAAATCGTAGGTCCGGCGCGAGGCGAACACCGCATAGGTGGTGACGAAGGGCAGAAAGCCCTCGTGCGCCATGCCGGCGGCGGCGAGCATCAAGAGCTGCTCGGCCATGCCCATCTGGTAGAAGCGGTCCGGGTACGCCTTGGCGAAGACGTGCAGGTCCGTGTACTTGCCGAGATCGGCCGTCATGCCGACGATCTCGGGCCGGTCCTTCGCCAGCTCCACCAGCGCGTGGCCGAACGGGGCCGGCTTGGTCCGCTGCCCCTCGGCCGCGAGCGAAGCGATCATGGCCGAGGTGGTCAGCCGCTGCTTCGGGGTCTGCTCGGGGGGCTGCCCGCCCTCCGCCTGCCCGGCCGTCACCTGGATCCCTGCACCGCCCCGCCACGGCCCGCGTTTCGTCCGGCTCATGCCTGCCTCCCGGCGTCGAGCGCCGCCAGTGCCTTTGCCCATTCGTGCTGCTCCACCCGCAGGAAGTGCGACTTCTCGCGGGCCTCCAGGAAGGGGACGCCCTTCGCCATCTTGGTGTCGCAGATGATCACGCGCGGCTTGGGCTCATCCAGCGCGCGCGCCGTGTCGAACGCCCGCACCAGCGCGTCGATGTCGTTGCCGTCCACCCGCTGCGCGTGCCAGCCGAAGGCCTCCCACTTGGCCGGCAGCGGCTCGGCGTTCAGCACCTCGGGCGACGGCCCGTCGGCCTGCATCCGGTTCACGTCCACGAGGCAGATCAGGTTGCCGAGCTTCCAGTGGCCGGCCGACATGGCCGCCTCCCAGGTCGGGCCTTCGCCCAGCTCGCCGTCGGACATCAGGTTGTAGACGAAGCGGTCGGACCCCTTCCGCCTCAGCCCGAGACACATGCCGACGGCGATGCCGAGGCCGATGCCGAGCGAGCCGCCGCTGATCTCCATCCCCGGCGTGTAGCTCGCCATGCCCGACATCGGCAGGCGGCTGTCGTCGCCGCCGTAGGTCTCGAGCTCCTCCTCGGGGAGGATCCCCGCCTCGATCAGCGCCGCGTAAAGGGCGATGGCGTAATGCCCGATCGAGAGCAGGAAGCGGTCGCGCCCCTCCCAGTAGGGCTCCTCGGGGCGGTAGCGCAGGGCGTGGAAGTAGGCCACGGCCAGCACGTCGGCGACGCCGAGCGCCTGGGCGATGTAGCCCTGGCCCTGGACCTCGCCCATGCGCAAGGCGTTGCGGCGGATACGATGGGCCCGCTGGGCAAGGGATACGTTGGACAGGGGCCGTGCAGCCCCGCCGCTCGTCTCCATGATGCTCTCCCTCCATGTCCGACAAGGGTTCGGGCCGGCCCGCGCCGGGGCCGCGCCCGGGCTGTCCGCTCAGCCGTGGATCAGCATGCCGCCGTTGGCATCGATCACCGCACCGGTGACGTAGGCGGAGAGGTCGGAGGCGAGGAACAGGTAGATGCCGGCGATGTCGTCGGCCGTGCCGAGCCGGTTCAGGGGAATCCCCTTGAGGATCTCCTGCCGCATCGCGTCGGTGAGCTTGCCGCCGGTGATGTCGGTCTGGATCAGGCCGGGCGTCACGCAGTTCACCCGGATGCCATCCGGCCCGAGCTCGCGCGCCATCGCCTTCGCCAGCCCCAGCACGCCGGCCTTGGCGGCCGAATAGTGCGGCCCGCCGAAGATGCCGCCGCCGCGCTGGGCGGAAACCGAGGACATGCACGCGATCGAGCCCTGCCTGCGCTCGCGCATGTGCGGGATGAAGGCCTGGCTCAGGTAAAGGACGCCGCTCAGGTTCACCTCGAGGATGCGGTGCAAGTCGTCGGGCGTGATATCCATGAGCTTGACCGGCTGGGTGATGCCGGCGTTGTTGATCAGGACGTCGACCTGGCCGAACGCCGCGAGTGCGCGCCGGGCCGCCTCCTTGCAGGCGGCCGGATCGGTCACGTCGCAGGCGAAACCACGGTGCTCGGCGCCGAGCCCTGCCGCCGCGTCCCGTGCCGCCGTCTCGTCAAGATCCAGGATGGCGACCCTGGCGCCGTGCGTCGCGAACAGCCGCGCGGTTGCGAGCCCGATCCCGCGCGGATTGGCGGCACCGGAGATGACGGCCACCTTGCCGGCCAGAAGCATCCGTGTCTCCCGATCACGTGACCTCGGTTCGGCGGTGACTCTCCTTCATCTGCTTCGTCGGCACAAACGCGATCTTTACACCTTTCGATGAATATGATTCATCTGACCCATGCTGCATCAGGTGCCGCTGTCGATCCTGCGCGCGTTCGAGGCGGCCGGGCGCACCGGCTCGTTCCGCTTCGCCGCGGCGGAGCTCGGCCTGACACCGAGCGCCGTGAGCCACGCCGTCCGCAAGCTGGAGCAGACGCTGGGGGCGAGCCTGTTCACGCGCGACGGCCGAGCGGTTCGCCTGACCCCCGAGGGCGAGGCGCTGATGCGGCACGTCGGCGTCGCGTTCGAGGAGCTGCGTCGCGGCCTGGAGATGGTATCGACCCGCGGCCCCCAGCTCCTGCGCCTGCACAGCGCGCCCAGCTTCGCCACGCAATGGCTGATGCCGCGTCTGCCGAGATTCCTGCGCGATCACCCCGGCATCGAGGTCCGGCTGGCGGCGGGCACCGACTACACGCGGTTCCTCAACGACGAGTTCGACGCGGACATCGTTTATGGCCTGCCGCATCAGGAGGGGCTCGTCGTCATACCTTTGGGCGAGGAGACGGTTACCCCGCTCTGCACGCCGGAACTCGGGCGGACGATCAAGACGCCGATGGATCTGTTCGACCACATCCTGATCGAGAGCGAGACCAAGCAGGTCCGCTGGTCGGACTGGTTCGCACGCAACGGTCTCCCGGCTCCCCGGCCGCAAGGGGTTCGCTTCGACCGGAGCTTTCTTGCGATCGCCGCTGCTGCCGACGGGCTCGGGGTGACCCTGGAGTCGACCCGGCTCACCGAGCGCGAGCTCGCCAGCGGACGGCTGGTACGCCCTCTGGCTGGATGTGCCGAGGACATCCGCTATGTGGGCCACCATCTGGTCTTTCCGCGCAGCGCGCGCCAGCGCCACACCCTGCGCCTGTTCACGAAATGGCTGGGCGCGGAGCTGGGCCTGAAGGTCGAGCCGACATTCTGACCCGGCTGGCTCGGGACGGGCGCGGCACGGGCATCCTTCCGCCAGCGACGAGCCGTCCCGATCGAGGCAACGGAGCCCGGCCTTTCGGTCCGGCAGACGGGCCGGGACCGGAGAGGCTGGCATCGGACGAGGCGCGGCCGCAGGCGCAGAAGTCGCCGGAAGCGGCGGAGATCCGGCCGCCGCCCGAGGGTCACGGACGGCCCCTCGCGCTGGAAGCACGGCGCCGCGACGGCGATCTCGGGACCGTGACGGCCGACGCCGCGGCGCCGGAAGAATCCGTCTCGCCCCTGGCCAGCCACGGCCTCGTCCCCTAGTCTTTCCTCTTCGGTGCCGGCCCGGCGCGGGCCGCGCGTCGTCACCCCAGGGAACGGAGGTCAGGGATGCCCGTCGACGTCAAGTACACCACGTCCGCCACCGCCACCGGCGGCCGCGACGGCCGTGCCGCCACCAAGGACGGCTCGTTCCAGGTCAACCTCTCCACGCCCAGGGAGCTGGGCGGCGCCGGCGGCCCCGGCAACAATCCCGAGCAGTTGTTCGCGGCCGGCTACGCGGCCTGCTTCATCGGGGCGATGAAGTTCGTGGCCGCGCAGGAGCGCATCAAGGTGCCGGACGACACCAGCGTCACCGCCACGGTCGGCATCGGCCCGCGCTCGGAGGGCGGCTTCGGCCTCGACATCCAGCTCGACGTCTCGCTGCCCGGCATGGACCGCGCCCAGGCGCAGCAGCTCGTCGAGAAGGCGCATCAGGTCTGCCCCTACTCGAACGCGACTCGCAACAACGTGCCCGTCCGGCTCAACGTCGTCTGACGTCGACGTCCGGCCGTCGGCATCGGCGCGGCAAGCCGGCACGGAGCCGGGACGGGCTCCGTGCCGGCCACAGGGATCAGCGGATCCTGGTCCACACGCTGCCGCCGAACCCTCCGGTCCGCTGCAGCGCCACCAGCCGCGTGGGCGACTGGATCTGCAGCACGAGGGCGCCGTTGCTGGACGTGCGTCCCTTCGGGACGTCGGCCCAGAGCAGGAACACCTGGCCCTGCGAGACCTCGCCCTTGGCCACGTTGGAGAAGCCGGGAGCGAACAGCGCGTTCTCCCCGTACCACCAGACCACCTGGTTGATCTGCCGCACGTAGTAGGTACCGCCGTCGTTGCCCACCCAGACCCCGGTGAGGTTCTGGGCGAAGGCGCTTGCGGACGCGCCGACGGCGAGCAGCAGCCCCAGCAGAGCGGCGGCGAGATGCCTTCCGGGCATGATGAATACCCTCCCGATGTGCCCGATCCGGCGGTGCCCATCGCGAGGTATTGGCCTACCCTTCTTCGGCGCCGACGGAATGCGGACAGAAACGCTGTGAGGTCGACGGGAAGCAGAGGGCATGAAGTCGTAAAATAATACAGCAAGCCGCGCTATCGGTCAACGCGCCTCTCCATGACGACAGCGTGAAGATCCCGACACTTCGTTGTTCGGTCATGATTTTCTTTCCGCCTTTCGCGTGAGAAGGCGCTCCGGACCCGATCGTCCTCGTCTCGGGACGTTCCCTGGCGGCGAGGAGCAATGCTTGCTCTTGCCGAGGCAGTAGGGGAGAATGCCCGGTCCGATCGGGACTGGAGAAAGGATGCGATGGGACGGCAGAGCGGCTACCGTCGGCCTCTGAAACTCGCTGCCCGCTCCAGCGAGGGCGGCGAGGCGGAGCCGGGTGGCCGGAAGCCGTCGGCCGGGGCGATCGGCGCACGGTGATGCGGGCAGCTTCCCGACCAGGTGCCATGTGGCTGGTCGCGACGGCCGGCGTACTGGCCGCCGTCGGCCCGGCCGCGGCGCAAGCGCCGGGCTTCGAACGCCGCACGGCGCCGGGCGGCGGCGCGCCCGAGCTCCGGCTCCCGCCGCCACCCCCGCCTTCGCCGGGCTTCGTCCTGCCGCCGGTACCCGAGCTGCCGCCGACCCGACCCGGTCCGTCCGAGGGTGTCAGCGTCCTCGTGCGCGAGATCCGGCTCGAAGGCAACACGGTCGTGAGCACGGCCGAGCTCGAGCCCATCGTGCGCCGCTACGAGGGACGGGCGCTCACGATCGAGGAACTGCTGCGGCTCCGGGACGAGCTCACCCTCGCCTATGTCGAGCGCGGCTACGTCAATTCCGGGGCGCTCTTGCCCGATCAGGACGTGAGCCAGGGCATCGTCACCTTCCGCATCGTCGAGGGCAGGCTCGACGAGATCCGCCTCGAGGGCCTGCGCTCGCTCGATCCCGCCTTCCTCGAGGCCAGGATCCGGCGCGGCGCCGGCCCTCCCCTCAACGTCCGCGACCTGCAGGAGCAGCTCCAGCTCCTTCTGCTCGATCCCACGATCGAGCGGCTCGGCGCCCGGCTGGGGCCGGGTGCCCGGCCGGGCGCGAGCGTGCTCGAGGCCGACATCGTCGAGGGCCGGCGCCTACGGGTCGACGCGCGGCTCGCCAACGACTGGTCGCCCAGCGTGGGCGCCGAGCACGGCGAGATCGGCGCCACCTTCTTCAACCTGCTCGGCCGCGGCGACCCGCTGCGGCTCGAAGCGAGTGCCAGCGAGGGCTCGCGCCAGGGCTACCTCGCCTATTCCGTGCCGGTCACGGCGAGCGATCTGCGCCTTTACGGCTCGGGCGAGATCACGCGCTCCGACGTGGTCGAGCACCCCTTCAACCAGCTCGACATCCAGAGCCGCACCTGGAGCCTCGAGTTCGGCGCGTCGTACCCGGTCCTGCAGCGGGTCGCGGACGAGGTGCGGCTGGGGCTCGCCCTCTCGCGGCGGCACAGCGAGACCTCGCTGCTGAACGAGCCGTTCTCGTTCTCGCCCGGCGCCAAGAACGGCAAGAGCGACATCACGGCCCTGCGCTTCCGGCAGGACTGGGACCATCGCGGCCGCGACCTGGCGGTGGCCTTCCGCTCGACCTTCAGCCTCGGGCTCGACGCGTTCGGCGCCACCATCAACAAGGACGCGCCGGACAGCCGCTATCTGGCCTGGCTCGGGCAGTTCGAGCTGGCGCGGCGGCTGTTCGAGGGCGACCACCAGCTCGTGCTGCGCGGCAGCCTGCAGCTCGCCTCGGACCCGCTCCTGCCGCTCGAGCAGTTCGCGATCGGCGGCCTCGACACGGTGCGCGGCTACCGCGAGGACCTGCTCGTGCTCGACAACGGCTACACCGCCTCGATCGAATACCGCCTGCCGCTGTTCCGGCTGCCGATTCCGGGCTGGAGCGAGAGCCCGGAGGACGGCATTCTCTACCTCGCGCCGTTCGCGGACATCGGCGGCGGCTTCAACACCGACTCCCCCACCCCCGATCCGGACCACATCTACAGCATCGGCAGCGGCCTGCGCTGGAGCCCGGCCCCGGGCTTCAACCTCGCCCTCTACGCCGGCGTGGCCCTCAAGGAGGTGCCCAACCCGCAGGACCGGAACCTGCAGGACCAGGGCATCCATTTCGAGGTGCAGTTGCGGCTCTACTGAAGGCCGGCGAGGGTTCGATCCCAGGCGGCCGGCTCCTCCAGCCCTTCCTGCTCCAGGAGTTCGGCCCGCAGCTCGCGCCACGCGACGTCCTCGGGATGCGCCTGGATCAGGCGGCTGCTGAGGTCGACGGCATCGTACCAAAGCCCGTGCGCGGCGAGAGCGGCGAGCTCGTCGGCACCGGCCACGGCCCGCGGCAGCGCTGCCTGGGGCACGCGGCGGATCGTGCCGCTCGCGAAGCTGTCGGTCGAGGGGCGGTTCGGATCGACGGTCAGGGTCACCGACCATTCGTAATCGACGCCGGGCTCGAGGACCACCTTGTAGGCGCGCAGCGGGATCGCATGCACGCCCGCCTCGACACCGTGCTCCAGCCGCATCTCCAGGACCGGCTCGATGGCCCGCTCCTTCAGCAGGGTCACTTGGACCGGGCCCGCGAAGCGCTCCGAGACGTACCAGTAGAGGGTGGGGCTCGCCTCGCTCGTGTAGCCGGTACGCTCGGGTACCAGGAGGGTCAGATAGGGTCCGGGGTCTTCCAGGCCGCGCGTCGCCGCCGCCACCCGCGTCTTCGGTGCCTTCCAGTCGGGCGGCCGGTACTGCACCGTCTTCGCGGGCTCGTGCTCCGCCGCCTTCTTCGCCGGAGCCGGCGGCGGCTTGGCTTCCTCGGCCGAGACCGGCCCTGCCGGCACGCCCAGGAGCCACCCGCAGGCGGCGAGGCCGGCCAACAGCCGACACATGCTCCTTCCCATCCTGCTGCTGCTCATCGTCCCGCTCCTTCCAGCGTCCGCGCCCGATCGGGCGCGACCATGATGCGGTACACGGCGATCGGCCCGACCCTTCCCTTGAGGTCGAGCTTGCCAATGGAAACCGCGGTGCAAGCGCCTCCGAGGCAAGCATAGGTTGCTCCGGAGACGAGAATTCGGCAGTGAGATCCGTCACGTCCGTCGACGGCGAAGCTGCCCTTGTCGTAGCCCTCGAGCCGGGCGGCGATGTTGACCGTGTCGCCGACCACGGCGTACTTGCGGCGCCCCGCGCTGCCGAGGCTGCCGGCGACCACGGGGCCGGTGTGGATGCCGATGCGGATCGCCGCCTCGGGCAGGCCGCGCGCCCGGAAGGCGGCGTTGAGCTCGGGCAGCGCCTCGCTCATGGCAAGGGCGCAGCGGACGGCGTTGCGCGCGTCCCGGGCGATCGCCATCGGATCGGACCGGGATATCGGGACGCCGAACACGGCCAGTACGCCGTCGCCCGTGAGCTCGAGCACCACGCCGTCGTGCTCGGCGACGATGTCCGCCATGGTGGCGATGTAGTCGTTCAGCCAGTCCATCAGGATCGAGGGCGTCATGGCCTCCGAGATGGTGGTGTAGCCGCGCACGTCGGAGAACAGCACGGTCGCCTCGAGGGCCTGCGGGCGCAGGCCGCCGCGCTCCAGCACGTCGCCGCGCACCTGCCACAGCGCCTCGGCGATGCGGGGCGAGAGGTGGGTGGCGAAGAGCTGCATGAGCATCGCCCGCTCGGCGCGCTCGCGGTGGAAGAGATGGCCCGCCTGCAGCAGCATCGTGGCCACGGCGCCGAAGAGCGGCGGCAGGAGCGCTATCCAGTAGCCGAACGCGAGCAGGCCGAAGGCGACCGTGAACAGCGTGCCCGGGCCCGCGACGACGACGAGCGGCAGGATGTGCCACCGGCGCATCCCGAGCGCCGCGAGCCCCCCCAGAAGGCACCAGAGCCCGGTCCACGCCGCATCGACCGGCCAGGGCACCGGCCGCAGCGGCCGGGCCTCGCCGAGAGCCTGGCGGACGAGCTGGCTCGTGATCTGGGCGTGCAGCTCTGCACCCGGCATTCCGGCCTCGCCCGTGAGCGGCGTGAGGAAGGTGTCCTTCACGCTCTCCGCCATGGTGCCGACGATGACGACGCGGCCCGCAAGAGCGGCCGGATCGGAATCACCGGCGAGGACCTGCCCGAGCGAGAGGATCGTGAACCCGGCCCGGCCGGCAGGATAGGCGAGCAGGAACTGGTAGCCGCCGTCGTCGATGCCGGCATAGCCGCCGTCGTGCGCCTGCAACGGCAGGTAGGTCGTGGCGCCGAGCCGCAGCAGGCGCGGGTCCTCCTCGCCGCCCGTGGGCACGATGCCCGCAGGGGCGAGATAGGCGATGGCGAGCCGCAAGGCCAGGGACCAGTGCGCCTCGTCGCCGCCCCCGAGCAGCAGGAGGCCGCGGCGGACGATGCCGTCCGGATCGGTCACCATGTCGGCGAAGCCGATCCGCCCCGGATCGTCGATGGCGGGCGGCGGCGCCACCCCGTCTCCCGTCGCGTCGGGATAGGCCATGACCGCGAACACCCGCGGATCGTCGTGCAGCAGCCGCGCCAGCCGCTCGTGCCCCGGCGGCACCGGGCGGTCGCGGAACAGGTCGAGCCCGATCGCGCGTGGCTCGTGCGCCAGAATCCGCTCGAGCGCCTCGGCGAGGACGTCGTCGCTGAGCGGCCAGTCGTAGCGCGTCAGATCGGCCTCGCGCGCGAGGACCAGCGTGATGCGCGGATCGGACGGGGCGCCAAGCCGGACGAGGCGCAAGAGCGCGTCGTAGGCGCGCAGCTCGAGCGGCTGGAGGACGCCCGTCGAGCGCAGGCCGAGGACGCCGACCAGCACGCCGAGGCTCGAGAGCATGATCACGAGCGCCAGCGGCAGGGTCTGAAGCCATGGTCCGCTCGTGATCGGCCGCCTCGGCATGGCACCTAGAGCCAGTTGCCGATGATGAGGAACGCCGCCCAGTAGGCCGGATGGCGGTAGCGGGGCTCCGCCCTCAGGAGGTGCAGCTGCGCCTCCTGCAGCGCCCGGGCCTTGGTGGCGCCGGGCTCGGCCAGGGCGTCGTAGAAGGCGGTGACCAGCTCCGCCGCGGCCTCGTCGTTGATGAACCAGAGCGAGGCGAGCGCGCTGCGGGCACCGGCCTTGACCGCGATGCCGGCGAGGCCCAGCGCCGCCCGGTCGTCGCCGGCCGCCGTCGTGCAGGCGCTCAGCGTCAGAAGCTCGACCGGGCGGTCGCGAAAGCGGCTCGGCTCGATCAGCCGCTCGAGGCCGTCGACGTCGAGCCGGCCGTCGAAGGTGAGAAGAAAGCTGTTCTTGGGATCGCTCGTGAACTGGGCGTGCGAGGCGATGTGGACGACCGAGAACGGAGCGGCCTCGAGCGAGCGCTGCACCTGCGACGTCACGAAGGCCTCGTCGAGCAGCAGCACACCCGGATGCTGGCGCGCGAGCGCCTTCAGCTCGTCCTCGACGTGGGGCAGCGGCGTGAACCCCTGGACACCCTTGGTGAGGCCGGCGAGCAGGAGGCGCAGGCGGGTCCGCTCGATGGGGCGCGGGTCGAGGAGGTTGAGGCCGGGCTCGGTCGCGACCGCGAAGCGCTCGACGACGAAGCGCTGTCCGTCGTGGAGCGCTGCAAGGGGAACGGTGCGCAGAGCGCCGTCCGGAATGAAGACGAGCGTGTCGATGCGCTGCCGTGCCAGCGCATCCTCGAAGGGACGGAGCAGCCAGCCGTAGAGCTGCTGTGCCAGCGGCAGATAGCGGCGGTTCGCGCGCGTCTCGAGCCCCCGGCGCAGACTCGTGGCCTCTTCCGCGATCCTGCCCGCCCCGACCGGCGTGGTGGCGCGGGCGATGGTGCCGTCGGGCAGGCTCAAGAGAAGTTCGGTCCGGTCCGGCAGGACGATGGGGTAGAGGGCCGCCGTCCGCTCGCCGATCCGGTCGACGGGACGGATGCGGGCCTGGAGCTGGGCGACGCAGTCGTCCTGGAAATAGTCCTCGAGCTCGATCGCTTTGGTGGTCTCGACGGTGAGCCGCGCCTCCTTGAGATAGGTCTGGGCGCTGGCCGGATCGACGCGCGCCGCCTGCTTGAGCAGGAGATCGGTCAGCTCGAGGAAGATCGGCCCCACCACCTCGCGGAACAGCGAGCGGCCGGTCCTGGGGTCGAAGGTCGGCAGGTCGAGCCGGATGTCGTCGAGCGTGCGCACGGCGTCCTGGTAGGCCGCGATCGCCTCGCCCGTCCGGCCCTTCGCGGCGAGGAGCCGGCCGATCTGCCGCTGCCAGGCATAGAGCGGGTCGGGGGAGCGGGCCTGCTCGGCGAGCCAGGCGGCGCGGCGGGAGAGGGCGAGCGCCTCGTCGGCGCGCGCCTCGGCCTCGTAGAGCTGGGCCATGTAGCCCATGGCATAGGACAGAAGCCGCTGGTCGCCCGTCTCGTCGGCGAGCGCCGCGGCACGGCGCAGCGTCGCGTAGGCCTGCGCCCGCCGCTCCGGGGTCGGCGGCAGGTCGAGCAGGAGGCGGGCCACGGCGAGAAGATCGAAGGCCAGATCCGGCCGCGGCCCGTCCGCGGCGAGGTTCTGCGCCGCTTCCTCGAGGCGCCGCTCCGCCCCGGCCGGATCGTCCCGACGCAGCGCCGCCCTCGCCCCGTCGATCAGGGCATGGGCGAGGAGATCGCGCCGGCCGAGGCTTCGCGCCAGCGCCGTGGCCGTGTCGTAGGTATCGAGCGCCTCCTCGAGGCGCCCCTCGCTCACGAGCAGGTTGCCGAGGTCGGTGAGCACGGCGACACGGGTGCGCACGAGCCCGTTCCGCTGCGCGAGCCCGAGGCTCCGCTCGAGCGCCGGCCGCGCCCGGTCCGGCTGCCCGGCCTGCAGGTAGGCGCTGCCGAGGCCGCCCAGGACCATGGCGAGCGGCTCGGGCTCGCCGCGGCGCTCGGCCTCGGCGAGCGCCGTCGTCAACAGGTCGATGGCGCGCCGGTGCAGGCCCTGGTCCTGCGCCGCGCGCGCCTGGCGCAGCACCGCGTCGACCGGCTCCGCCGCACCGGCAGGGAGCGCCGCTAGGAGGACGACGAGCAGGACGGCTCCCAGGCGGGCGCGGCTCGTCCTTCGAAGGTGGCCGCTCATCGCAGGCATCCGCTCAAGAGCCGCATCGCCTCGATGTCGTTCAGGACGAGACGGCCCTGCTCCATGCCGATCAGCCCCTCGGCCTCCCAGGCCTTGAGGTGCTTGTTGACGCTCTCCCGGGTGGCGGCGATGAGGTTGCCGAGCTCCTGCTGCGAGAGCCTGAGCGCGATGCGGCGGCCCTCTCCGGTCGGCTCGCCGTGATCCAGGGCGAGCTGGAGCAGCAGGCGCGCCAGCCGCACCGGCACGTCGAGCAGCGCCAGGCTCTCGCACACGCCCGTGGCCTTGCGCATGCGCGCGCACAAGATCTGCAAGAGCCGGACGGCGCAGCGCGGATTCCGCTCGAGGAACGACAGGAAATCGCGGTGCTCGAGCACCAGGAGGCGGCACCCGTCCATGGCGACGGCGTCGGCCGTCCGGCCCTGGCCGTCGAGCGCCCCGATCTCGCCGAACAGCTCGCCCGGACCGAGAATGCCGAACGTGACCTCCTTGCCGTCCTCCGAGGAGAGGCCGATCCGCACGCGGCCGGCGAGCACCCCCAGGAGGCTGGTGCCGGGGTCGCCGCGCTGGAAGACGAGCTGGCCGTGCGCATAGCAACGCTCGGTGGCGACGCGGACGATCTGCTCGAGCTCCTCGGCCCGCAGCTCGGCGAAGAGCGGATGTCCGCTCAGCAGAGCCTTTCGCGCCGACGTCTCGTCTTTGGACATTCTCTTGGCCGATTTCGCGAGGAACGAGAATTATCCTCGCAACGGCCGCGCCGCTCAAGGCCGATCTCCGAGGCCTCTTCGGCCATGCCCTCGCGTTCGCGGCAAGAGCGCTTCAACCGCCCGGCTCCGCCCTGCAGCCCTCGGCGAAGCGGGCGGCGAGCACCGGCCCGGCCCGGCCGGTTGCCGCGGCCCGGGCATGAGCGCCGGGGAGCGCTGCCGCCGGATCGCGCGGCAGCCCGCCGCGGCCCATCGCCGTGAAGCTGCTGGCCGCGGCCGTCCGCCGCGCGGCGCAGCTCGCCCGCAGCAGCTCGCCGGCATTCAGGAACACCCCCTGCGGCGCCGCCAGCCGCGAGCCGACCTCGCTCTCGAGCCCACTCACCGTCACCGCCGAGCTCGCCGCGACGAAGCTGTCGGACGAGATCACGGTCGCGCCGCCGAAGATGCCGACCTCGCCGCTGCCACTCGATGGCCGCCCTCCGGCAAGAGAGGTGACCCGACTGCCGTTGATCGTGACCAGCGGCGCGGTGAGTCGGATGATGCTCGATCCCGGCTCGGGCCGGTCGCCGTCCGAGACTATCTCCGACCCGTCGAGATCGATCAGCTCGGCCGCGTCGACGGCGATGCGGCCGCCATTCGCACCCCGGCCCTCCACCAGCAGGCGGGCATGATCGAGCTCGAGCGTGCCGGCGGTCACGAGCACGTTTCCGGCCGGTCCGGACGTTCCCGACGAACTGATCTCACCGTGATCCCCGAGATGCAGCCGTCCGGCGGAGACATGCACGTCTCCGGCTCTCCCGCCCGACAAGGTGCTCGTGGTGATCGCGCTGCCCCTGCCGCTGATCTCGGCCCGACCCGCGACGCGCACCGTGACCGTGCCGCCCTGACCGGTGCCGTACACGTCGTTGCGGCTGTTGATGCCGGTATAGACCCGCGGGTTGTCGCCCGCGATCAGGAGGCTCCCGGCCGTGACGGCGATGGTTCCGGCCTCGCCCGGCCCGAAGGTGCTGGTGGCGATGCGAGCGCTATCGAGGAGCGCCAGCGCATCCGTGACCTCGACCGTCACGGTCCCGGCGTTGCCGCTCGATCCCCTGATGGCCTCGCTGGAGATGAACGGCAGCAACCCTCTGGCCCCGGTGCCGACCATGCGCAGCTCGTCCGCCTCGACGCGCACGTCCCCTGCCGGACCGGTGCTGCGGGCGTTGCTGCTGATGCCGGTGCGGCCGCGCAGCTCCATCGACCTCGCCTGCACGACGATATCGCCCGCAGCGCCGCTGCCGAACGAGCCAGCAGCGATGCCGCCCCCTTCCATGAACAGCCGCTCCTCGGCCCTGACCGTCAGGTTTCCTGCATCACCGGCGCCGCGGCTGCGGCTGGCGATCTGGGTGCCGCGGTCCAAGATCGCGACCTCCCCGGCAGCGATGTCGATGCCGCCCCGTGGCGGCGTGACACCGAGATTGTCGGCGTTCACCAGCGCCTGCTCGGCCAGCTCCAGCCGGCCGCCACGAATGCGGATCGTGCCGCCGCCGTCGCCGCTCGCCACCACCGCTGCCGCACCGCCCAGCACGATCGCCCCCGAGACCGCGCCCACCGCTGCCCCGCTCGCCACCGCCACCGCCCCGGCACCCCCCAATGCCGCCAGCGTGATCCGTCCCGCCCGCGCCCGTACTGTCCCCGCGGTGTCGGCGAGGCCGTCGGGAAAGTCGTCGCTCGGGTCCAGGTCGCTCACCACCCCCTCGCCCCGGATCGTGACGTCGCCGCCCGTGAGCGAGAGCGCCTGGCCTTGCGGCACGGCGAGCACGCTCCGGTCGACCGTGACCGGCGCCGGCCTCGCACCCAGAAACCCGAACGCCTGTGGCGCCGCCACCGAGAGCACGCTCCCGCCCGGCGCACGCGCGCTGAACACCGCCCCGTCGGCAAAGCGCAGCTCGTCGGCGGTGCTGGCATGGAACGAGCCCTGCACCGCCAGCCGGGCATCGGGGCCGAACAGGATGCCCGCGGGATTGAGCAGCCACAGATCGGCGCCGGGCACCGCCGAGGCCAGCGTGCCGTCGATCACCGACGCCGCGCCGCCGGTGACCCGGCCGATGATGTTCCTGAGCCCCGAAGGCCCGGTGAAGGTGACCCGCTGCCCCTCTTCGACCCCGAAGCGGGCGAAGCTGTGGAACAGGTTTTTGCCGCGGATCCGGCCGAGCCGGGCGGGGATCGTCACCTCCGGGCCGGCAAGGCGCAGCCTGGGCCCGAGCGTGCCGTCGGTCGCCACCTCGGCCGCGCCCGCGACCGGCCACAGCAGCGTGCCCAGCGCGAGCCCGACGAGCCGGCGGTAGCCGCCCTGCCGTGCCATCGCATCCTCTTCGGCCCGTGATCGGGGCAAGCATTCTCTCCCGCCGCTCCCGCGAGAGCAAGCACCCCCATCCTTGCCGCAGCGACCGCCGCGCCCTCTTGACGGCATGGGATGAAGCCGAGAGGTCGGAGATTGCCGGTGCTTCGACCCTCGAAAGAGAATCGAGCGGAAGAATGCGGCATCCGACGCTCGGCCGGCAGATGGCAGTGGTGTCCTGTTCCCTTTCCGACAGACGGAGCAAGATTTCGATCGAGCTGTGAAGCGGTTCACAGCGGCGACATCTGTCTTCGAGTACAAGAAACGCGCAATTTGATCCGAACATCCTGTTCGGGTTTGCGCAAAAGGGAGTATGATTATGCCAGAGTTCCGGATCTCCGTTGGTCAGACGGCTTCCAGTGACATCAATCCTGCCGGAGACGTGGACACGTACGGCATACGCCTCACGGCCGGGCAGGCCTACAGCTTCGACGTCGATGGGGACGGCCTCGACCCGACCCTGACCATTCGCGACCCGTTCGGCACGGCGGTGGCGTTCGACGATGATGGCGGCGGCGGGTTCGATTCGCACCTCGACTTCCTGGCCACATCCAGCGGCACTTACACTCTCGTGGTCGCCGGCTTCGCCAACGATACCGGCCACTACGATCTCGTGACGGCGATCGCCTGATCGCCAGCGGGGAAGAGCGTCCTGCAGGGCGCTCTTCCCCATCACGCCAAATCCGCCCCCAGCGACCGGGCAGGGCTTTGCGCCGAAGGCAGACCGAGCCTGATCCATGTCGCCGCACCGACGGCGACCGGTTTCGATCGGGACCATTCGTCCGGCTCCGCCTGATGGCCGCGCTCGCCCCCTGCCCTCCACACCCTCTCTGCCCGAAAGACAGCCGCGATGACGGATGCCGTCGTGGACACGAGACCCATGCCGGACCGGCGCCCGCCGGCTGCGGTCGCCGACGAGGCGGATCGCGCCGTGCTGCGGCCCGCGAGCACCACCGACCTGCTGCAGAAGGCGGGCGCCGCCGTCCGCCGCGAGCTCTGGTCGGTCGGCGCCTTCAGCCTGTTCATCAACCTTTTGACCCTGGTGAGCTCGCTCTACTCGATGCAGCTCTTCGACCGGGTCCTCTCCAGCGGCTCGCACGAGACCCTCCTGCTCCTCACCCTCGTCGCCGTGGCAGCGCTCGCCGTCATGGGCCTCCTGAGCGGGATCCGCCGCAAGCTCCTCGTGCGGATCGGCGACTGGCTCGAGCGCGAGCTCGGCGCCCCGGCGATCGACGCCGCGGTCGGCCTCAAGCTCCAGGGCCAGACCCGCGAGCGCGGGGCGGCAGCGCGCGCGCTTTCGGACATCAAGCAGTTCTTCGCCAGCGAAGGCGTGGTGGCGTTCCTGGATCTACCCTGGACGCCGGTCTTCCTCCTCGCCATCGCCCTCATGCATCCCCTGCTCGGCCTGTTCTCGCTGGCCGCCGCCTGCCTGCTCCTCGCCTGCGCGCTCGCCAACGAGGCCCTGACCCGGGCCGGCAGCGAAGCCGCAGCGGCGGCGGCCCGGCATACCCAGCGTCTGGCCGAGGAGGCCGAGGGCCTGGCCGAGCCCACCGCCGCCATGGGCATGCGCACCGCCCTCCTGCGCCGCTGGCGCACGGCCCAGGACGCGGCCGGGGCTCTCGCCATCGGCGTGAGCGATCGCGGGGCGGCCATCATGAGCCTCGTCCAGGCGCTGCGCTCGGCGCTGCAGCTCGGCGTCATGGCGCTCGGCGCCTGGCTCGTCACCGACCGCGCGCTGACCTCGGGCGGGATGATCGCGGCCTCGATCCTGCTCGCCCGCGCTCTGGCGCCGATCGACCGGGCGCTGCCGGCCTGGAAGGCGTTCGTCGCCGCCCGCGCCGGCCACAAGATGCTCCAGGACCTGTTCCGTCGGGCACCGGCGCGGCCGCCGCGCCAGCGCCTGCCGCGGCCACAGGGGCGGCTGGTGGTCGAGGGGGTCGGCTACGTGCCGCCGGGTGCGGAGCTACCGCTGCTGCACGACATCTCCTTCACGCTCGCTCCCGGCGAGGTGCTAGGCGTCATCGGGCCGTCCGGTGCGGGCAAGTCGACCCTGGGTCATCTTCTGGTCGGCGCCTGGTCGCCGCGCCGTGGCACCATCCGCCTCGACCATGCCGCCTTCGAGCAGTGGAACGACGACGAGCTCGGCCGCCACATCGGCTACCTGCCGCAATATCCGAGCCTGTTCCGCGCCTCTTGCGCCGAGAACATCGCGCGGATGGCCGCCCCCGACCAGGAGGCGGTGCTCAAGGCCGCCGAGCTGGCCGGGGCGCACGAGCTGATCCTGCGCCTGCCCAAGGGCTACGAAACCGTGCTCGGGCCGCAAGGCCATCGCCTCTCCGGCGGCGAGCAGCAGCGGATCGCGCTCGGCCGCGCCGTCTACGGTGATCCGGCGCTGGTCGTCCTCGACGAGCCGGACTCGCACGCCGACGCCGCCGGGCTGCAGCGCCTCCAGCACACGATCCGCGCCTTGCAGGAGCGCGGTGCGGCCGTCGTCGTGATCACCCACCATCCGGCCATGCTGCGCGGCGTGGACCGGCTGCTGCTCCTGTGCCAGGGCCGCGTGGCGGCGTTCGGGCCGCGCGACGAGGTGCAGGCGAGGCTCATGGCAGCGCCGCGGCGCAACGTCGTGCCCATGCCGGAGGCGCGACCCGATCCCGAACCCCAGCCCAAGCGGGCGGCAGCCGCGATGCCGCCGGCAGGAGAGCAGCCATGACGTTCGCGACCCGGTCCCTCGCGCCTGCGGCTCCCGGCGGCCTCCTCGCCCGCAGCCCCGGCACGGGCGGCACCTGCCGGCTCGCCGCCGGCCTGCGCGCGGCGACCCGGCGGCAGCACCTCGCCGGCTGGCTCGTGGTGCTCCTGTTCTTCGGCGGAGGCGGCACCTGGGCCTGGCTGGCGCCGCTCGCCAGCGCCGCCGTCGCCCCCGGCGTGGTCGGCCCCGAGGGCAAGCGCAAGACGATCCAGCACCTCGAAGGCGGGATCGTCCGCGCGATCCACGTGCGCGAGGGCGGCGCGGTCCGCGCCGGCGATCCGCTCGTGACCCTCGAGGACATCCGCGCCCGTGCCGAGCACGGGGTCCTCAAGGGGCAGTACCTCGCTCTCCTCGCCACCGTCGCCCGGCTCGAGGCCGAGCAGGGCGACGCCGAGCGGCCGGTCTTTCCGGCGGCGCTCGAGGTGGAAGCGGCCGATCCCGAGGTCGCGCGCATCGTCGCCACGCAACGCGAGCTGTTCGCGGCGCACCATGCCGTCCGCGCGGGCCGGCGCTGGATCACGAACCAGCGCATCGCCCAGCTCGAGGCGGAGAACGCCAGCCTCGAGAAGCAGATCGCAGCGCAAGGCACCCAGCTCGAGCTCATCGCGACCGAGATCGAAAGCGTGCAGGCCCTCCTGGCGAAGGGCCTCGAGCGCAGGCCGCGGCTGCTGGCACTCCAGCGCAGCAAGGCGGGCATCGAAGGCGAGCAGGCCGGCCTGCGCGGCCGGATCGCCGCCAACCTCGAGACGATCGGCCAGGCCCGGCTCGAGAACCTCACCGCCGAGCAGGAGGACCGCCGGCAGGTCAACGCCGATCTCGACGATGCCAGAAAGCGCCTCGACGAGATCCGCAACCGGCTGCCCTCGAGCGAGGACGCGCTGGCACGGACGGTGGTGCGCGCCCCGGTCGACGGCCGGGTGGTCGATCTCAAGACCACGACCGTGGGCGGCGTGCTGAAGCCGGGCGAGCCGATCCTCGATCTCGTGCCGAGCCAAGCCGAGCTTCTGATCGCGGCGAAGCTCGATCCCAGGGACATCAAGGACGTCCGGCGCGGCCTGCCGGCCCGCGTGGTGCTGACCGCCTACCCGCAGCGCAACCTGCCGATCGTGCACGGCACGGTGCGCGAGGTCTCGGCCGACCGGCTGACCGACCAGCGCACCGGCAAGCCCTACTTCGAGGCGCAGGTACAGGTCGACCGCGCGGAGCTCGCCGCCCTCGACGGCGAGGTGGCGCTGCTCAGCGGCATGCCGGCGGAGGTGATGATCCTCACCGGCGAGCGCACCTTGCTCGATTACCTGCTGCGCCCGTTCTACGACGTGCTGCGGCGCGCGTTTCGCGAGCGCTGACGGCCCACCCTCGCAGCGGACGGCGGCATCCTGTCCGGGGTGCCGCCGTTGCCGTCCGCTCGCCTCAGCAGTTCGTCCGTCCCGGCTGGGGCTGCTTGCCGGGCGGGCAGCCGCCCTCGGTGCCAGGTGCCGCCGGCGTGCCGGGCGCTCCGGCCGCAGCACCCGTGCCCGTCTTGCCCGCCTGTGCCGCCGTGCCCTGGCCCGCGGTCGTCCCACCGCCCGGCTCGGTCTGGTCCGGGGCGGGGCCGCCCTGGGTGCCGGACCCGGCCGTGGCACCCGGCGCCCCGCCGGTCTCGCCGGTGCCGAGCTTGCCCGTCGGCGGCGTCGTGGCGCCCTGCTGCTGGGCCCAGGCCGGGGCAGAGGCCAAGAGCGCGAGCGTCATGGCGATGAGGAACGTCTTGCGCATGTCCGTTCATCCTCCTCCGGGACTGCGTTCCGCCGCAGCCCCGGTGCGGCAAACCGGCAGCCGCGGCGCCGGTTCCGGCCGCCGGGGAGGCGTCAGGCCAGGGCCTGCTCCAGGTCCGCGATCAGATCGGCCGGGTTCTCGATTCCGACCGAGATCCGGATCAGCGCGTCGGTGAGGCCGATCTCCTCGCGCAAGGACTTCGGCACCCCCGAATGCGTGGTCGAGGCCGGGTGCGAGATCAGGGTCTCGGTGCCGCCCAGGCTCACCGCGAGCTTCATGATCCTGAGCCGATCCAGGAACGCGAACGCCTCGGGCTCGCCGCCGTCGATGTCGAACGAGAAGGTCGAGCCCGCGGCCGTGCACTGCCGCTCGAACACGGCCTTCCTCGGGTCCGTGTCCTCGAGGAAGCCGAGATAGTGCACGGCTCTGATCCTGGGGTGGCGGCGCAGATACTCGGCCACCTGGCGCGCATTGTCGTTGGCGCGGTCGGCCCGGATCTTGAGCGTCTCGAGCGAGCGCAGGAGCATCCAGCAGGAATGCGGGTCGAGCTGCGTGCCGAGAGCGCCCCGCAGGAGGATGATCCTGTGGACGAGCTCCTCCGGGCCGCTGATCCCGCCGGCGACGAGGTCGCTGTGCCCGCCCGCGTACTTCGTGAGCGAGTAGACGGCGAGGTCCGCCCCGTGCTTCAGCGGCTGCTGGTACATGGGGCCGAGGAGCGTGTTGTCGACCGCGACCGGCGGCCGATGGCCCTGCGCTCTCCCGATCTCGTCCGCCACCTCGGCGACGGCGGCGAGATCGACCAGCCCGTTCGTGGGATTGGCCGGTGTCTCCAGCATCACGAGCCCGACCCGCCCCTTGGCCCGGGCCTCCGCCGCGGCCTCGCGGATCCGGGCCGGATCGGTGCCGTCGGTGAAGCCCACGGGCGTGATCCCGAACTGGGTGAGCTGGTTCCTGATCAGGGTCTCGGTGCCGCCGTAGAGCGGGCGGCTGTGCAGGATCGTGTCGCCGGGGCGCAGGAAGGCCAGCATCAGGGTCGCGATCGCCGCCATCCCGCTCGCGAACACGGCCGAATGCTCGGCCTCGTCCCAGACCGCGAGCCGGTCCTCCAGGATCTCGAAGTTCGGGTTGTTGAAGCGCGAATAGACGAGCCCGACCTTCTCGCCCGGCCGCGGCCGGCGGCGGCCCGCGGTCAGGTCGAAGAAGTCCTTGCCCTGCTGCGCGTTCTCGAACACGAAGGTCGAGGTCAGGAACACGGGCGGCTTCAGCGCCCCTTCCGAGAGGGCCGGCGCATAGCCGTAGCCCATCATCAACGTCTCGGGGTGGAGCCGGTGCCCGTCGAGGGTCCGGCTCTTGTAGCTTTCCGCCGCCATGATCCGCTCCTTGTCCTCGGCGGGCGGCAGCTTACGCCGCGTCCTCCTCGGGCGGGAGCCGGTACTTTCTTCCCGCCTCCACCACCCGCCCGGTCACGGCGAGCCGCATCAGGGTCCGCACCACGTCGGTCTTGGGATGGCGCTCGCTGACGGCCGCGACGATCGCGGCCTTGGAGCGGGGAACGCCATCGGCGAGCAGGGCCAGGATGGCAGGGGCCACCTGCGCCACGGCCGATTCGATGTCGAGCGAGGAGAAATAGCGCGGCGTGGTTCGGCTCACGTGGGTCGGGGCTTTCATCGTCTGGAGCATGCCGTTCCGAGGCGAGGCTGTTCCTGCCCTTCCAACCTAGGCCAAATCGGCGGCCGGGGGCTAGCCCGACGAGCCAAAGGCCACTCCGACGAAAGATCCGGCCGGTTATTCCACGCGACGCGCGATAAAAACCGGTTGCCTCGGCGACGGATCGGGTTATTCATGCTGCGGTGCAACAAAGAAGGAGGATCGACCATGGCCGAGACGACGGCACGCGGCACCGAACCCTGCAGGGTCGCAGCCGAGAAGTTCTGAGCCTCACCTGCGGAGGCACCGTCTCGAGGTGCCGGCCCGCGTGAGGCGTTCCCGTCACCGACACCATTCTCGACGGGCCCGAAGAGGAGGGATACGGCCTCGAGCGCCGTGCCCCGCCCGTCGCGCGTGTCCGATCACACCAGCAGCCGCCGCTTCGGTACCTCTCCCTCGAGAAAGGAGGAGCGATGCCGGGAGAGCGAACCGGAAGGCGGCCTGACGAGGAGATCCCGACCATGCGCCGATCCTTGCGCATTCTCTCGCTCACCGCTCTGCTCGCCGCCACCGCCGCGGGCATCGGCCACGCCGCCGCCCGCCCCGAGACCGGGCAGGCCGCCTTCGCCCAGGTCGGCGTGGCGTCCTGGTACGGCCCCGGCTTTCACGGCCGGCGCACCGCGAGCGGCGAGCCGTTCGACCAGGACGATCTCACCGCCGCACATCGCGACCTGCCGCTCGGCAGCGAGGTGACGGTGACCAATCTCGAGAACGGCCGCTCGATCGTCGTCCAGATCAACGACCGCGGGCCCTACGTGAAAGGCCGGGTCATCGACCTCTCCAAAGCCGCCGCCCGCCGCCTCGGCATCATCGAAGAGGGCGTGGCCAAGGTCCGGATCGAGGCCACGCCGCAGCAGCTCGCCCTCGCCGAGCGCTGACGCCGGGCGGGCACTGCCCGCCAGCGGGGTGCCGGAGCCGTTGCCGGTCGGGTCGTCGGAAGGGCCGGCGAGGGCTCGTGGCATCGGGCATCGTGAACGGCATTTCTGTGCGCTCTCTCACAGACCCTCGGCAAGAAAAGAGGCAAAGAATGGACTTGCATCCTTTGCCTCCCTGGACCCGACCTTGCCGGACGTGCGAGCGTCCGGCTTTTCTTTCGTCCGACCCGTACCGTCGGAGCTTGCTTCGGACGGATCGGGAGCGTGCTTTCATGCTCCATGACCGGGCTCGACCCGGCCATCTGGAGTCGTTCCAGGCGGGTTGGCCGTGCCCCGACCCCGCTCCCCCCCGGCTCGGCTGGGAGATCGGGAGCCGTGACGTTCGCCAGCGTGTGAATCGGCAAAGGATGAACGAGCTTCTATGCCTTGCCAGGTGCATCGGCTCGGCATCGGGAAAGGCTCCGTTAGCCCGGATCATTCACCAGAGCGGCGGCACACCACTGCGCCGGCTACCTGGGGTGCCAGCGCCACCTCGTCCAGCAGTGCTCTCGCTTCCTGCAAGTCCGGCATGTCGAACCCCTCGGTGAACCAGCCGTAGATCGGGGCGAGCAGGTCATGGCCCTTGCGCCGCTCGCCTTGCGTCGCCCAGAGCCGGGCCAGCGAGGTCGCAGCACGCAGCTCCCACCACCGCGTACCTTGCGCCTGGGCCACCGCGATCGCCTTGCGGAAGCAGGCTTCGGCAGCCGCGGCGTTGGGGATGGCAATCTGCAGGAGTGCCTCACCCATGAGGCGGTGCAGCTCTGCTTCGAACCAGCGCTCCTCCATCCTGTCCACGATCGCCAGCGCCTCGGCCAGCAGAACCAACGCCTCGGTCGAATTACCCGCCCGGGTGATCACACCGGCGAGCAGGCCGAGAGAGTGCGGCTGCACGAGCAGCGAGCCTACCGCTCGGTAGCGCGCCAAGCCTTGACGCATCTCGGCGATGCCGGCCGCGATCTCACCCCTGGCGGCAAGCGCCCAGCCGCGAAAGACCATCCCGCTCGCCAGCCATGTCGGGAAGCCGTGCTCCGTCGCCAGTTCGACCAACGCCGCGGCCCGTTCTCGGACGATCGCCACATCGCCGCGGATCCGGTGGAACCAGCAGTTCAGGAATAACGCCTGGCTCGTCGTGTAAGCGTGACCCAGCTCGTACGCCGTGGCCAGAGCCTCTCGGCTGCGAGCAAGCGCCCGCTCCGGATAGCCCTGCCATTGCAGGATCAGTGCCGTGAACGCGGGGCACAGGACACGGCTGTCGACTCGCGCCGGATACACCGCCGAGGTGAGGTCGGCCGGACGGTAGAGAGCCAGGGCCCGCTCGAAATGCCAGAGAGCCTCGGGCAGAAGCTCGCCATTGAATATCATGCTCAAGGCCAGGAAGCGGTGCCCTGCGGCCCGTGCCCATCGCTGCTGCCGTCTTTCGGCCAAGTGCAGCAATTCCTCGGCGAACTCGAGGGCGACCTTCGTACCGGAGCAGTGCAGGTGATGCGTGCACAGCCCCGCGAGGGCGGCCAAGAGCTGGGGAAGCCGGGCCTCCTCCGCGCACAATTCGCGGGCACGCCCGTAGGCCCTGCCGACCTGGGGCGCCGCCCAACCTTCGGTGGCGATGAGCGCCTCGCCTAGCGTGACCTGCAGATCGACCTCCTGGCGGTCGCGATCGGAGCCGGGAGATAGCCCCTCCAGCAGCTCCAGAGCCTGCGTGAGCTGGGCGGCCGCTTCCAGCATCGCCGACTGCATCATCGCCCGCCGTCCGGCCTTATACCAGTAGGCGATTGCCTTCTCGGTCTGCCCTGCCGCCCGATAGTGCCGGGCCAGCAGCTCGGGCTGGGTCTCGGCCACGTCCGAGAACCGCTCCTCCAGTACCTGCGCGATCCGGGCATGAAGCTGCTGACGGCAGCTCTTGAGCAGGCTCTGGTAGGCCGTGTCCTGCACGAGCGCGTGCTTGAAGCTGTAGGTCGCCTCGGGCGGCGTCCCGTGTGCGAGCACCAGCTCGGCCCTGGTGAGCCGGTCCAGGGCCTGGACCAGATCCGCCTCCGGCAGCGATGCCACCTGGGCGAGGAGGGAGTAGGCGAACTCCCGCCCGATCACCGCGGCGATCTGCGCCACTGCCTTGACCGGTGCCAGCCGGTCGAGCCGCGCCAGCAACGAATCCTGCAGGGTGGCTGGAATCGCCAGCAGCGGCAGCGGACCGGTCGACCCCTCGTTGCGCCCGCCTGCATCCCCGAACAGGCCCGATTCGAGCACGGTCTTGGTCAGCTCCTCGACAAACAGTGGCACGCCTTCCGTCTTGGTCAGGATCTGCTCGTGCACCGCGGCGGGAAGGACCCGATCGCCCGCGATCTGCTCCACCAGCGCCGCCGCCGCGCCCCGCTCCAGGCGGCCCAGCGTCAGCGCCGCGATGTGGGCACGGCTCGCCCAGGGCGGGACGAACTCGGGGCGGCAGGTAATCACCACCAACACCGGCAGGTGCGCCACCCGCTCGAGGGCGAGGTCGAACAGCTCCTGTGTGGTCGGGTCGCTCCAGTGGGCGTCCTCGAGCACTACCACCACCGGCCCTTTTGCCGCCAAGCCCACGAGCTGCTCGACCAGCGCGCGTAGTGTCCGCTCTTTCTGCTGCTGAGGCGTCAGATCGGGCAACGGGTGGTGCTTCCCGGTCGGAAGGCCGAGCAGCGCCGCGATCAGCGGCACCGTCGCGGCCAGAGCGGTGGTGCCATGGGCGAGCAGCACCTCGAGCTTGGCGAGCCGGGCCGCCGGCGGATCCTCGCGGGCCAGGTCTGCCGCCCGCGTGAGCTGCTCGATCACGGGATGCAGTGCCGTGCCGGTATGGTAGGGCGAGCACTGGTAGCGGAGCGCGGTGTGCTCGCCCCCGGCGACCGCATCGAGCATCGCCCGGACCAGGCGGGACTTGCCGATACCGGCCTCGCCAACCAGAAGCACCGCCTGGCCCTCACCGGCCGCGGCCCGCCGCCAGCGTTCGAGCAGGAACGCCAGCTCCTGGTCGCGCCCGATCATCGGCAGCAGCCGACCCGATCGCCGAGCCTCGAAGCGGCTGCCGGTGGGGCGCTCGCCCAGGACCCGAAATCCGCGCACGGGCCGGACAAAGCCCTTGAGCCGGGTCGGCCCGAGTCCGCGCAGCTCGAACACCTCGCCCAGAAGCTGGCGCGTGCCGTCCGCAATCACCACGGCACCGGGTGTGGCTACCCCCTGGAGTCGGGCGGCCAGGTTCGGCGTCTCGCCCACCACCGCCTCCTCCTGGGCGGCACCCTCGCCGACGAGGTCGCCCACGACCACGAGGCCGGTCGCAATGCCAACCCGCACCGCAAGCGGCTCACCCGCCGGGGTAGCGAGCCGGCCGACGGCCTCGACGATCGCCAAGCCGGCCCGCACGGCGCGCTCGGCCTCATCCTCGTGCGCCTTTGGCCAGCCGAAATAGGCCAGCACGCCGTCGCCCATGAACTTGGCGATGTGGCCCTCGAAACGGGCTATCTCGCCCGCCACCGTGTTCTGATAGGCGCGCAGGATCTCCCGCATCTCCTCGGGGTCGAGATGGGACGAAAGCGCGGTCGAGCCGGCGAGGTCGGCGAAGACCACCGTGAGCTGCCGGCGCTCGGCCTGCGAGCCCGTTGGTAGGTCGGGCGCCATGGGTGGCGCTGGCGAAGGCTGCGGGTCGACCGGCTCGGCCAGGGTAGCGATCGCGGCCAGGATCCGCTTGCGGTGGCCAAGCGAGGCGACCCCGAGCTCGCGCAGGTCGTCGGCGGTCAGCGTCGGCAGCAGGCCCGCGTCGATGTCGTGGTCGCGGAACGCCTGCTGGTACCGGCTCAAGCCGAGCCCGCGCAGCCAAGCCCCGACGTCCACCGCCGTCTCCCAGAGATAGGGCACGCTCGCTCCCCATGGAGCAGTCTATCACGAACCGTACCGGACCGACACAACCGACGGCCGGGACCGTCGTGGCGGAGGATGGCTTGGTCTTGTCCGGTTCGTCGTGGATTGCCGACAAGCCGGTGCACACCGCCTTTGACGACGGTCGGCCGACATCGGACGCCGGCATGCCGATACTGGCGGAGGTCGGGCGCCGGCTCGGGAGCGCCCTCAGTCGAGGCCGAGCAGGACCTTGCCGCCTTCGAGGCGCACGGGATAGGTCTTGAGGTCGACGCACGCGGGCGCTCCCTTGGCCCTGCCGCTGCAGATGTCGAAGCGGCCATTGTGCTTCGGGCACTCGATGATCCCGTCCATGACGAGGCCGTCGGCGAGGTGCACCTGCTCGTGCGTGCACAGGCCGTCGGTGGCGCGGTAGTCGTCGCCTTCCAGCCGGTAGACGGCGAAGGTCCGACCACGATGGTCGAAGCGGATCACGTCCTCCTCCTCGATCTCGTCCGCGTCGCAGACTTCGACCCATTCCTTCACGTTGCTCGTCAT
Source organism: Benzoatithermus flavus (assembly GCF_037908215.1). Classification (NCBI taxonomy): domain Bacteria; kingdom Pseudomonadati; phylum Pseudomonadota; class Alphaproteobacteria; order Geminicoccales; family Geminicoccaceae; genus Benzoatithermus; species Benzoatithermus flavus. Next base: position 129,416 of record NZ_JBBLZC010000011.1, on the reverse strand, counting down.
CGCTCCTCTGGCCTTTCTCGTCGGCGGTTTCAGGCGGCGGCACCCGCCATCAGGGCGGCCTCGCGGGCGGCCACGGCCGGCGGCAGCTCGCGCTTCACGTGGTAGCCGGGATCCTTGCGCTGCCTGAGCAGCGTCGGGACGATCTCGCGATAGGCCGCGAGCGTGCTCGGGTAGGCCGGCGGGCACCGATCCTTGATCGCGGCGTGCAGCTTCGGCAGGGCGTGGTAGGGCACCATCGGGAACATGTGGTGCTCGACGTGGTAGTTCATGTTCCAATAGAGGAACCGGAACACCGGGTTCATGTAGACGGTGCGGCTGTTGAGCCGGTGGTCGAGCACGTCCTCGGCGAGGCCCGCGTGCTGGGTCAGCCCGAAGAAGACGTAGAGCCAGGCGCCGTAGAAGGAGGGCAGGCCCACGAGGACGAGCGGCAGCCAGCTATGGAGCAGGAGCGAGAGCGTGCCGACGCCGGCCCAGATCGCGAGCCAGATGCGCGCCTCTCTGACCACCTTGGGCTGCTCCGATTCCGGCACGTAGGTCCGCACCTCCGGGTCGAGCGAGCCCATGGCGTGCCGCACGACGCCGGCCAGCTCCTTGGTGCCGCTCTTGAGTGCTGCGAGGTTCAGGAAGATGCCCAGAATGTCCGGCGGCCGCGGCACGGCGATCTCGGGATCGCGGCCGACGATGATCGTGTCGGTGTGGTGCCGGCTGTGGCTCCAGCGCCAGACCGTGGGCTGGCGCAGCACCATGAAGGAGGCGACCTGGTAGAGGGCGTCGTTCATCCAGCGCGTGCGAAAGGCGGTGCCATGACCGCTCTCGTGCCAGCGCGAGTCGGCGGCACCGCCGTAAAGCGCGCCATAGACGATCAGCGCCGGCACGGCCCACCACGTCCCCCAGGTCGCGACCACGAGAGCGCCCGCGGCCAGGATGAGCGCAAACCACAAGATCGTGTCGCGGATGGCGGGCTGGTCGCTGCGCGCCATCAGCTCCTTCATCTGCTTGCGCGGGATCGGGCACGCGTACCACTGCGCCCCGGCGAGGCCGTTCGCCACCGCCTTCTTCCCTTCTTCGCCGGTGAGGCTGTAGTCGCGTCTGTGCGTCGTTGCCGTCATGCCTGTGCTTCCTGATCTACCTTCGACGGGCGCGTGCCCCGTTACCCGAGATTAGCCGTCCTGCGCCCGCGGCTCACGCCGGCATCTGATGGAATCCGATCAGCGCAGGAGCGCCTTCAGTTTCTGCGCCGGGTCGGCGAGCTGCGCCGCGGCGGGCGAGAGCCCGCGCTCGAGCAGCATCCGCGCGAGCAGCACCTCCTTGGCGACCGAGGCCGGCCCGATCGAGCTCACGCCGACGAGCCGCGCCGCCGCGTCGAGATGGAACAGGAGCCTTCCCCCCGGCACGGAGCGCTCGACCAGTCTCGCCCCCCGCTCGGGCCAGCCCGCGACCTGCAGCGTCAGCTCGTACTGGTCCGACCAGAACCAGGGCAGCTCGCGATAGGCCTCGCCGGCACCCAGCATGTTGCGCGCCGCGAGCGCCCCTTGCGCGTCGGCGTTCTTCCAGGCCTCCAGCCGGGCGAGGCCGCCGTTCCCGCACGGGAAGGCGCAGACGTCGCCGGCGGCGAAGATCATGGGATCGCTGGTCGCGAGCATGGCGTCGACCACGATGCCCCCGTCGACCGGAAGGCCCGCCTCGGCCGCGAGCCGATCGCGCGGGACGGCGCCGATCCCGGCCAGCACGTGGTCGGCGGCGAGCACCCGGCCGTCCAGAAGCTCGACCCGCAGTCCGCCGCCCTCGGCGACACCGAGCGCGCGGACGGTGGCGTTCAGGATCAGCTCCACCCCCGCCGCGCGGTGCCGGGCGGCGACGATCTCGGCGAGCGGCACCGGCACGGCGCGGGCGAGAAGACGCGGGGCCAGCTCGACCACCGTTACCCGGCAGCCGAGCGCGACGGCGCTGGCCGCGACCTCGAGGCCGATGAAGCCGCCGCCGATGACGACGAGGTCGCCGCCGCGGGCGAGCCCCTGCTTCAGCCGGTCCGCGTCCGCGAGCGTGCGCAGGTAATGCACCCGGTCGGCGACCGCCGGCGCGAGCGGCAGGCGCCGGGCCGCACGGCCGGTCGCAAGCAGCAGCCGGTCGTAAGGGATGCGCTCGCCGCCGGCGAGCACGATCTCCTGCCGCCCGCGGTCGATCGCCGCCGCCCGGGCCGGGGCGCGCAGCTCGATCCCGGCCTTTCGGAGCGCGTCTTCGGCGGCGAAGGTGAACGCGGCGGCCTCGGCCTTGCCGGTGAGAAAGGCCTTGGAGAGCGGCGGGCGCTCGTAAGGCGGCGCCGGCTCGTCGCCGATCAGCACGATTCTGCCGTCATAGCCCTGTTCGCGCAAGGTCAACGCGGCGCGGCCACCCGTCTGCCCGGCCCCGACGATCACCATCCCGCGCTGCTGCATGACTCCTCCCTCCTGCTCGGGCCGCCCGGCTCGCGCGGAGAATAGGCGGGAGCGAGTTCCCGCTCATGCGAGCGATTGATGGATTCCGATCAGATGCCGTCCGCCACCCTCGTCACGCTCCCCTCCCTCGAGCGCTGCCGCCGGCACCGCCACCACCGTCCACGGCGCCGCCGCTTCCCTGGCACGCGGCGCGCGCCGGCGCCAGAGCTGCGCTTTCATCAGCCGGGCGAGCCGGGCCACGGCGACGAGGCTCGAGAGACCCAGCCCGTTCACGACGAGGACGGTCAGAGGCGCGCGACCGAGCCGGTCGAGGACCATGCCGAGCATTTGCGCGCAGACCATGCTCCATAAGAACACCGGCAGGGCCTGCTGGCCCACGGCTATGACCGGGGCGGCGGCACGGCCGGTGAGCGCTTCGGGCCGCAGCTCGACGAGGCGGAGTGCCAGATAGGCCAGGGCCAGGAAGTGGAGATAGCGCAGCATTCCGAAACGGGTCTTGTCGCCCCAGGAGGCGAGGACGTGGTGCGCTTGCCCGAGCCAGCCGACTGCCGACCAGAGCGGCTGCCAGCTCAGGGGCACCATGACGAGGACGAAGGCGAGCGTGAGCCGCAAGAGCCAGCGCCGCCGCGGTGGTGCCGGCAGCCAGCCCGCGCCGAAGGCGAAGCCCGTGAAGAACAGGAGCTGCCAGGCGAAGGGGTTGAAGAACCAGGGCCGGTCCGACCACCATTCCGCCGGCAGGTCGAGGAGGCCGTGCCACTGCGCGAGGTAGAGCCCGCCGCAGACCGGCGCCACCAGGACCGGATGGAGGCGCGCGCACGCCACGACCAGCGGTACTTGGGCGAGCACCACCAGGTACATGGGCAGGACGTCGAAATAGTTCGGCACGTAGGTGAGCGTCACGAGATGGAGCACCCCTCGCGCGGGCTCGGCGAAGAACGGGTGCAGCCAGAGCGCACGCACGTAGTCGGCGTCGCCGGCAAGCTGCGTCCCGGCGACGCCGATCGCCGCGACGGCGAGGAAGGCGCCGAGATGCGACCAGTAGATCTGCCAGCAGCGGTGCAGGACGCGCAGGACCCCGAGCCCGAAGCCGTGGCGCGCGAAGGTGCCGCCGAAGGCGAGGGCAGAAGCGAAGCCCGAGCAGAAGACGAACATCTCGGTGGCGTCGCTCGGGCCGAAGCGCGCCGGAATCCACCGGATCCAGGGATTCAGCGGGACGTGCGCCACGAGGATGACGAACATGGCGAGCCCGCGGAAGAAGTCGAGCCGCGGGTCGCGCGCCTCGCTCCCGTTCATGCGGCGCGCCCCCGGCGGGCAAGGGCCGCGGCGAGGTGCGCGCGGACGAGGGCCGCGAACCGGTCCTCCCGCTTGAGCCGCCCGCGCCAGGCCATGATCCGTGCGACCGCCGCCCGGTCGCCCGCCTCGGCGGCGAGAAGAGCGAGCGTGCGGACGAAGAGGTCGCGCTGGGCATGGCTGCCGCCGAGCTGCGGGGTCGCGGCGACGAGGCGGTGAAGCGCCGCCCGCGCGCCGCTGCGGTGCGCGGGGCCCGCGATCGCGTCCGCAAGGTCGAGGCCGATCCCGGCCGCGACACCCGCCTGATCGCCCATACCCGTGAGCGCGCGTGCACCGATGGCGGTGCCGAGCTCGCGCGCCGCCGCCTGATCGCCCGCGGCCACGAGCGCCATCAGGTAATGGAGCGAGGCGAAGACGAGCGTGGTCTCGTGCCGCCGCCGCTCGGCGATGGCGCGCAGCTCCTGCCAGCGGGCGCCCACCGCCACCCCCTCCTGCCCGAGCCGCCACAAGAGCGAGACGGCGTTGGCGACGTCACGGAAGTCGTCGCTCGGCTGCGGGCGCACCTCGCGATCGTAGAGCTCGAGCACGCGCGCATGGTCGCCCCGCTCGAGATGGAACAGGGCGAGATGCCAGGCCATGTGGAAGGCGAAGTTGTTGCAGCGCCGCCAGACCGGCCGCGACGCCTCGAGCCAGGCGATGCCGTCCCCGGTCCGGCCCGCCATCTCGTGGACGTGGGCGACGGCGTGAAGACCCCAGGCGTCGCCGGGCTCGTAATGAACGGCTTCGCGGCCCACCGCCTCCGCCGCCCGCAGCTCGCCGCACTCCTCGAGCGCAAAGGCGTGGCAGCCGAGGAGGAAGCCGTAGCCCGCTGCCGCCGGCGTCCAGGCGGGCAGCACGGCCGAGGTGGCGGCGAGCATGCCGGCGGCATCGCCCAGCATGAAGCGGAAGGCGTAGCCGAGCTTGAGGGCGAGGAGATCGTGCGGGTGGCGGTCGAGATGCCGGGCCAGCCGGTCGGCCGCGGCGCGGAGCCGCCCTGCGAGTGCATCGGCGAGCGCCGCCACCAGCGCCCGCTCGCCCGCGGTCCCACCGTCCCGCGCCGCGAGCGCCGTTCGTGCCGCCGCGAGCGCGGCTCCGGCCGGGTCCAGGAGTTCCGCTCGCGCCAGCACGACGGCGGCGAGGCCCTTGAGCGCGTGCCCGGCGACGAGGCCGGGGTCGAGCGCCAGGGCCCGGTCCAGCGCCGGGCCGACGCACGGGCGGTGGGCGAGGATGCCGAGCACCGCCTCCTCGTAAGCGGCCACGGCCGCCTGCCCGCTGCCCGAATGCTCGCCGCCGAACCGGTCCACGAGCATGGGGCGGCCGCCGCACGTAGCACCGAGGCCGGAAGGCGGCCCGGCCGTCACGATGGTCCCTTCGAGCGACCAGCACATGGGATTGCCTCACTTTCCTGTCGGGGTGGATACGTTCCGATGAGCGGCGGGCGCTGCCAGAACCACGACGTCGATCGCCCGGCCGGCGCCGCCGACCGCAACATCCTCGACGAGCCGCAAGGGGGTCGCCGGCCGGTAGCCTTGCCGCCCGGCCGCCACGAGCGTCTCGGCCGAGGCCAGCGCGGAGACGCCCAAGGTCTTGGTGTGAGCCTCCAGCTTGGCCGCGAGGTTCACGGGATCGCCGATCACCGTGTATTCGAGCCGCTCGCGGTTGCCGACCGCGCCGAACATCACCGTGCCGGCGGCGACGCCGATCCCGATCCGCAGGCTCGGCTGCCCCTTCGCCTCGCGCTCCAGCGCCCAGGCCTCGGCCGCGGCCAGCATCGCCTCGACCGCGCGCAAGGCGTCGGCAGCGTAAGTATCGCTGCTCCGCGTGGCGCCGAAGCTCGCGAGAATGCCGTCGCCCAGGAACTTGTCGATGCTGCCGCCACATGCGCGGATCAGCGGCACGAACCGCTCCTGGTACTCGCCGAGCAGCCGCATCACCGCCTGCGGCGGCAGCGTCGTCGCGAGCTGCGTGAAGCCGCGCAGATCCAGGAACAGGATCGCGGCCTCGCGCAGCTCGCCGTCGCCCGGCGCTATCGCCATCTCCGCTCGCTTGATCGTGGCCGCGACCTCGGGTGCGAAGAAGCGCGAGAGCTCCTCCCCGGCGAGCCGTTCGGTCGTGGCCGCGACCAGCATCGAGCGGGCGCGGGTGACGACGACGGCGAGCACCACCGCCACCATCCCGATCGAGACCAGCTTGTCGATCTCGGCGCCGATCAGGATGCGGTAGGAGGTCATGTACTCGACATAGTTGCGCGTCACCTGCAGCCCGCCCGGATGCACGAGGACGGCATAGGCCACGAGCACGAACCAGCCGAGGATCGCGGTCCCGCCGGCGAGCAGCACCCAGCGCGCCTCGAAGCGCAGCGCCCTGAGCGCGATCAGGATGAAGACGTACATGAGCGTGGGGGCCTTGACGTAGAGGCCGGGCGGAGCGCCGTACTGGAGATGAAAGCTCCAGATCGTCACCATGAGCACGGTCGTGTCGATGACGATCGAGGCGGCGAGGAAGCGCCGGCTCAGCCTGCGCCGATAGGCGAGGCCGAGCCGGAGCAGGGTGAACAGGGTGTAAGCCCCGAGCGCCCAGGGTACCGGCTCGAACGGGACGTCCGGCGGGAAGGCCTTGGGCGAGACGGCGTAGAGCAGGCCGAAGCCCAGAATGGCGCCGATCTGGGTCCAGCCCACCAGGACCTCGGCTTCCGCCTCGGCCGCCGCGATCGCGGCGCGGATGCGCGGCGGCGGCGTCATGGCGCCGGCGGGGCCGAGGACGAAACGCCGGAGCGCCATTGGAACCACATCGAAGCCCGAACGTCCGCCGTGATCACGTTCGGTGACGATCAGCGTCATGGCGGCCTCGTCCTCCTCGGGGGTTTTCCGGCTCAGTGCGCGGTCCAGCCGCCGTCCACGGGCAGCGCCGTCCCGGTGATCGAGGCGGCGGCCTCCGAGCATAGGAAAACGGTGAGCGCTCCCATCTCCTCGACGGTGGCGAAGCGCTTCGTCGGCTGGTTCACGAGCAGCACGTCACGGATCACCTGCTCGCGCGCGATCCCGTGCGCGCGCGCCTGGTCGTCGATCTGCTTCTCGACCAAGGGCGTCCAGACATAGCCGGGGCAGATGGCGTTGCAGGTAATCCCGGCCTCGGCGAGCTCGAGCGCCGCCGCCTTGGTGAGGCCGACGAGGCCGTGCTTGGCGGCGACGTAAGCGCTCTTGAACGGCGAGGCGACGAGCCCGTGCGCCGAGGCGACGTTGACGATCCGCCCCCAGCCGCGCGCCCGCATCAGCGGGATCGCGGCGCGCATGGCGTGGAACGCGGCCGAGAGGTTGATCGCGAGGATCGCGTCCCATTTTCCGGGCGGAAAGTCCTCGATCGCCGCCACGTGCTGGATGCCGGCATTGCTGACGAGGATGTCGGCCGAGCCCAGGCGGGCATGCGTCTCCTCGATCATGGCCGTCACCTGCCGGGGGTCGCTCATGTCGGCGCTGTGGTGGTGCACGGCGACGGCATGGCGCCGCCGGAATTCGTCCTGCAGCTGCGCGATCGCGCCGGCATCGCCGAAGCCGTTGAGCACGATGGCGCTGCCGGCGGAGGCGAGGGCACGGGCGATGCCGAGGCCGATGCCGCTCGTGGAGCCGGTGACGATCGCGACCCGGCCGGCGAGCGGGCGGTTGGTGGTGTCGGGCATGGGTCGGGTCCTCAAGTATTCGCGCGCAGGAAGGCGGCGAAGCGCGGGTCGGTCGCGAGCCGCTGCAGGAGCGGCAGGATCTCGTGGCGGCGGATGACGAGGATCGCAGCCGCGAAGACGAGGTTCGTGCAGGCCTCGCGGAACAGCACGCCGCCGTCGTGGTAGGGATCGACCCCCAGGGGGCTCGCGAGATGGAGGAAGATCGCCGTCCCCATGGTGGCGAAGGCGACGGCGGCACCCGCGACCTGGAGGCCGGGGACGAACAGAAGAAGGCAGGTGACGCCTTCCACGCAGCCCGTGAAGTAGCGGAAGTAGGGCTCGAACCAGGACAGGCCGACCCAGTCCTCGAGCACCTGGAACAGGTAGCTGTCGGGGTAGAACTTGAACGGCAGATACCAGAGCAGGATGTAGGCGATGTAGGCGGCGAGCGCCCAGGGTAAGAGCAGGCCGGCGAGCCCCCGCAAGGTCGTGGCGGGACTCTCGGCGGCGCGCAGCCGGATGGCGTCGATCGCGGATACCATCGGGTTCCTCCGGGTTCGGTTGCGGAACCGAGCCTGCGCCGGCGGGCCGCGAACCGGAAATGCCGCACCGCTAGCGTTACGATGCGCGCCCGCTATCGGAACCAGACCCGCCCGATATTTCCGCTTCAGCCGCCCACCGGCGATCCTCGGCCCCGATGCAGGCCGACAAAGGGAGAGGACCCGCATGATCGCCCGCCATCCCGCGCTCGCCCCCGCCACGACGGCGCACGGGCGCGCTCCCGGCGCCTTCCGCTCGGTCGTGATCGGGCTCATCGCCTTTCTCACCGTGGTCGACCTGTTCGCGACCCAGGCGATCCTGCCCTCGCTCGCCCGTGCCTATGCCGTGAGCCCCGCCGCCATGGGCTTCGCCGTGAACGCCACGACCTTCGGCATGGCGCTCGCGGGCCTCGGCGTCGCCTTCTTCAGCCGGCGCATCCGCCGCCGCCGCGGCATCGTCGCGAGCCTCGCCCTGCTCTCGATCCCGACGGCGTTCCTCGCCACGGCACCCGACCTTCCTACCTTCGCGAGCCTGCGGGTTGCGCAAGGCGTCTTCATGTCGGCGGCCTTCACGCTCACCCTCGCCCACTTCGCCGAGCAGTGCAGCGCCGCGGACAGTGCAGGAGCGCTCGCGGCCTACGTCACCGGCAACGTCGCGAGCAACCTGTTCGGCCGGCTGCTCTCGGCGGGGCTCGCCGACCATCTGGGTCTCGCTGCCAACTTCCAGATCTTCGCCGCCCTCAACCTCGCCGGTGCCATCCTGGTCCATGTCAGCCTGAAGCAGACCGCGCCCATGCCCCCGGCCGGGCCCGGCGTCGGCTCGCCTCTCGCCGTCTGGGCGCTGCATCTGCGGAACCGGCAGCTGTGCGCCGCCTTCGCCATCGGCTTTCTCGTCCTGTTCGCCTTCATCGGCACCTTCACCTTCGTCAACTTCGTGCTGGTGCGAGCCCCGCTCTCGGTCGGGCCGATGGCCTTGGGCTTCGTCTATCTCGTCTTTCTGCCCTCGATCCTGACGACACCTCTCGCCGGCAGCGCCGTGCAGCGCTGGGGTACCCGTCCCACGCTTCTCGGCGCCTTCGCGCTCGCCACCGCCGGCCTCCCGCTCCTTCTGACGGCGCACCTGCCGCCGGTGCTCACGGGCCTGGCACTCGTCGGGATCGGCACCTTCTTCGCGCAGGCGACCGCGACCGGCTTCGTCGGCCGTGCCGCCGCCACCGACCGCGGTGCCGCGGGCGGGCTCTATCTCGCCTGCTATTTCGGCGGCGGGCTGGTCGGCACGGCGCTCCTGGGCCAAGTCTACGACCGGCTCGGCTGGCCGGCCTGCGTCGCCGGCATCGCTGCGGCGCTGCTGCTCGCCGCCTGGCTCGCCGGGCGGCTCGAGCCTTCGTCCATCAAGGCTTCGTGAGCGCGACAGCGGGGTTGTGAGCGGCGCGTGCGGTCACAGTTCTTTAATCGAGCGATCGACGGCCGAAGGACGCGAGCCATGTTGATCAAAGCAGCCAGCGACATCCGCCCCTCGGAGATCACGCCGCGTTCGGTCTGGCTCCGCCGCCGGGAGTTCGTCGCCGCCGCCACCGCGGCGGGCCTTATCGGCAGCGCGCACCCGCTGCGTGCCGCACCGCTCGCGGCGAGAAAGAGCCCCTACTCGACCGACGAGAAGCTCACCCCGCTCGAGGACGTCACCAGCTACAACAACTATTACGAGTTCGGCACCGGCAAGGACGATCCCGCCGCCAACGCGCACACGCTCACGACCAGCCCCTGGAGCGTGACGCTCGACGGCCTCGTCGCGAAGCCCCGGACCTTGGCGCTCGAGGACATTCTGAAGCCCGAAACGCTCGAGGAGCGCATCTACCGCATGCGCTGTGTGGAAGGCTGGTCGATGGTGATCCCGTGGGTCGGCTTTCCCCTGGCCGATCTCCTCAAGCGCGTCGAGCCTTTGGGCAGTGCCAAGTACGTCGCCTTCCAGACCCTGCACCGGCCCGAGGAGATGCCGGCACAGCGCTCGTTCTTCCCGGTCCTGGCCTGGCCCTATGTCGAGGGCTTGCGTCTCGACGAGGCCATGCATCCGCTCACCATCCTCGCCGTCGGGCTCTACGGCGAGACGCTTCCGAACCAGAACGGGGCACCGATCCGGCTCGTCGTGCCCTGGAAGTACGGCTTCAAGGGGATCAAGTCGATCGTGCGCATCAGCCTGGTCGAGGAGCAGCCGCCGACCTCGTGGAATTTGCAGAACCCGCACGAGTACGGCTTCTATTCCAACGTCAACCCCGAGGTCGATCATCCGCGCTGGAGCCAGAAGACCGAGCGGCGGATCGGCGAGGGCGGCCTGTTCGCGAAGCGTCGGCCGACCTTGATGTTCAACGGCTACGGCGAGCAGGTGGCGCATCTCTACGCCGGCATGAATCTGCGGCAGTATTTCTGATGGCCGCGGCCTCGCCTCCTGCCGCCCGCCGCCGCTCCGGCAGCGCCCGGTCGCGGCTGATCCGGCCCGGCCTTCTCTACTGGATCGGGGCGATGCCCGCCGCCTGGACCTTCTGGCTCGGCCTTGCCGACCAGCTCGGCGCCGATCCCATGAAGGTGCTGGAGCGCGCGCTCGGCCTGTGGGCGCTGCGCTTCCTCGTGGCGGGGCTCGCGATCACGCCCCTACGCCGGCTCGCCGGCATCAATCTCCTCCGCTACCGGCGCGCGATCGGCCTGCTCGCCTTCTTCTATGCGGCGCTGCATCTTCTGGTCTACGTCGTCCTCGACCAGGGACTCGATCTCGCCGCGGTCTGGGCCGACATCGTCAAGCGGCCGTTCATCACCATCGGCATGGCCGCCTTTTTGATCCTGGTGCCGCTCGCCGCGACCTCGAGCAACCGGATGATCCGCCGGCTCGGCTCCGCCTGGGTCCGGCTGCATCGCTGGGTCTATCTCGCGGCGGCCGCGGCCGCGGTCCATTTCGTCCTCTCGGTCAAGTCCTGGCCGCCCGAGCCCCTGGTCTACGCCGCCATCGTGGCGCTGCTCCTCGGCTACCGCCTGGTCGCGAGCCTGCGCCGTCCGATCGCGGGAACGGCCCGCCCGGCGCTATCGTCCCGATAGTGCGCCGGCATTGGCGGCGGCTCCGCCGTCCGAGCATCCTTCCCCACGGGGGCGGCACGCGTGCCGCCCCCGCCACCGCAAGGAGCTTCCGCCATGCCGGCACGATGCCGCTCGCTCGCCTGCGCCGCCCTGATGCTCGCTGCCACCACCCCCGTCCCTGCCGCCCGGGCCGGCGCGAGCGAGGAGGTGCGGACCCTCTACGGCCGCTTCCTCGCGGCGCAGAACGCCCGCGATCTCGCGCGGGTGCGCAGCTTGCTGCTGGATTCACCGAAATTCCTCTGGGTCAGCGACGGCATGGCGGTGTGGGGGCCGGATGCGCTCGTCGAACGGATGAGCCTGTTCCAGCAGGCGCCGGTCTGGCGCGTCGATCCGGACCTCGCCAAGGCCGTCCCGGTCGAGCTCGACGACAGGACCGCATACCTGCATCTCCCGCTCGTGCTCACGATCGGCCCCGAGGCCGCACCCGACCGGCTGCATTTCCTCGTGAGCATGCTGGGCGTGGCGACACCAGAGGGCTGGCGGATCGCGGCCCTCTTCACCACGGCCGAGAAGCCGCGCTGAGCCCGATCCGGCGCTGCGGTTTCCCGGTGCGACCAACCGCCCCAACGCCGGTGCGGGCGGCCCGCCCGCCGCGCCGTCTGCCTTCTCTTCCGGCGCTGCTCATGTAACCGAGTGTTGAATCCCGGGGCGGCCATGCCCCCCGCGGCGCCGCCGGAGGGGGGAACGGCAGGCCCCGTGCGTACTGCTGCCGGGCTGCAACAGGATTCCCGGCGAACCATCTCGACGGCACCGCACCGCGACATGCAAACCATTGCATAAATGCAACAGTATTCGACGCGGTTTCCGCCTGCCTTTCGGGGACGGAACGACGCAGGCAAGGCATCTTCTACAAAGGATGATGGTTAACTCGCAGTTGATACCCGAACATGCCCGAAGGCAGATCATGAACGGGCTTTAAGATGCTCGATTCGGGTTATTCCACACTCATCACAATTTCTTTTTTATTGTTCTCCGGATCATCTCGGTTTACGTCGCCTCTGCCCCAGACGCGGGAGCAACGAAGCACGCTGCAGGAAGCGACATGAGCCGAAGTCCCGGACCACCGATCCCACGAAGCGGAAGAGCCGGAGCACCGTCTCGCCGCGGCGCCGGCCGTGACGGCTCGACGATGTCCCTGTCCGGAACCATCCGGGCCCTGCCGCACCCCGCCTAGGGTCCGGCCGTCGCTGCGGCTGAGGCCGCGGCCGGCCTACGCCACCCGGTAGAGCCGAAGCCGCACGCGAGCGAAAACGCGTGCCGGAGCGCTGCTCTGCCGATCCGGCGCTGCACGAGGCAGCTCGAGCGACAGCGGCGACAGCTCCGTCGCCGCGAGGAGCCCGTGCGTCCCGAAGGGACGCCGTCGCCCGCTCGTGCCGGTCCCCGAGGACGGGCGGGCGAGGGACTGCCCGCGAGCGCCGAGGAGAAGTCGGTCCGCCTCGCTGGTCGAGAGCGGAACGCCGCGTTCCGGCAGGCAGGCAGAAAGGCCGCCGGAGCCCGTTCGGCCGGGATGCGCGCCTCGGCATCCGGCCCGTCCGGCTCCTCCTGTTCCCCCTCGAGCAGGATTGCAAACAAGGATGACCAAGCCCTCGTTCGACGCGTTCACCTTCGGCCGGCTCCTCAAGGCGTCGCTCCTCGCCGGCCTTCTCTCCCTGATGCTGCTCTCGTTCGCCCCCATCCCGGCCGCCGCGGTCGAGAGCGAAGCCTGCGGCACCTCCGTGATGCAGATGGGCATGAGGGCCGTGGGTGCCGGTTTCCGGCTCGGCGCGCAGTACATGGACCCGCATTATCGCGGCTACCGGAAGCCGGTGCGGCAGGAAGGCTACGGCACCGTCTACATCCAACACACCGGCCGCGACTTCATCAAGTCGATCGGCACGCCGGTCCGCGCGGTCGCTCCGGGCCGGGTCGCCTACAACACCCGCGGCACGCCCGGCCAGCCGGCGAGCAAGTTCACGTTCATCCGCGGCAGCGGGGTCACCTGGGCATACGGGCACATCCTGCCCGCGGTGCGCGTCGGCCAGTCGATCCGTCCCGGCCAGCTCATCGGCTACATCGCGAACCCGCGCGGAATGTTCCCACCCCACGTCCATATCGGCGCCATCACCCTGCCCTATCCGACCCGCAACAGGGCCGTGAACGCCGCGATGAACGCCGGCCGCGCTTTCGGCCGGACGCCGGGGCAGGCAGCGGCGAATGCACGCCGGTACACCATGGATCCGCTGCGCGCCTTCGCCCGCGCGGAAGGCAGGCGCTGCTGAGCGAGGCGGCCCGCCGGGAACCGGTTGCCCGCCCCTGTCCCCCTCCGGCCCCTTGCGGCTCTTGGCGCCTCATCGTGAGCCCGGAGCCGCAGGACAAGAAACGATGATGCCCGAGAGGCTCGGAGGAGGAAGCGTTCGGTCGTCCCGTTCGCAACGGCGATGCCAAGCTTCCTCCTCTCGTCTCGTCCTCGCTGCCGCGACCGGAACCGCGTGCTCTCGCCTTTTCCGAAGCGCCTCCCCGCCGCGCGGCCGGATGGGGAATTTCTGCCGGAAGGTGGCGGCGGCCTGCGAGACCGGCCGCATCGAGAGCATGCCGCCGACAGCCGTTCCGACGATGACGCAGCGGCTCATGGTGCTCCTGCCTCCTCCGGCCGGCAGGAGATCCGTGTCCTGTCGCTGCTCGCGGGCCCGCGGCGGCTAAATTCCTGTTCCCGAATGCTTTCCAGCCTGCACCGTGCTGTCGCATCTAGACGAAATGGCGCAGAAGACAGCTTTATCGTTCACTTCCCGCGTTTGGAGCACTAGGGTGTTCCCACCGGAAGCGCGGGAGTAACCCGCCGCCTCGTCCGGCCGGAACGGTCGCGACGACGGGACGCGAGCGCGACGCGACTTCAAGGCGCGCGCCCGGCACGCGCCACTGGCCTCGACGCCTGCTCGATCGTCCCGACGCCGAGCGGGAAAACTCGAAAGAACCCGCATCGAGCCGCTCGAAACGAGCCACGGGCGTGCTCGTACCCTCGACGACAGGAAGATCATCCGCATCGGGCAAAGCCCGGTTGCGCCCCGAACCAGCCCGATCGGGCCGTCGCTCCAGAAAGGAACCAGCCGGCCGAGCCACAGAACGAACAGTGCTGCGGAAACACCATGGACGAGCTCCAGCTCAACGGCCCTCTCTCCCGGAGACGTTTCCAGACCTCGCTGCTCACCGGCATTCTCGGTCTCGGCACGCTCGGCGCCCTCGGCAGCCTGCCGACAGAAGCCGAAGCCGCCTGCTCGGTGACGGCGAATCGGATGATGCAGGCCGTCATCGGTCCGGGCGGCAAGCTGCTCCGACAGTATTGCGACCCGCTCTACCGGGGCTACAGCAAGCCGGTCGACGATCCGGTCTACGGGCACGTCTATGTCCGCCACACCGGCCGCGACTTCAGCAAGGCGCCCGGCAGCCCCGTGCGGGCCGTGGCCGCGGGCCGGGTTACCGGCATCATGAACCCGCACTCGCCCCCGCGCTGGCAGGCAGCGGTCGTCTACGACGGCGGCAGCACCTGGTGGATCTACGGCCATCTCAATCTCGCCGTCCGGGTGGGCCAGGTGATCAACCGCGGCCAGATCGTCGGCACCATCGCCGATCCCGGCGGCCTGTGGTCGCCGCATGTGCATGTCGGCGCCTACAAGATCCCCATGCCGACCAGGACCGAAAGCGTCCAGCGCACCCTGAGTTGGGGCCGGGCCTACGGCAGGACCGGCGCCGAAGCCCAGGCGAGCGCACTGCGCTACACCGTCGATCCGCTCGTCGCCTTCGCCCGCACTCTCGGCGAGGCCTGCTGAGCGTGCTCGTCGCGTCCGGCGCGTGGCGGTCCCGGCCACATGCCGGCGCGAGCGCCATCCACGCGAAGGATGACCGCTCATTGCGACCGTCAAGTGACAAAGTGGCGATAAAAATAATTAATTTGCTCCCCTGCCGAGCCGGTGAATAAATGACGCGGTCATACGTCCATGACGTATGACCGCACATCGAGAACGATTGAAACGTCATTCGCCTCGAGTCGGCAGGGAGAGCGACATTGGCCGTTACTCAGCCAGTGCCGTCCATCACGCATTGAGCTGCGGCACGGTTCTTCCGATGCCGTCGGCTGATGTCACGCATCGGGCGGGTCCGACGCGGCGCGCGCGGTCGCGCTGGCCCGCCGCTTCGTTTCCATTCGGCAGGGATCGAGCATGGGTATCAGACTATTCGTCGGCGGCCGCGGCAACGACACGCTGACCGGCACCAATGTTGCCGACCATCTCTACGGCGATGGCGGCAACGACACGCTGCGCGGCAACGGGGGCGTCGACACGCTGCGCGGCAGCCTCGGCAACGACTATCTGGATGGCGGCTCCGGCAGCGATTTCCTCGACGGCGGCGTGGGCAACGACGTTCTTTACGGCGGCATCGGCAACTATCGCGACATCCTGGCCGGCCATGCCGGCAACGACACCCTCGACGGCGGCGGCGGCGACGACACGATCGACGGCGGCCTCGGCCGCGACCGGCTCACCGGCGGCGCCGGCCGGGACGTGTTCTACTTCAGCTCGACGCAGGACAGCCTGCCCTCGGCCCGCGACGTGATCACCGACTTCCGGCACGGCGACAGGATCGATCTGAGCTCGATCGACGCCAAGCTGCACACGCCGGGCGGCCAGGATTTCACCTTCATCGGCACGCACGCCTTCACCGCCGAAGGCCAGGTGCGCTACGCGCAGAGCGGCGGCCACACCTTGGTCGAGGTCAACACGAGCGGCCGCAGCGGCGCCGAGATGGTGATCGACCTCCAGGGCGACGTGTCCCTGCAGGCGTCGGACTTCGCCTTCCGCGGCGGCGACAAGACCGACCATGCCAGCGACGACGCCATCTTCTCGCACAACGCGAGCGTCAACCACTTCAGCGGCGGCGGTGGCGACGATTACGTCTACGGTGCCGCCGGCAACGACATCGTCCGCGGCGGCGGCGACAGCGACATGGTGCGCGGCGGCGAGGGCGACGACATCGTCGACGGTGGTCCGGGCGACGACATCCTCTATGGCGGCACCGGACGGGACGTGTTCGTGTTCGACGGCGACGACGGCCGCGACATCATCCAGGACTTCACCCGCGGCGAGGACCGGCTGCAGTTCAGGGGCAGCTCCGCCGAGCACGGCATGGCCGACTTCTCGATCCAGCAGTCGGGGGCCGACACGGTGATCCACACCCTTCACGGCGACGAGATCATCCTCGCCGGGGTGCACGCGAGGGAGCTCTCGGCCGCCGACTTTCTGTTCGGCTGACCGCCGGCCGCCCCGCCCCTCACGGGCCGGGAGCCGCGGGGTCCGACCCGCCCACCGCCGCGGCCCGCGGCTTCCTCGGCCCCATCACCGAGAGCAGGAGGCCCACGGTCTGCTGCACGAGCGGGCGTGCCAGCAGCAGGATCGCGACGCCGTAGGTGGCGAGCCCGATCGCGATCGCGGAGGCGAGGAACGGGACCGGGTGGTGCGGCTGCGGGGCGAGCTGCCGCCAGGCCAGCACCGCCGCCGCCATGAGCGCGGTCGCGACCAGGATCGGGCAGGAGCGCGCGAGCGCCGGCCGCACGTCGACACCCGAGGCGCGCTGCACGAGCCAGAGCCGCAGCGGGAACACGAGGAAGAGGCGGCCGACGAAGGCGGTCGAGATCGCCATCAGGCTGCCGGGCCCGAGCAGCAGCAGCAGCAGGAGGAACAGCACGGCCGAGCCGACCGAGAGCAGCATCTGCAGCCCGGTCCGGCCGATGCCGTACATGAGCGAGGCGGTGACCTGCGTCATCGGCATGAGGAGACCCAAAAGGGCCAGCACCTGCACGACCGGCACGGTCTCCGCCCATTGCGGCCCGAACACGAGCGGAACGAGCTCGGGTGCCACGAGTGCCAGGCCGACATGCGCCGGGAACGCGACCAGGTTCGCGACCGCCGAGCCGAAGCTCAAGAGCTCGCGCATCCCGGCGGCATCCCCTCTGATCCCGGCAAAGCTCGGCAGCGCCACCCGGCTGATCGGGCGGATCAGGAGCTGCGAGAGCAGCTCTTGGATCTTGCGCGCCGTGGTGAAGTGGCCGAGCGGGGCGGCACCCAGCGCGTAGCCGACCACGAAGCGCGGGATCAGGAAGTCCAGCACGTTCATGACCCGATCGCCCAGGGCACCTCCGACATAGCGGACGATGCCGCTCAAGGCCGGCCGCGAGAAGCACCGGCCCGGCCGCCAGGGATGGGCGTGCCAGATCACGAGCGTCTCGGCCACGGGCTGGGCGAGCTGGTAGGCGACGAGGCTCCACACGCCGAAGCCCGTGAACGCCATCGGGATCGCGACCGCACCGGCGGCGAGGGTGGCGAGCTGCGAGCGCGCGGCCAGCGGGGCGAAGCGCAGCTCGCGGCGCAGGAGCGCTTCCGGTACCACGGGCAGGCTCGAGAGCGGCAGCATCGGCGCCAGGGCCATCAGCACGCCCACGAGCTCGGGCTGGCCGAAGAGCCGCGCCATCGGCACGGCCAGGGCCGCGACCAGGACCGCGAGCAGCGTGGAGCTAAGGAGAAGGAACCAGAACGTCGTGTCGAGATGGCGCTGGTCGAGGTCGCGCTCGTGGATCAGCGCGTCGCCCCAGCCGCCGTTCGTGATCGCCACGTCGCCGAGCGCGATGACGATGATCGCCATGCCGAGCAGGCCATAAGTTTCGGGCCCCAGAAGGCGGGTCAAGATCACGAACAGGAGCAGCTGGATGAGCTGCGTGCCCCAGGTCTCGACCGATACCCAGAGCGCTCCGGCGACGGCGCGCCGCTTGAAGTTCATGCGATGCTGCCTCAGGTCGTTGCACGCCGCTCGCGGAGCGCGGGCCTTTCGGGTCGGGTATAGCGCACCCGCAACCGCCCGCGCGACAAATCCATCGAAGAAGCCGCGGCGAAGAGGTCGAACTTTCCGGTCAGCCTATGCCAAAGCCTTGTGCTAGGATGCAAGCACAATATTGTTCGGCGAATGCGAGTCTTGTTCTTTCCACGAAAGATTGATGGACTCCTGTTTCACCGCACGACGAAACGACGAGGGACGATGAACGAGCACGCAGTCCATCCCGCCGTGCAGGCGAGCCCGACGGCAGCGACGCCCATGGCCGGAGGCCGCGCCGGCTCCCGCACGGTCCTCCTGGTCGGCAACTACCGCCCGTCGGTCTCGGTCGTGCGCTCGCTCGGCCGGGCCGGCTACCGGGTGATCGTCGGCCGCGACGAGTTCAGCTCGGCCGCGGAATATTCGCGCTGGGCCGCCGAGACCTGGACGCACCCCTCGCTGCGGCAGGACGGGGAAGGCTTCGTGCGCGCGATCGCCGACTTCCTCCGCCGGCGGCCGGACGTGGGCTTCCTCTTCCCGGTCCTGGGCCTCGCCATCATCCGCGTGTGCGAGCATCGGCATCTTCTGCCCGAGGACGTGGTGGTCGTGACCCCCGACCCCGCCCTCGTCGCCATGTGCGACCACAAGACCCGGCTCCTCGAACTCGCGGCCGAGCTCGGCGTGCCGCAGCCCGGCCGCGCCGTGGTCCGGGATCTGCCGGCGCTCGAGGCGGCGGTGCGGCAGACGGGTTATCCCTGCATCGTCAAGCCCGCCGTGGCGGAGCTGCGCCTCTACGGCGAGAAAGGGGTGATCTGCCGCAGCGCGCAGGAGTTCCGCGGGCGCTTCCCGACCTGGCCGGAAGGGCACGAATCGCTTCTGGTCCAGCGCTACGTCAAGGGCTTGCGGCACAATCTCCACTTCGCCGCGAAGGACGGCCGGCTCCTGCGCTGCCTCGACGCGGTGAGCCTCAGGACCATGCGCCCGGACGGGACCGGGCTCACGGTCGAAGGGATCTCGGTCGAGCTGCCTTTGGACATGCGCCGCTACTGCGAGCGCATGATCGCCGCCATGCGCTACACCGGCATCGGCTGCCTGCAGTTCCTGCGCGACGAGGCGAGCGGCGAGGCCGTGTTCCTCGAGGTCAATCCGCGCCTCGCCGCCGGCTACGCCATCAGCCAGCATTGCGGCCTCGATCTGCCGCAGCTCGCCCTTGACCTCGCGCGCGGCGCGCCGGTTCCCGAGCTCGCCGGCCCCTTCACCTACCCCGCGGGCCAGCGTTTCGCCTGGTTCGCGGGCGACCTCGAAGGCCTCAAGGAGGCGCTCTTGCACCGGGAGATCGGCCTCGGCGCCGCGGCCCGCTGGCTCGGAACGGCGGTCCGCTCGGCCCTGCGCGCCGACATGCACCTCACCTGGAGCCGCGAGGACCCGCGGCCGGCGCTGGTCCTCTACGGCCGGATGCTGCGCCGGTCACGCCGCCGGTAGGCGGCGGCCGCGCGCTTCGCTCTCCTGCGGCTGCGCCACCGGCAGCGGCAGCTCGCGGCCGGTGCTGCCGACGGCACGACGGAACAGGGCCTCGTACTGGCGCAGGATGCGCTCGGGCGCGAACCGCGCCGCCTGCTGCAGGCTCTTGCGGCCGAACAGGGCCATCGTCTCCTCGTCGGCGAGGAGCCGTGCGAGCGCGCGGCGCAGGCCCGCGACGTCGCCGGGCTCGACGAGCAGCGCCGCATCGCCCGCGACCTCGGCGCAGCCCGGCACGGTCGAGGTGACGACGGCGCAGCCGGCGCTCATCGCCTCGAGCAGCACCATCGGAAAGTTCTCCTGCATCGAGGGGAACACGAAGATCTTGGCCGAGCGGTAGAGGGCGGGGAGCTGGTCGCGGCCGACGAAGCCGAGGAAGGTCGCGGGCACCCCGAGATCCTGCGCCATCTGCCGGACCGTGGGCAGATAGGGCCCGTCGCCGGCGATGCACAGCTCGAAGCGGGTCTCGAGCCCCGCCATGGCCTGGATCAGATGCTGCACGCCCTTGCGCTCGACCATCCGGGTCACGACCAGGATCCGGTCGCGGCGCGGCAGATCGGGGGCGGGCGGCGCCTCGAAGCTGTTCGGGATCACGTCCACCGGCACGTCGATCTTGCGGCCGATCAGCTCCTGCAGGAAGCGCGAGGGCGCGGTGATCGCCGCGCTCGCCTCGATGATCCGCCGCCAGAACGGGGCGAGGAAATGGTGCATGAGCTCGAAGCGCTCGGGGTTGTAGCCCGGCACGTCCGAGCCGTGCGCCGTCAGCACGTAAGGCAGGCCCGTGCGCCGGTGCAGGAGCCAGGCCACCACACCGGACGGAATGACGAAATGGCAGTGGATCAGGTCGAAGGGCTCGCGGCGGGCGAGGGCGAGCGCCTTCTGATAGGAGGGCAGGATCTGGGTCGCGAGCTCGGCCGCGGTCGCATGGAAGCGGACCCGGCGCACGCAGGGAACCCGGTGGATCTTGACGCCCCTGTCCTCGGCGCAGGCCGGCAGATCGCGCATGCCCGAGGTGACCACGTGCACTTCGTGGCCGGCGCCGACGAGCGCCTGCGCCACGCCCTGACAGACCACGCCGCCGCCACCACCCACCGGCGGGTACTCGTAGCAGATCGTGAGGATCCTCATGACGCTTGACCCGTCGTTACAGGGGCGCGGGCGGTCGGCCCGCACCTTTGCGTTTCCGCGTTGGTCGATGTGGTGCTCACGGCAGGGAACATCGCTGCCCCAGCCTCGCGTTCCCTGCCGCCCCCCGGCCAGCCGCACGGACGGGGAGGCTCATCGGGCGAGCTCCCCGAACAGCGCGCGGTTGAGCGAGCGGATCGGCGCCGTCAGCGTCTCGATCCGCTCCCGCGGGGGGCCGGACCGCTCGCGCAAGGCACCGTCGAGCAGGGCCGAAAGCTCCTCCGCCCTGTCCTCGCGGACGAACCGGCCGACGTCGAGCACCCGGTCGGCAGCGCCGAGAAGCTCGAAGAAGCCCATGAACTTGGGATTGTAGGCGAGGCCCACCACCGGCGTGCCCATGGCGGCGGCGAGGATGGTGGGATGCATCCGCCCGCCCAGGAGCACGGCGAGCTCGCCCGCGACCGCCTTGTAGAGGGCGGCGTCGTCGAGGCGGAGCATGGCGCGTGCGCCGGCCGGTGCCGTCATCCTGGCCGCGACCGCCTCGCACACGCGATCGTCGCCCTCGTGGGCATAGGTGTAGGTCGGAAGGAACAGCACGAAGGCGCCGTGCTCGCGCACGAGCGCATCGAGCGCCCTGGCCAGGCCCGCCGTGAGCGCCTCGGCCTCGGGCTCGGGCGGCCGCTCGCGGCGCCAGGGCAGGCGATGCGCGATCTTGTTCGGGACGATGCGCGGCTTTGCCGGGAACCAGCGGCGCAGCGCCACGCCCACGAGCGGCCGGCCGTCGAGCGGAACACCGTGCCGCCGCAGCAGGTCCCGCGCGGCTTCCGGGTCGGCCGGCGGCAGGAGGAGTGCCGGGTCCGGAACCAGCCCCACCCTCTTTCCGGTCAAGGGCTGCGCCACCTCGAGCGCCTCGGGATCGCGCACCGTCACCTGCTCCATGCAGGCGAAGGCGAGCCGCGCCGCGAGCCGGCTGATGCCGGCGCGCAGCGGCCCGACCCCGAGCGCGTAGCCCACGACCCGGCGGCAGAACAGCCGCATCAACGCCACGCGCAGCGCCCAGTAGGGCATCTTCACGAGGCTGTCGTCGTCCTGGAACAGGCCGCCGCCGCCGATGAGGACGAGATCGCTCCGCGCCGCCGCCGCGCACAACGACAGAAAGCCGCGCGGGCCGGGTGCGATCGCGCGCGCGCCGTAGTCGCGGCTCGCCCGCGCCCCGTCGCCCGAGACCACCGCCACGGCAGCTTCCGGGGCCAGCTCCTGGATCTGACGGCACGTGGCCTGAAGAATGGCGCGATCGCCGAGATTGCCGTCGGCGTCGCCACCGAGCACGAGAATCCGCGGCCGGCTCCGCCGTCCGGCGCGAACCAGCGATTGATCGACGTATGGCACAGACAACGTGTGGTCCAAACCCGTTGAGGCGAATGCCATGGTGCCGCGCCCGCCAGCGCGGCCTTTACAGTTTAAAATACTAGGCTCTCCCTCTCCGACCGAACAACAAAAATCTGACGTACGACGCTATCCCTTAAAGGAATTTCAGGTTGTCCGGAATTGGCACATTAGAACTTCTGCTCCATCTATCTTTCGTATTAATACTTTGGATATTGAATTGACACTCTTATCGGTGGATGGAAGGGCCGCTATGATCATATTTCTGGACAAGAGGTCGTCACGGCTCGGCTCCGTGGCGGCGCGGCGCGGCCGGGAGCCGGCCGGGCGCGCGGCACCTTTGCGACTCCTGCAACCGGATGGCACGACCCTGAGCGAGAAACGAGGCGACCGGGCCGGCCTGATCGGCCCCCTGATCGAGCACCTGCCGCCGAGCGTCGATCCCTGGCTGCGCGCGGGCCAACGTTATCTCCTGCCGCTCCTGCGCCGGCGCGTGCCTTTGCTGCGGGCGCGCGGCCCGGTCCTCGCCGACGGCACGCCGGGAACGCTGCTGCTTGCCGGCGATTCCGCCACGGCGCGCTATCTCGCGAAGCGGTTCTTCGCCGAGGCGCCCGTGTTCGAGCGCATCGGCACGGCGAGCCCGTTCCGCCTGCCCGCCATGCTGCCGGCGCTGGCCGAGGGCGTGGACCTCGTGGTGGCGACCGTGCCGCGCTGGCTCGCCAGGCGCTCGGGCGACCGGCTCTGGCTGCGCGTGCCGGAATCGGTGGGCGCACGGCTCGAGGCCAAGGCGGACGGCTCGACCTTCGCCGGTGCCAGCAAGACGGCGCGGCGCAACATCGAGCTCGTGCGCAAGAGCGGGCTGACCTGGACCACCTCGCACGACCCCGCCGACTTCGAGCGCTTCTACGACGAGATGTACGTGCCGTTCGCC
The DNA here is from genome assembly GCF_037908215.1 of Benzoatithermus flavus. Taxonomy (NCBI): domain Bacteria; kingdom Pseudomonadati; phylum Pseudomonadota; class Alphaproteobacteria; order Geminicoccales; family Geminicoccaceae; genus Benzoatithermus; species Benzoatithermus flavus. The sequence goes on along the minus strand of NZ_JBBLZC010000011.1, from coordinate 106,541 downwards.
AAGGCGCGCTACGGCGAGCTCGCCTTCGTGCGCGACCGGCACGCGCTGCGGCGCCGCTTCCGCCAGGGCGGCCTGTTCTGGATCCGCCGCGACGGCGAGATCGTGGCCGGCCAGCTCTTCCAGATCGAAGGAGCGAGCCTCCACGTGCTGGGCCCCGGCACGCCGGGCGGCAGCAGCGAGCCCGTGAAGCTGGGCGCCCTCAGCGCCCTTTATCTCGCCGCCGCGGCGCACGCCGAGCGGAACGGCATCCGCTGGCTCGACATGGGCGGCAGCTCGCCCTCGCTGCGCGACGGCGTGCTCCTCCACAAGCGCGGCTGGGGTGCCATGCTCGCCGACCGGCCGGAAAGCCATGCCGACCTCCTCGTTCGCTGGCGCAGCATCACGCCGCCCGTGGCGCATTTCCTGGCCGAGACGCCGCTCGTCGTCCGCGACGGCGACGGTTTCGCGGCCGTCACCGTCTGGGACGGCCAGGGCGGCATCGCCGGCTCCGCCGCAGCGCTCCGGGACAAGCTCGCCATGCCGGGCCTGCGCCGGCTCCACGTCCTCGCCACCGGCGGCGGCGAGACCGGACGGTTGCCGCCGGCAGCGGGGCAGGACACCGAGCTTCTGGTGTCACCGCCCGGACCGCCCGAGAGCCTCGGCATGAGGCCGGAGGCTCCGGCCGGTCACACGCCTGACACCGTGGGCTCCTATTCGTAGCCGGGCAAGGTTCCGAACGGACGGGAAAAAACGCTCGATGACGAGAAGATCGATGCTGGCCGCGACGACGGCCATCGTGGGCACGCTCGGGCTCGTCGCCGCAGCCGGCGCGGAGCAGGCGGCACCGGAGCAGCCGCCGGCACCCTTGAAGGTGAAGCTGGTCGAGTTCACGCCGACGCCGGCACCCGCGAACGAGCTCGAGATGGCGAGCGCCTACACGCGCTCGTCGGCGGTGCTCACCCTCGCCGACGGCAGCACGCGCACCTTCCCCTTGAGCTACGTGATCCTCCACCGCTCCGGCGACTATGTCGGCGGCTGGTACTCCGGCCTCATCGTCGACAAGGACGGCAAACCGATCCAGCGCACCGCCCCCGACAAGGACGGCAACGTCGCGATCGGCCCCTTCATGTCGGCGGGCCAGGACGGCACCTCGCTCCTGAACGTCCCGGACGCCAGGGTCGAGGGCGTGAAGGGCCGGCCGCTCTTCCTCGTCAACCACCTCGAATACTCGACCGAAGCGCCCAACGCCGACCCCACGAAGCCGCCCGTCGAGCTCTACGGCCAGCTTCCGATGGCGATGAACGTCACCGTGCTGGACCAGGATCCCGCCACCGGCCGGCTCACGCCGGTCCGGCTCTCGACCGTCGACTTCGGCAAGGTCGAGGGCTTGTGGATTCCCTGCAACGGCTCGACCACGCCCTGGATGACCCATCTCGGCAGCGAGGAGTACGAGCCCGACGCGCGCGTCTACGAGAAGCAGCCGCTCGAGCCCATGAACCTCTACCGCGGCACGGTCGGCAAGACCTGGGACCAGGGCGGCGCCAACCCCTACATGTACGGCCACATCGTCGAGGTGACGGTGAAGCCCGACGGCTCCAGCGAGGCCGTGAAGCACCACGCCATGGGCCGGCTCGCCTTCGAGCTCGGCGACGTCATGGGCGACCGCAAGACCGTCTATTTCGGCGACGACGGCGACGACGTGATCCGCGCCATGTTCGTCGCCGATCGCCCGGGCGATCTCTCCGCCGGCACGCTCTATGCCGCGAAGTGGCGGCAGGAGACGGGCGAGGGCTTCGGCCGGGCCAGGCTCGAGTGGATCCGCCTCGGCCACGCCACCGACGCCGAGGTCGAGGCGATGATCCAGAGCGGCGTCAAATTCAGCGACATCTGGGACTACGCCACCGCCGGGCAGGTGAAGGCCGAGCCCGCGAAGTACCAGGGCTTCAAGCCGCTCTACGTCTATACCGGCACGGGCAGCAAGACGCAGCTCGAGTATTACCGCCTCAAGCCCGGCCGGGAGAAGGAGGCGGCGTTCCTCGAGACCCGCCGCTACGCCGCCTGGCTCGGTGCCACGACCGAGTTCACGAAGCTCGAAGGTGTCGCCCACGACAACCGCGACAAGAAGCTCTGGATCGTGGCGAGCACGATCCGCGCCGGCATGGGCAAGGTGAAGGACGATCCCCGGCCGCAGGACGACATCCGGCTCGACGCCGACGCCAAGGATCTCAACTGCGGCGCCGTCTACGAGAGCAACCTGAAGGGCGGGCAGAAGGACACGTCCGGCCGGCCCATCGACAGCGAGTGGGTGGCGGTCGACGCCTATGCGCCCGTCCATGGTGCCAGGCAGCCGGAAGGGGCTTCGGTCGGCAAGTACGACGCCTGCAGCACCGATCTGGTCGCGAACCCCGACAATCTCCGCTTCTCGGCGGCCATGCGCACCCTGTTCATCGGCGAGGATTCCGGCAACCACCTCAACAATTTCGTCTGGGCCTGGAACGTCGACACCAAGAGCCTGACGCGGATCTTCACCGCCCCTGCCGGGGCCGAGGACACCGGCCTCAACGTGTTCGACGACTATAACGGCCACGCCTACATCACCGCCAACGTGCAGCATCCGGGTGCCGCGGAGGACCTCGCCAGGTATCCCGACGCGATCAGGCTCGACCTGCGCCGCCGGATCGACCCGCGCGGCTATGTCGGCTACATCGCCGGCCTGCCGGCGCTGACGCGCAGCGAGTGACCCCCTCGGGAGCGGCGCCGTTCCGGCCCGCTCCCCTTGCCCGACGGCCCGAACGGCGCTTCAGCCCGCCGGCCGGCCCGCCAGGGTGCGACGCACGCCCCGGGCGAGCAGCCGGTCGAGCGCCGTCTCCACGGCCGCGCGAAAGCGCGGATCGCGGGGCAGATCCTCGCCGAACAGCTCGCGCACCCCGATCAGGACCGGCACGAGACGCGCGGCGACCGGCCCCGCCGCGGCGGCGAGGGCTCGCAGCCGCGGGGCGAGCGGGTCGTCGAGCACCACCGCCTGATGCGCACGATGGAAGGCGCCGCCGCCGAGATGGACGATGCCCGTGCGCACGGCGGCGCGATCGAAGGCCGGCCGCCGGATCCGTGCGGGCAGCATCGGCAGGGTGCTCGTCGAAAGGCGCATCGTCGGGGGCTCCCGCTCGAGCGATGGAACGCCGCTCCCGGCTTGCCACGAAACGCGCTCTCGCGAAAGCGGTGGTTGACGGAGGGGTGCCGGTTTTGCCATGCACGGGCTCCCACCGCCGCATCCGACCGAAAGAGGGAGGCAGAGACATGCGAAGACGCGACGGATTGGCCCTGGCGGCCGCCCTGGGCCTTGCGCTTCTGACCGGGCAGGCCGTGGCCGCCCCGACCAACCTGAAATGGGCCCACGTCTACGAGACCTCGGAACCGTTCCACACCGAATCGGTCTGGGCGGCGCAGGAGATCGAGAAGCGCACCGACGGACGCTACCACATCGACGTCTACCCCGCCTCGCAGCTCGGCAAGGAGAGCGACATCAACCAGGGCCTGTCGCTCGGCACGGTCGACATCATCATCTCGGGCCTGAGCTTCGCCGCGCGCAGCTATCCGCCGATCGGCATCGGCTACTTCCCCTACACCTTCCGCGGCCCGGAGCATCTCCTGGCCTTCGCGAAGAGCGACGTCTTCAAGGAGCTGGTCAAGGGCTACGAGGACAAGACCGGGCACCATATCGTGGCGCTCAGCTACTACGGCACGCGGCAGACGACCTCGAACAAGCCGATCAAGGGCTGCGCCGACATGAAAGGCCTCAAGATCCGCGTGCCCGACGCGCCGGCCTATCTCGCCATGCCGCGCGCCTGCGGCGCCAACACCACGCCCATCGCCTTCGCCGAGGTCTATCTGGCGCTCCAGAACGGTACGGTGGACGCGCAGGAGAACCCGCTCACCACGATCGAGGCCAAGAAGTTCTACGAGGTGCAGAAGCACATCGTGCTCACCGGCCACATCGTCGACCACCTCGCCACGATCGTCTCGAAGAGCCTCTGGGCCAGGCTGTCGGAGGAGGACCGGAAGGTCTTCGCCGACGTGGCGCAGGCAGCCGCGGCGCGCATCACGCAGAAGATCCAGGCGCGGGAAGCCGAGCTCATCCCGTTCTTCCAGTCGAAGGGGCTCACCGTCACCGAGGTGAGCAAGGACGAGTTCAAGGAAGCGGTGATGAAGAACGTGACCTTCGAGCAGTTCGGCTATCGCAAGGCCGACTGGGAGCGCATCCAAGCGCTCCAGTGATCCCGGCGACGCTTCGCCCCACCCGACGCTCCTCCCTCCCGGCCCACGGGGGGGAGCCCAGCCCTTCAAGCCCGGATGCCGCGCCCGTGCCCAAGGAGATCCATACCCCCGTCACCGGCGAGGAGCTCGCCCATGCCTTCGAGGAGGAGGCCGCACCCGTCGATCTCGGACGCTACGCCTTCGAGGACTGGGTGACGCTTCTCGTGTTCTGGCTGATGGCGGGCGCCGTCTTCCTCCAGTTCTTCACCCGCTACGTGCTCAACGACAGCTTCGCCTGGACCGAGGAGATCGCGATCTACTGCCTGATCGGAGTCGTGTTCCTGGGCTCGGCCATGTGCGTCCGGCTCTCGCGGCACATCCACGTCGATTTCCTCTACCGCTACCTGCCGCGGCGCCCAGCGCGGGTGCTGGCAACCCTGGTCGACCTCCTGCGCATCGCCTTCTTCGCCTACGGTGCCGTGCTGGTCTGGCGCTATGCCGCGATGATCCCCGACGAGAAGATGACCACCATCGACCTGCCGAAATCGATCGTCTTCCATGCCGTCATCCTGGGCTTCGTGCTCATGACGCTCCGCGCGGTCCAGGTCGCGATCACGGACTTCCGCCGCGGCTGGTCGACGCTCGAGCGGCCCGGTGCCTTCGACGGCTCGGAGGCCTGAGTCCATGTTGCTCCTGATCGGCGCCTTCCTCGGCCTCATGGTGCTGGGCGTCCCGGTCGCGGTCGCCATGGCCGTGGCCTCGATCGCCTATCTCCTCGCCTACGACGTGGCGCCCGACGTGATCGTCGCCCAGCGCATGATCGCCGGGGTCGAAAGCTTCCCGCTGCTTGCCGTGCCGTTCTTCATCCTCGCCGGCAACCTCATGAACATCGCCGGGGTCACGGGCCGGATCTACAGCTTCGCCGTGGCGCTCGTCGGTTGGATGAAGGGGGGCTTGGCACAGGTGAACATCGTGGGCTCGGTGATCTTCTCGGGCATGTCCGGCACCGCGATCGCCGATGCGGCCGGGATCGGCACGATCGAGATCAAGGCCATGAAGGACCACGGCTACTCGACCGAGGTGGCGGTGGGTGTGACGGCGGCCTCGGCGACGCTCGGGCCCATCATCCCGCCGTCCCTGCCCTTCGTCATCTACGGCATGATGGCCAACACCTCGATCGGCGCCCTGTTCTTGGGCGGCGTCGTTCCCGGTGCGGTGATGACGCTGTTCATGATGGCGACGGTGGCCGTGTTCGCCTACCGCCGCGGCTGGGGCTCGGACACGCCGTTCGATGCGCGCAAGCTGCTCGCGGCCGCGCTCGAGGTCGTGGTGGTGCTGGCCTTTCCGGTCGCGGCCTATGCCCTGGTCTGGGCCGGGCTCTCGCAGAACCTCGCCATCGCCATCGCCCTCGCGGCCCTCCTGGCGCTCGACTGGTGGCTCGACTTCTCGGCCGTCATGGCGCTGATGACGCCGGTGATCCTGATCGGCGGCATGACCCTGGGCTGGTTCACGCCGACCGAGGCGGCGGTCGCGGCCGTCTTGTGGTCGCTCTTCCTCGGCCTCGTCCGCTACCGCTCGATGACGCTCGCGACCCTCGCCAAAGCCACCTTCGACACGATCGAGACCACGGCCGCGGTGCTGTTCATCGTCACCGCCGCCTCGGTCTTCGCCTGGCTCCTGACGGTGAGCCAGGCCGCGCAGCTCCTCTCGGATGCGATCCTCAGTATCACGCAGAACAAGTGGGTGTTCCTGATCCTCGTCAATCTCCTCGTCCTCTTCGTCGGCTGCTTCCTCGACACCATCGCCGCGATCACGATCCTGGTGCCGATCCTCCTGCCCATCGTCCTGAAGCTCGGGATCGACCCGATCCATTTCGGGCTGGTCCTCACCTTGAACCTGATGATCGGGCTCCTGCACCCGCCCCTGGGCATGGTGCTGTTCGTGCTCTCGCGTGTGGCCGGGCTTTCGGTCGAGCGCACGACCATGGCGATCCTGCCCTGGCTCGTGCCCCTGTTCCTCGCCCTCATCGCGATCACCTTCGTCCCCGAGCTGACGCTCTGGCTGCCGCGGGCGGCGGGCATCGCGCGCTGAAGGCACGAGCCGCGGACCGCCGTTGACGCGGATCAAGGCGGACGGAGCGCGGCGCGGGCAGACTGCGCTCGGCAACCATCGTGCAGGGCCATGCCGCCATGAGCAGAACCGCGTTCGGCCGGGCGCTCACCCCGGACCGCCTGCTTCTCGCCGCGACGCTCGCGGCCCTCGCGGGCGGCGCTGCGACGTGGGTGCTGGGCGCTCCCGAGCCGGCCGGGTCGATCTGGGCCGCCGGCACGGCGCTCGTCCTCCTCGCCCTGCTCGTCGCGATCGCCCGCGATCTCTGGCACGGCCGCACCGGCGTCGATCTGCTGGCGGCGTTCTCGATGGCGGGCGCGCTCCTTCTGGGCGAGCACCTCGCCGGCATCATCATCGCTCTCATGTACGCAGGCGGCACCGCGCTCGAGGCCTTCGCCGAACGGCGCGCCGGCGCCGAGCTCGCGGCCCTGCTCGGCCGGGCGCCGCGCGAGGCGCACCGCGAGCGTGACGGTGTGCTCGAGGACGTGGACGTCGGGCAGGTGGCCGTGGGCGACCGGCTCCTGGTCAAGACCGGCGAGACGGTGCCCGTGGACGGAATCGTCCTCGAGAACCCCGCGATCCTCGACGAATCGGCGCTCACCGGCGAATCCCTGCCGGTCGAGCGCGGCACCGGCGAGCGCGTGCGCAGCGGCGCCCTCAATGCCGGCCAGCCCTTCTCCATACGCGCCACCGCCACGGCCGAGGCCAGCACCTATGCCGGGATCGTGCGGCTGGTCGAGGCGGCGCGCGAGCAGAAAGCGCCCTTCGTCCGGCTCGCCGACCGCTATTCCCTCCTCTTCCTGCCGGCGACCCTCCTGATCGCGGGCCTCGCCTGGCTCGCGACGGGCGATCCGACGCGAGCACTCGCCGTCCTCGTCGTCGCGACCCCCTGCCCTTTGATCCTCGCCGCCCCGGTGGCGATGGTGGCCGGGATCTCGGCCGCCGCAAGGCGCGGCGTGCTCGTCAAGGGCGGAGGTGCCCTCGAGACCTTGGCCGGGGCCGAGATCCTCGTCCTCGACAAGACCGGCACGCTCACCACCGGCATTCCGCACGTGGCCGCGATCGAGGCACGGGACGGGATCGACGAGGACGGCCTGTTACGGCTCGCGGCAGCGCTCGACCAGGTCTCGACCCATCCGCTCGCGGAAGCGCTCCTCGCCGCCGCCCGCACGCGCGGCCTCGCCCTGCCGATGCCGGAAGCCGTGTGCGAGACGCCCGGTGCCGGGATCGAGGGCCGGGTCGAAGGCCGCGAGGTCCGCCTCGGCCGGATCGGCTTCGTCCTCGGCGGAACCGCGCGCGACCCCTGGATCGGCGCCCTCGCCCAGCGCGCCGCGCGCGACGGCGCCACGACCGTCCTCGTCGCCGTGGACGGCAGGCCCATGGGCGCCATCCTGCTCGCCGACGAGATCCGCCGCGAGACGCCGCGCGCGCTGCGCGCGCTCCATCGGGCGGGCATCCGCCGCACCGTGCTCCTGAGCGGCGACCGGCTGGATGCCGCCGAGGCGGTGGCGACGGCACTCGGCATCGACGCCGTGCTCGCCGAGCGCACGCCCGAGGACAAGGTGGACGCGGTCCGCGCCGAGCGGCAGACCGGCATCACCGCCATGATCGGCGACGGCATCAACGACGCCCCCGCCCTGGCCGCCGCCGACATCGGCATCGCCATGGGTGCGCGTGGTGCGGCGGCGGCGAGCGAGGCGGCGGACGCCGTGCTCCTGGTCGACCGGCTCGACCGGCTGGCCGAGGCGATTCTGCTCGCGCGCCGCACCCGGCGGATCGCGCTCGAGAGCGTCCTTGCCGGCATGGCGCTCTCGGGCCTCGGCATGGTGGCGGCCGCCTTCGGCTTCCTGCCGCCGGTGGCGGGAGCGCTCGTGCAGGAGGCGATCGACGTCGCCGTGATCCTGAACGCGCTTCGCGCCCTCGCCCCGGCAGACGGCCGCTCGCGCGAGGCGCTGCCGCTCCCGGAGCTGCGCCGCCTGCACGAGGGGCACGCGACACTGGGTCCGATCCTCGACCGGCTGCGTACGCTCGCCGACCGGCTCGATCTCGGCGACGGTGCAGCGCTCCGCGCCGAGCTTCTGGCCGTCGACCGGCTGCTGCAGGAGGAGGTGCTGCCGCACGAGCGCGCCGACGAGGCCGACCTCCATCCGCGCATCGCCCGGCTGCTGGGCGGACAGGACCCGATGGCCTCGATCAGCCGCACGCACCGCGAGATCGCCTACCTCGCCCGCCGCCTGCACCGGCTGGTGGCGACCCTGCCGCCCACGGGCCCTTCGCACGAGGAGCTGATCGAGCTGCGCCGCATCCTCTACGGCCTCGAGGCGATCTTGCGCCTGCACTTCGCGCAGGAGGACGAGATCTACGACAGCGTGGCCGGCGACGTGCCGCCGGCGGCGCGGCCGAAAGCAAGGACCGTGGCCGAGGTTTCCTGAACGGAGCCACAGGCTCGGACTGGACCCGAACCGTCCGCTCGGACGTTCTGGCAGGCGATGCCGCGCCCGTACGAAAGGAGGCCTGCCGTCGATGGTGCGAGCGATCTTTCTCCTGACCCTGACCGCGACCTTCCTGGCGCCGCCGGTCCCGGCACGAGCGGCCTTCCTCACCGGCGCCGAGCTGCTCGGCGCCTGCACCGATCAGGACCCGAACGGCTACGGCCAGATCTATTGCCTCGCCTACGTCACCGGTATCGCCGACGTCCTCGAGCAGAACGCCGTCAACGGCCTTCGCGCCTGCATCCCCGAGGAGGCGACGGTGGCGACCCTCGCCGGGATCGTGCGCGAGAGCCTGGCCCGCCATCCGGAGCGCGGCGGCTACGGTGCCGCCGGTCTCGTCGCCGACGCGCTCGGCAGCACCTTTCCCTGCCGCTGACCGGAGCGGCGCGGGCTCATACCGAAATACTGCTGCCGCCCCGCCCCCGGCCGCGGAACACGGCTCCGGGTGTCGTGTTCCTTGCGCGGATGACGAGGCGTCCAGGGAGCGGTCATGTCCGGGTCGGTCGGCCGAGACGAGGATTCCGCGCAAGAGATCGGCCGGCCGGGACGGCAGCGCCGCACCGGCCAAGGCCATCTGCGCCGCGCGCACGCCATGCCGTTCGGCGCCGCCGTCCTGGCCGACGGCCGGGTCCGCTTCAACCTGTGGGCGCCGCTCCAGGAGCGGGTGACGCTGGAGCTGGACGGGAAGCTGGTGTCGATGCAGCCGCGCGAAGGCGGCTGGCACACGCTCGTGACCGACAGGGCCGGCCCCGGCAGCCGCTACCGCTTCGTCCTCGCCGACGGCGAGACCCGCGTGCCCGACCCCGCCTCGCGCTTCCAGCCCGAGGACGTGCACGGGGCGAGCGAGGTGATCGACCCCGGCGCTCACGTCTGGTCCGATGCGGGCTGGCGGGGCCGGCCCTGGCACGAGACTGTGCTCTACGAGCTCCATGTCGGCACCTTCACGCCCGAGGGCACGTTCCGGGCCGCGATCCAGAAGCTCGATCATCTGGCCGGGCTCGGCGTCACCGCGATCGAGCTCCTGCCGGTCGGCGACTTCGCCGGCAGGCGCAACTGGGGCTATGACGGGGTCTATCTCTACGCCCCCGATTCGGCCTATGGCCGGCCCGAGGACCTGAAGGCGCTGGTCGATGCCGCTCACGCGCGCGGGCTCATGGTGTTCCTCGACGTCGTCTACAACCATTTCGGACCCGAGGGGAACTACATGGGCACCTTGTGCCCGCTCTACACCGCGCGGCACAGGACGCCCTGGGGCGCTGCCGTCAACTACGACGGGACCGGCTCGCGCGAGGTGCGCGCGTTCGTCGTCCACAACGCGCTCTACTGGCTCGAGGAGTTCCACATCGACGGGCTGCGCCTCGATGCCGTCCACGCCATCGTCGACGACAGCGAGCCGCATCTCCTCGAGGAGCTGGCCGAGCGGGTGCGTGCCCACTTCCCGCAGGATCGCCACATCCACCTCGTCCTCGAGAACGAGCACAACGCCGCGAGCCGCCTCGCGCGCGCTCCCGACGGCCGGGCGCTCTGGTACGACGCGCAGTGGGCCGACGACGTGCACCACGGACTGCACGTGGCCGTGACCGGCGAGGCCGAGAGCTACTACGAGCCGTTCCACGGCGATCCCGCGAAGCTGGCCAGAGCACTCGCCGAGGGCTTTTCCTTCCAGGGCGAGCCCATGGCCGGCAAGCCGCGCGGCGAGCCCAGCGCGCACCTGCCGCCCACGGCCTTCGTCACCTTCCTCCAGAACCACGACCAGGTCGGCAACCGCGCCATGGGCGACCGGATCACGGCCCTGGCCCCGGAGCCGGCCGTCCGCGCCGCGGCCGCGGTCTATCTTCTCGCCCCCGAGATCCCGCTCCTGTTCATGGGCGAGGAATGGGGTACGAGGCAGCCCTTCGCCTTCTTCTGCGACTTCGGCCCCGAGCTCGCCGAGGCGGTGCGGCAGGGCCGGCGCGAGGAGTTCGCGAAGTTCTCGGCCTTCACGAGCGAGGCGGCGCGCGAGCGGATCCCGGACCCCACCGCCCCGAGCACGTTCGAGCGCTCGAAGCTGCCCTGGGACGAGACGAAGCGCCAGCCCCACGCCGGCTGGCTCGACTGGTACCGCCGGGTCTTGCGCACGCGCTTTGATCGCATCGTGCCGCTGCTCCCCGCGATCCGGGGCCATGCCGGCAGCTACGAGGTGCTCGGCGCCTTCGCGGTGCGGGTCGCGTGGCGGCTCGGCGAGGAGCGCGAGCTCGTGCTTCTCGCCAACCTCGCGGCCGAGCCGGTCGCGGGCGTGGAGCGGCCGCGGGGCGATCCGCTCTGGCACGAGAACGCGAGCGGCGCCGCCGACCGGCTCGGGCCCTGGGAGGTCGTGTGGACCATCGCCGGGCGCAGCGCCCTCGACCGGCTGGCCGAGCGGATGGGAATCGAGCCCGCCTACGGCAGTGCCACGGACGGCACGGTCCGGACCTCGCCCGCGACCAAGCGGGCGCTTCTCGCCGCCATGGGCCTCGACGCTGCGGACGAGGCGGCGGCGAGCGCCCGGCTCGCGGAGCTCGCGGCCCGCGACCGCGCCCGCCCGCTACCGCCCGTCCTCGTCGTCCGCGCGAGCCGGGGACCGGCGACCGTGACACTCACTCTCCCCGCCGGCACCGGCAGCGTGCGCTGGCGGATCGCGCTCGAGGACGGCGGCACCCGCGAGGGAACCGCCGGCTTCGCCGATCTCCCCCTCGTCCGCCGCTGGGAGGACGCGGCACCCGCGGTCGAGACCCGCGCCCTCCCGCTGCCCGAGGACATGGCACCGGGCTACCACCGGCTCGAGATCGAAGCCGGAGCCGCGGCCGCGATGCAGCTGATCGTGGCACCCGCGCGCTGCTGGCTGCCCGAGCCGATCGCGAGCGGCGGGCGGATCTGGGGCGTCGCGACCCAGCTCTACACGCTGCGCTCCGCCCCCGACTGGGGGATGGGCGACTTCGGCGATCTCCAGAACCTCGCCGCCCTCGCCGCCAGCCGCGGCGCCGGCGTGATCGGACTCAACCCGCTGCACGCTTCGTTCCTCGACCGGCCGGAGCACGCGAGCCCCTATTCCCCGGCGAGCCGGCTCTTCCTCAACGTGCTCTACATCGACGTCACCGCCGTCCCCGAGCTCATGGACTGCAAGGAAGCGCTGGCACGGCTGGCCTCCAAGGAATTCAAGGACGAGATCGAGCGCCTGCGCGCCGAGCCTCTCGTCGACTACCCGGCCGTGGCCGCCCTGAAGCTGCCGCTCCTCGAGACGATCCATGCCGCGTTCCAAGCGGGCGCCTCGCCCGAACGCCGGGCGGCCTTCGCCGCCTTCCGCCGCGAGCTCGGCGAGCCGCTCGAGCGGTTCTGCCTGTTCCAGGCCCTGCGCGAGCATTGCGCGCAGCAGGACCCGGCCATGGCCGACTGGCGGCGCTGGCCCGAGGATCACCGCCATCTCACGGCCGAGAGCCTGAAGCGGCTCCTGGCCGGGCATCGCGAGCGGGTCGAGTTCCTGACCTGGCTGCAATGGATCGCCGACACGCAGCTCGCGGCCGCGGCAGCGACGGCGGCCGAGCGCGGCATGGCCGTCGGCCTCTACCGCGATCTCGCCGTCGGCGCCGATGCTTCGGGCGCCGAGGCCTGGGCCAACCCCGAGGTCGTGATCGACACGGCCCGGGTCGGCGCCCCGCCCGACATCTTCAACCCGGCCGGCCAGGATTGGGGCCTGCCGCCCTTCCACCCCGAGCGCCTGCGCGAGGAGGGCTATCGCAGCTTCGTCGAGCTGCTGCGCGCCAACATGCGCCATGCCGGGGGCTTACGCATCGACCACGTCATGATGCTCCAGCATCTCTACTGGATCCCGGCGGGGAAGAGCCCGAGCGAGGGGGCCTACGTCGCCTACCCGCTCGAGGATCTTCTGGGCATCCTCGCCCTCGAGAGCCAGCGCCAGCGCTGCCTCGTCGTCGGCGAGGATCTCGGCACCGTGCCGCCGGGCTTTCGCGAGCGCATGGCCGAGAACGGCATCCTCGGCTACCGCGTCCTGTTCTTCGAGTGGGACGAGGCGGGCGGCTTCAAGGGCCCGGACGCCTACCCGCACCTGGCACTCGCCACGATCGGCAGCCACGACCTCGCGACCTTGCGCGGCTGGTGGGAGGGCCGGGACATCGACCTCAAGGAGCGGTGCGGGCTCTATCCCGATGCGGCAGAGGCGAGGGCGCAGCGCGAGCGCCGCCGCCGCGAGCGGCGCCGCTTCGTGGAAGCCCTGCGCGCCGCCGGCTTCTCGCTGCCGACGAGCTTCGATGCCGACCAGCCCTGGAACGCCGCCGTCGAGAGCGCCGCGCACGGCTTTCTCGCCCGCACGCGCTCGGCGATCGCCATGCTCCAGCTCGACGACCTCGCCGGCAACCCCGACCAGGTCAATCTGCCGGGCACGACCGACCAGTACCCGAACTGGCGCCGCAAGCTCGCCACGACACTGGAGGAGCTGGCCGACGACATCCGCGCCTGTGCCCTCATGAGCATCATGTCGGCCGCCCGCGGCTTCACACCGAGGAGCGCCCCGGCGGCCGGCAGCGGCGCTGCGGAGCCACACGTACCGCCCGCGGATGCGGCGGCCGCGCTCGCCGCGACCGGCTCCGGCGAGGGCCCCTCTCCTGCCACCGGATGAGGTCTCGGGCTCCGGCCGGCCGATCGCACGGCACGGGCGGCGCGCCCCTGCCATCTGCCCGCGCCCGCCGGAACCGGGCTCCTCCCGCTGCCGTTTCCTTCTCGACCCGTCTGTCGCGGGGGGTCGGAGGTCATCGATGCAGAACGCAGCAGCAGGATCCGGCTCGGGAACGAGCGAGAGCAGCCATCGCCTGATCGCCTCCAACAGGGTCGAGGGCACCGCCGTCTACAACCGCCAAGGCGAGCGGCTCGGCACCCTCAGCCACTTCATGGTCGACAAGCTCACGGGCCAGGTGGCCTACGCGGTGATGTCGTTCGGCGGCCTGCCCGGCAGCGGCGAGAAATGCCATCCCTTGCCCTGGCACGTGCTGACCTACGATACCGACAAGAACGGCTACGTGGTCGACCTCGACAAGGAGCGGCTCGAGAACGCACCCAGCTACGACCAGGGCGAGATCCCGAACTGGAGCGACCAGGGCTGGAGCAGTCGCATCGACGCCTACTATGCCGACCGCCCCGACCATCCGCGCGACGAGGCGGCGGTCGACGAGACGGTCGACGAGAGTTTCCCGGCGAGCGACCCGCCGTCCTGGGTCAGCTCCACCGGCGCCGGTCCCCCGCCGAAGGGCTGAGGCGCTTGCCGGGCGGAGAAAACGGCCAACGAACGTCCGTGGTACCAGGGCCTATCGACGAATCCCGACGGCGGCCGCGACGCGTCTGCGCACCCGCCAGCCAGAGCCGGCGATCGAACGCGAACGGACGCTGGCTGCGGATCGCCGTCCTGCCGGACGGCAGGTGATCCGGCCAGCTGCCGCTCGCGGATCGTCGCTTCATGGCCCCCGGCCTTGGGGGCATCCATGCGAATTCGGCCCGTCTGCTCGCCCCTGACTCCGTCCGGGCGGGCACGGCGCCTGCAGGGGCGAACGCCACGAAAAGGGTCGCTTCCTCATGGCGGCCCCGAAAGCTCGCGAGTTCCCGACACCACGCCGACAGGATGCCGCAGATTTTATCAATCAATAGTTGTATAGAAATGAACATCAATTCATTGGCACAACATGCATGGCGAATGTGTCGATTCGAAATGATGCCGCAAACCTCTCGGTCGCTCGATATGTGCATTGACCAAGGCAAGTCATGCATGTTACGATCCTTATTTATTTAGAATTTTATTGCAGACGGCACTGACGAGAAGATTCGGTCCCGCACGCTGCGGACATCGGAACTGAAAGATATACGCTCCGCACATAGAAGACATCATCACGGCAATGGATTGACCAGCCGAACGAATCTGCAGTCGAAGCCGTTCGATGGCCTCGGCCGGCACTCTGGCCGAGATCCGATCCGATTCAGGAGGTCCTATGAAGAAGCTCACCCTGGCATCTGCCGTTCTCCTCGCATTCACACTGCCGCCCACCATGTCCGACGCTGCCGGCAATGGTCCCAACACGCCGAAAGTGAATGGCAAGCCCATCAGGGAGGCGGCGACACGCGCCACCAACAACCAGACCGCCGTCGCCTGCAGCATCTGCTTCACCTGCGGCGGCGACTGGCCGGTATTTGCGGGCTCGATCCGCTCCGTGGGCGACTTTCCGACCGAGCGCGGTGCTGCGTGCGACGGCACCCTCCCGTCCTCCCCGCAGGGCCGCTCGGACGGCAGCCCGTTCCTCTGCTGCCGGTAGCATCCGACGCTCGCTGAACGGCTCGCGCGCATCCGCCCGATGCCCCGAGCCGTTCATCCTTCGACGGACCACCTTCTCGCCGCGACCATGATCCGGCCGCTCGGCTCCGCCCAATCCTCGAACAGCGTCGCCACCTCCAGCGCGAGGCCCGGAGGTTCCAGTGTCAGCGTGCCCGATCCGAGAATACGGGTCTCGATGCCGCCGTCCCGGCGCTCGTGGTGGGTCACGCAGCGCGCCTTCGTGTCGACGACGAGGTAGTCCCATGCTGGCGCGCGCGCACCTCAGCCCAGGACACCCGGCAACCCGCACGCCCTGGCATAAGCCGCGGCGACCTCGCGGACGCGGTGGCGGATCAGCGCGCGCGGCTCGTTCGCGAGCCGGCCGTCGCGGATCGCGGCGAAGGCCGTGGGCAGGTATTGGCTCACGAGCGGCAGCGGGATCGGCCGGGCGGCGAGGTTCGCGAGCAGCCGGTCGAGCGCGGCCTGGACCTCCGGCACCGGCCAGTAATAGCGGCTGCGGTCGCTGAGGCTGTAGGCGCGTGCCAGGCGCTGCTCGGCCTCGCTGCCGGGATAGTATTTCTGCCAGTGAACGGGGTTCGCGAGCATCGCCCGCTCGAGGGCGTCGCGCACCCCCGCCCGCTCCCCGGCCGGCAGCAGCTCCGCCTCGATGGCATCGAGCGCGAAGATCGCCTCCCGCAGGGCGAAGGTGAGGCCGGGACCGACCTTCAGGATCGCGAAGTGACCCTGTACCAAAGCGCGCAGGTTCGCCTCGGTCTGGTAGTCGGTCGAATGCGCCTCGTAGACGAGGCCGGGAAAGTGCCGGATCGCGGCCGAGAGCGCTGCCGCCTTCTCGGGCGCGAAGTCGACGATCTCGGCATGGCCGAACTCGACGCCGGGCTGGACCACGACCGCGATCACCCGCGCCCAGGCGGCTGCCAGGCCGGCGGCGGCGAAGGCGCGCGCGTGGACCGCGATCGTGCGCTCGAGATCGACGACGCGCGTGACGGCGAGATGATCCAGCGCTTCTTGCGCCCCACCCGGTATCGGCACCTCGGTGCCGATGACGTAGACCGGCGGGCGGTCCGCGGGCGCCGCCCGCTCGGCGGCGGCGCACAAGCGCGCGGCGCGCGCGGCGACGACCTCGGCGGCGAGCGACACGGGATCGCCGGCGCAGGCCATGCTGGCATCGAGATGGATCTTGCCGAAGCCGGCGGCGGCATAGGCCGCGACCATGGCCTCGGCCTTTGGCATCGCCTCGGTGGCGGGCGCGTGCTGCCAGGGATTGGGCCCGAGATGATCGCCGCCCAGGATGATCCGCTCGGGCGGAAAGCCCACAGCGGCGGCGATGGCGTGCACCTCGTCCCGGAACCCGGCCGGGGTCCTGCCGGTATAGCCGCCGTCCTGGTTGACCTGGTTCGAGGTCGCCTCGATCAGAAGCGGCGCGTCGTCGGCCAGCGCCTGCCGGAAGCAGGCCTCCAGCACCAAAGGATTCGCCGAGCAGACGGCGTAGATGCCCCGCCCCGCCCCGGCCCGGTTCGCATCCAGGATCGCGCGCAAGCCATCGGTATCGGTCATGGAACCTCCTGCCGCCGGGGCGGGTCGGTGGCGAGGAACGCTTCCAGCTCGGCCAGAGTCGCGTTGCCTTCCATCGGACCCTTCTTGCGGACGGCGAGCGCCCCCGCCGCGTTGGCGAGCTCGAGCGCGCGCGGGAGCGGAATGCCCAGCGCCAGGGAGGCCACGAACGTGCCGCCGAAGCAGTCGCCGGCCCCGGTGGGATCGACCTCCTCGGAAAGGAAGGCAGGTGTCCCGATCCGCTGCTCCCGGTCGTAATAGACGCTGCCGAGTGCACCGCGCTTCAGCAGCAGGCATTCGCGGCCGGCGGCGAGAAGGCTGCGGGCGGCCGTATCGGCATCCTGGCCGGGGCACAAATATTCGAGATCGGCGTCGCTCGGCAGCAGGATGTCGGTTTGGCCGAGGATCGCCCGGATCGTCGCCTCGACCTCGGGCAGCTTCAGGAGCTCCTTTCGGATGTTCGGGTCGAACGAGATCCTGGCCCCGGCCGCGCGCGCGAGTTCCACCCCGCACCGCGCGGCCTGCGCGAGCCCCGGGTTGATCAGCGACGAGCCCATGACGTGGAAGAAGCGGCAGCCCGCGAACAGATCGGGCGCAAGATCCGTCGCATCGAGCAGCCCCGCCGCCGAATGCGCGATGTTGAAGACGAAGTCGCGGCTGCCGTCCGCGCGGTAGGTGACGAAAGCGCTGCCGGTGGCGGCACCCGCCACGCGCCGGACGAAGCGCGTGTCCACCCCGCTCCGCCGCAGGCGCTCGATGTTGAGCGTCGCGAATTCGTCGTCGCCGACACAGGCCGCGATCGCGGCACCGGCCCCCATCCGCCCGGCCTGATCGATGAAGATCGCCGGCGCGCCGCTGGGGTAAGGTCCCATGAACAGGCCGGGCTCGGTGAAGCTCTGCCCGATCCGGGTCGCCATGATCTCGACCAGGATCTCGCCGATCGTGACGATCTGCGCCATCTGTTCCGTCGTCCGCTCGCTGCTTCGGGCACGCCGCGAAGGCCGCCTCCCTTGCCGCGCGCATTGAAGACGATTCCCTTGTGGCTGGCAATTGTTTATCGTCTGAGCATTCGCCCGACCACCAGCGCCAGGGAACGATAAGGTGGAGATGCACCGGTCACGGAGGCAGGACAGGAAGCTCGATCTCGCCGCGCGCGCCGCCTGGCTCTACTACGTCGCCGGCAACACCCAGGACCAGATCGCGGAGAAGCTGAACGTCTCGCGCCAAGCCGCCCAGCGCCTGATCTCGACCGCGGTCAGCAGCAAGCTCATCAAGTTCCGGCTCGATCATCCGCTCGCCGCGGGCATGGCGCTGGCCGAGGCGTTGCGCGCACGCTTCGACCTCTTCTACTGCGACGTGGTGCCGACCGATTCCGCCGCGGCCGACCCCACCCCCGCCATCGCCATCGCCGCGGCCGAGCTGCTCGAGCGGCTGCTGCTCCAGGAAGCGCCCACCGTGCTCGCCTTCTCGACCGGCCGCACGCTCCGCGCCATGGCGGGTGAGCTGCCACAGGTCGCAGCACCGCAGCACAAGCTCGCCTCGCTCATCGGCGCCATCACCCGCGACGGGCGCGCCGGCGGGTTCGAGGTGGTGATGCGCCTCGCCGAGCGCACCGGCGCGCAGTGCTTCCCGATGCCGACCCCCGTCGTGGCGAGCAGCCCGGCCGAGCGCGAGCTCTTGCAGATGCAGCACTCCTTCCAGGTGATCCTGGAACTGGCGCAGACCGCGCAGGCCGCCTTCCTGGGTATCGGCGAGATCGCCTGGAACGCCCCCATCCACCGCGACGGGTTCGTGACCGACCAGGAGATCACCGATCTCGTCGACCGCGGTGCCGTGGGCGAGCTCGCCGGCTGGGCGTTCGACAGCCACGGCCGGCTGATCGAGGGCGGCACCAACGCGCTCGTCGCCGGCATCCCGCTCTCGAAGCTCAAGGCCGAGCGGGCGATCGCGGTCGGCGGCGGCCCGCGCAAGGTGACGGCGATCCGCGCCGCCCTGCGCGGCCGGCTCGTCGCCGGCCTCATCACCGACGAGGCGACGGCGCGCGCCGTGCTCGCGGGCGGGTGACCCCGTCTCGTCCGCGAGCGTCGGCCAGGATGGTATTCCAGGTCCGGCCATGGGCTGGCCGCACGGCGGGAATCGCGCGCCTCGAACGCGAAATTGCCCGAACGCATGCGAGAAAGACAACGGATTCAACGACCAACATGTTCGGTGTCGGCCAGGACCCGGCCAACCGGCATGCCTGCCGCTCCCAGCGACGCCGGCGAGCTGCCTCGCGCCGTGCGGCCTCTTCGCCTGACACCTCCAGTGGGCGAGCACCGAGCCGCTTGACAGGACGTCACCGTTTGCTGCTAATTGCTCATGAGCCGAGCATATGCTCAGCAACGATCGGGGAGATCTCACCGTCATGAAGATGTCGCGGCTCGCGGCAGCGCTCACCGCCGCCCTCTTGGGCGCCACCGCCATGGCGCACGCGGAGACCTTGACCATCGCCACGGTCAACAACTCCGACATGATCATCATGCAGAAGCTGGCGCCGAAGTGGGAGCAGGCCACCGGCAACAAGCTGAACTGGGTGGTGCTCGAGGAGAACGTGCTGCGCCAGCGCGTGACCACCGACATCGCCACCAAGGGCGGCCAGTTCGACATCATCACCATCGGCTCCTACGAGGCGCCGATCTGGGGCAAGCAAGGCTGGCTCGACAGCCTGGACGATCTCGGCGAGGACTACGACTACGCCGACATGATCAAGACGGTGAAGGACGGGCTTTCCGCCAACGGCAAGCTCTACGCCGTGCCGTTCTACGCCGAGAGCTCGTTCACCTTCTACCGCAAGGATCTGTTCGACGCTGCCGGCATCCAGATGCCGGAGAAGCCGACCTACACCCAGCTCGCCGAGTTCGCAGCGAAGCTCACCGACAAGTCGAAGGAGCAGTACGGCTTCTGCCAGCGCGGCAAGCCCGGCTGGGGCGAGAACATGGCCTTCGTCGGACCGATGGTGAACGCGTTCGGCGGCCGCTGGTTCGACGAGAAATGGCAGCCGCAGCTCACCAGCGAGCCGTGGAAGAAGGCGATCACCTACTACGTCAAGACCATGCAGGCCTACGGGCCGCCGGGGGCCACCGCCAACGGCCACAACGAGAACCGGGCGCTGTTCGCCACCGGCCACTGCGCGCTCTGGGTCGACGCCACCTCGGCCGCGGGCTACATCTACAACCCCAAGGAAAGCAAGGTCGCCGACAAGACCGCCTTCGCCCCGGCCCCGGTCGAGGTCACGAGCAACGGCAGCGGTTGGTTCTGGGCCTGGGCGCTCGGCATCCCCTCGTCCTCGAAGAAGGTCGAGGCCGCGAAGTCGTTCGTGAAGTGGGCGACCTCCAAGGACTACGTGAAGCTCGTCGGCGAGACCGAAGGCTGGGTCTCGGCACCTCCGGGTACGCGGAAATCGACCTACGATAACCCCGAGTACCAGAAGGCAGCACCCTTCGCAAAGGTGGTCTACGAGTCGATCGCCAACGCCGACATCACGCACCCGACCAAGGACCCGGTGCCCTATGTCGGCATCCAGTATGTCGCCATTCCCGAGTTCCAGGGCATCGGCACCACGGTCGGCCAGCAGATCGCCGCGGCCCTCGCAGGTCAGGTCACGGTCGACCAGGCGCTCGAGACCGCGCAGCGCGCCACCGAGCGCACCATGAAGCAGGCCGGCTACATCAAGTAGGCCTCTGCCCCGTCGCCGGCAGGCGGGCATCCCCCACCGCCCGCCGGCGACCCTTACCCGAAGGAGAGCCGGGAGGCCCCTCCATGGCGAGCAGCACCACCGTCACCGCCCCTGCCGCCGCTCCGGCCGGCGGGCGCAGCCGTCGCAGCGTCAACACGCTGCCTTTGCTGGCCCCTTCGGTCGGTCTCCTGTTCTTGTGGATGATCGTGCCGCTGGCGATGACCTTATGGTTCTCGTTCCAGTACTACAACCTCCTGAACCCGATGCTCTCCGGGTTCGCCGGGCTCGACAACTACCGCTACCTCCTCACCGACCCGTCCTTGTGGACGGCGATGCTGAACACCCTCTACCTCGTGTTCTGGGTGCTCGTGATCACGGTGGGGCTCGGCACGCTGCTCGCCGTGCTGTTCGATCAGGAGTTCTGGGGCCGCGGCGTGGCGCGCCTGCTCGCCATCGCTCCGTTCTTCGTCATGCCGACGGTGAGCGCCCTCATCTGGAAGAACATGCTGATGCACCCGGTGAACGGCCTGTTCGCCTTCGTCGCGCGCTCGCTCGGGTTCCCGCCGGTCGATTTCTTCGGCAACCTGCCGCTCACCTCGGTGATCATCATCGTCGCCTGGCAGTGGCTGCCCTTCGCCCTTCTGATCCTGCTCACCGCCATCCAGTCGCTCGACAACGAGCAGAAAGAGGCGGCGCGCATGGACGGTGCGGGACCGTTCGCGATGTTCTTCTTCATCATCCTGCCGCACCTCGCCCGCGCCATCAGCGTCGTCATCATGATCGAGACCATCTTCCTGCTCTCGGTCTTCGCCGAGATCCTGGTCACGACCTCGGGCGGTCCCGGCCTCGCTTCCACCAACCTCGCCTTTCTGGTCTACCAGCGGGCGCTCCTCGAATTCGACGTCGGCATGGCGTCCGCCGGCGGCATGATCGCCGTCGTGCTCGCCAACATCGTCGCGGCCTTCCTGGTCCGCGCGATTGCCAAGAACGTCGCCGAGTGAGGAGACGGCCATGCAGCGCAAGACCCGCGACAAACTGATCCTCACCATCGTCGGCTGGCTCGCCGCCTTCTTGATCTTCTTTCCGATCTTCTGGATGGTCCTGACCAGCTTCAAGACCGAGATCGAGGCGATCAAGACGCCGCCCGACCTGTTCTTCACGCCGACGATCGAGAACTACATCACCGTGCGCGAGCGCGCCGACTACGTCCATTTCGCGCTCAACAGCATCGTCGTCTCGTTCGCGGCCACCGCGCTTGCCATCCTGATCGCCGTGCCCGCCTCCTACGCCATGGCGTTCTTCCCCGGCAAGCGCACCAAGGACCTGCTCCTTTGGATGCTCTCGACCAAGATGATGCCGGCCGTGGGGGTGCTGGTGCCGATCTACCTTCTGTTCAAGAACACCGGTGCGATCGACACGCGCTGGGGGCTCGTCGTCGTCTACACGCTGATGAACCTGCCGATCGTGGTCTGGATGCTCTACACCTTCTTCAAGGAGGTGCCCAAGGACATCCTGGAGGCCGGCCGGATGGACGGGGCCAGGCCCAAGCAGGAGGTCTGGCTGCTGCTCATGCCGCTGTCCCTTCCCGGCATCGCCTCCACGGCGCTGCTTTCGATCATCCTGTGCTGGAACGAGGCCTTCTGGAGCCTCAACCTCACCGCCTCGAACGCCGCACCGCTCACCACCTTCATCGCCTCCTTCTCCGCCCCCGAGGGTCTGTTCTGGGCGAAACTCTCGGCCGCCTCCACGGTCGCCATCGCCCCGATCCTGGTCTTCGGCTGGATGAGCCAGCGCCAGCTCGTGCGCGGCCTCACCTTCGGCGCCGTCAAGTAGGAAGGCAGGAGCAAGCCCATGGCCACCGTCACGCTCAAGGACATCAGGAAGAGCTACGGCGACGTCGAGGTCATCAAAGGTGTCGACCTCAAGATCGAGGACCGCGAGTTCTGCGTTTTCGTCGGTCCCTCGGGCTGCGGCAAGTCCACGCTCTTGCGCATGATCGCCGGCCTCGAGGAGATCACCGCGGGCGATCTTCTGATCGACGGGCAGCGCGTCAACGACGTGCCACCCTCCGAGCGCGGGCTCGCCATGGTCTTCCAGACCTATGCGCTCTACCCGCACATGACCGTGGCCGACAACATGGGCTTCTCCCTGCGGCTCGCGGGAGTCCCCAAAGAGCAACGCCGCGTCAAGGTCGCCGAGGCCGCGCGCATCCTGCAGCTCGAGAAGCTGCTCGACAGGAAGCCCAAGGAGCTCTCGGGCGGGCAGCGCCAGCGGGTGGCGATCGGCCGCGCCATCGTCCGCCAGCCCAAGGTGTTCCTGTTC
The DNA here is from genome assembly GCF_037908215.1 of Benzoatithermus flavus. Taxonomy (NCBI): domain Bacteria; kingdom Pseudomonadati; phylum Pseudomonadota; class Alphaproteobacteria; order Geminicoccales; family Geminicoccaceae; genus Benzoatithermus; species Benzoatithermus flavus. Next base: position 83,770 of record NZ_JBBLZC010000011.1, on the reverse strand, counting down.
GACGAGCCGCTCTCGAACCTCGATGCGGCCCTTCGCGTCCAGATGCGGATCGAGCTCGCCCGCCTGCACGACCAGCTCAACGCCACCATGATCTACGTCACCCACGACCAGGTCGAGGCCATGACCATGGCCGACAAGATCGTCGTGCTCCAGGGCGGTGTGGTCGAGCAGGTGGGCTCGCCGCTCGAGCTCTACCACCACCCGCGCAACCTGTTCGTCGCGGGCTTCATCGGCAGCCCGAAGATGAACTTTCTGCCCGTCACCGTGACCGCGATCGAGCGCGGCGGCGCCACCGTGCAGCTCCCCGGCGGCGGCACCGTCACCGTGCCGGTGCTGCCGGGCCGGCTGCAGCCGGGCGATCCCGTCATGCTGGGTGTCAGGCCCGAGCATCTGCGGCCCGCCGAGGCCGGGGAGCTCGCGGGCGAGGTGATGGTGGTCGAGCGCCTGGGCGGCGAGACCTTCCTCTACACCCAGATCCAGGGCGGCGACATGATCGTCATCCAGGCCGACGGCGAGATCCCGACCCGCGTGCACGAGCGGATTGCCGTCCGGCTCAACCCGCTGCACTGCCATTTGTTCGATGCCGACGGCCTCGCGGTCGAGCGCGCCGAGCGCCATCCCTTGGCCGACATGAAGCGCCCGACCGCGCGCAAGGCGAGCTGAAGGGAACCAGCGACGATGTATCTCGAGAAATACGACCTCAAGGGTCGTGTCGCCGTCGTCACCGGCGCCGGCCAGGGCATCGGCTTGGCTTGCGCGCAAGCGCTCGGCGAGGCCGGGGCCACGGTGGTCGTGACCGATCTCCTGGGCGAGCGCGCCGAGGCCGCGGCGCAGGAGCTGAAGGGGCTGGGCCTTCGGGCCGTGCCGATGGTGCTCGACGTGACGAAGTCGGCGCAGGTGGACGAGATCGCGGCCCGCGTCGGACGTGAGCTCGGCCCCGCCGACGTCCTGGTCAACAACGCCGGGGTCGCCAAGAGCAACGTCAGGGCCGAGGACACCAGCGACGAGCACTGGCGCTTCCACATGGACGTCAATCTCGATGGCGTCTTCTGGTGCTGCCGTGCCTTCGGCCGGCAGATGCTGGCGAAGGGCAAGGGCTCGATCGTCAACATCGGCTCGATGTCGGGCTTCATCGTCAACAAGCCGCAGCCGCAGTCGTTCTACAACGCCTCCAAGGCCGCCGTGCACCACCTCACGAAATCGCTCGCCTGCGAATGGGCGCAGCGCGGTGTGCGCGTCAACGCGGTGGCCCCCACCTACATCGAGACCCCGCTCACCCGGTTCGGGATGGAGGACCAGTCCATGTACCCGACCTGGATCGAGATGACGCCCATGGGCCGGGTCGGCCAGCCGGACGAGATCGCCTCCACCGTGCTGTTCCTGGCCTCGGATGCGTCGAGCCTGCTCACCGGCAGCATCGTGCTCGCCGATGGCGGCTACACCTGCTGGTAAGGCGATTCGGATGAAGCTCGAGAACAAGGTAGCGCTGATCACCGGCGGGGCGCGCGGCATCGGTGCCGCCATCGCCCGCCGCTATGCCGACGAGGGCGCGCGCGTGGTCGTGGCCGACCTCCTCGCAGACGAGGCCGAGGCCCTCGCGAACGAGATCGGCCGCGGCGCCTTCGCCGTGCGGCTGGATGTGACCAGGAGGGATTCCATCGACGCCGCGATCGAAACGGTCGTCGAGAAGGCAGGCTCGCTCGACATCCTGGTGAACAATGCCGGGATCTTCGACATGGCGCCGATCCTCGAGATCACCGAGGAGAGCTTCGACAAGCAGTTCGCCGTCAACGTGAAGGGCCTGCTCTTCACGCTGCAGGCGGCGGCGGCGCAAATGGTGAAGCAGGGCCGCGGCGGCAAGATCATCAACTTCTCGAGCCAGGCCGGCCGGCGCGGCGAGGCCCTGGTCGCGGTCTACTGCGCCACCAAGGCCGCCGTGATCAGCATCACCCAGAGTGCCGGCCTCGACCTCATCAAGTATAAGATCAACGTCAACGGCATCGCTCCCGGCGTGGTCGACACGCCGATGTGGGACCATGTCGACGCCCTGTTCGCGAAATACGAAAACCTGCCCATCGGCGAAAAGAAGCGCCGGGTCGGCGCAGCCGTGCCCTATGGCCGGATGGGCCGGCCCGAGGACATGGTGGGTGCCGCCGTGTTCCTCGCCTCGGCCGATGCCGACTACATCGTCGCCCAGACACTCAACGTCGACGGCGGCAACTGGATGAGCTGAGGCGTCCCGGTGGCCGGCCGCGCCGTCGATCTCGTCGTCTTCGACATGGACGGGGTGCTGGTCGACAGCGAGCCGATCAGTTGCCGCATCACCGCCGAGAGCCTGACCCGGGCCGGCTACCCGATCTCGGCCGAGGAGGTGCGCAACCGATTCCTCGGCATCAGCACGCCCGACATGATGCGCGCGGTGGAGGCGGCGCTGGCAAGGCCTCTGCCCCCGCACTTTCGCGAGCGCTTGCGCGACTCGCTCCTCGCGGCGTTCGAGCGCGAGCTCGCGCCGATGCCGGGGATCGCGGCCCTTCTCGACTGGCTGCCGGCAAGGTACTGCGTCGCCTCCTCCAGCCATCCCGAGCGCATCCGCCGCTCGCTCGAGATCACGGGCCTCTACGACCGCTTCGCCCCGCACCTCTTCAGCTCGAGCATGGTCGCCCGCGGCAAGCCGGCACCCGACCTCTTCCTCCACGCCGCTGTCGTCATGGACACGGCACCGGCCCGGACCGTCGTGGTCGAGGACAGCGAAGCCGGCGTGCGCGCCGGCAGGGCCGCCGGCATGACCGTGATCGGCTTCACCGGCGGCGGGCACGTCGACACCGCCGACCACGCGCCGCGGCTTCTGGCCTGCGGCGCCGACCACGTCGCCCGCGACATGGCGGCGCTGCGAGCGATCCTGGAGACGCTGCTGACGGGCTGAGCGCGCCGGCGCTCTCGGTGCGGTCGCCGTTGCGGGCCGGCTCGCGGCAGGGCATCTCTGCCGATGGCGGAGGGCTCGGGCGCGCTGGTCCAGGCGCTGAACACGGGCGATCTCCGGCGCGACGATGCTTTCGTCCGCGCCGTCGTCGACTACTTCCAGCGCTTCGCCGCGGGCTGCACCTTGCCCCGCCCGATCGAAGGCTATCTGGCCGGCGGCCTCGGCGTCCGCTGCTATGCCGGAGCACGGGCGACCGGCGACATGTTCTTCCCCGGCGCACGGGTGCTGATCCCACCCGACACCGTCCTCCTCGTTCGGAACGACGGTCGCGAGCATGCCCCGATCTTCGATCATCAGTACACGCCGGACTTCGGGCTGCTCCATCCCGATTACGCGAAACGCGCCGTCGATCTCGCCCAGCATCTCCGCGGCCAGACCGAAGCCGAGGCCGTGGAGCTGGCCGGGCTCCGCGCCGGTCCCGGCGGGCTTGCCGCCGAGACCTTCTGGCCGGGCGAGTGGCCCCTGCCGCCGGGGACCGATCCGGTCGCCGAGCGCTGGGGCTACACGCGCGGTATCGACACCGCACGGCTCGCGCGGGCGCTGCGTCAGGAGCCCCTGGACCTCCTGCCCGAGCGCACCTGAGGCGGGCGGCCCTACGGCACGGCGACCGTGAGATAGGGCGCTGCCGGCTTCTCCGACGGGCCGGCGATCGGCGGCACTTCGTTGCGGACCGGCTCGAGGCTCTTGAGATAGGCGGCGAGCGCTGCCGCATCCGCGTCGCTGAGCGCGGCGTAGGAGCGCCAGGGCATCGCCGGCGCCAGCTCGCGGCCGTCCGGGCGCTGGCCGGTGCGCACGGCGCGCACGATGTCGACCTCGCTCCAGGCGCCCAGGCCCGTCTCCGGGTCGGGCGTGAGGTTGCGTGGGTAGAACACGCCGAGCCCCGGAATGCCGAAGCCGATATCCGAACCGGCGAGGTGCCGCTTCGGATCGGGTTGCCCGATCAGAGCGCCCTGGGTATGGCAACCGGCGCAATCCATGATCCTGGCGAGATAGGCGCCGCGGCGCAGCGTGGCCTCGTCCGCGGCACGTGCCGCGCCGGTCGGTATCGGCAGCATGGCCGCAAGGCCGAGCGTCAGGATCAGGGTCTTCGATCGCATCGATAGCCTCCGAGCTTCTTCATGGGATGGCCCGGTCTCTACGATGCGTCGCGGCCCCGCTCCGTGACAGCCGTCACACCCGCCCAGGCGCATCCGGGAGCGACGCCCGCGACCCGTGGGCTCCCTCTTCGTCCCGGTCGCCGGACGGGAAGCTGCCGACGTAGCGGGGCCGTTCGGGGAGAAAGCCGGGCTCTCCCCGCTCGCCCGGGGATTCCGGTGCAGGCCACGAGCCGTCATGTCCCGAGCGAGGTCGTGCCGCGCCTGCCCCGGGCCGGCCTCCCCATCGTCTCGCGTCCGCCCGGGACGGCGTCGCGTCGGGTCGATCGGCTGGCAAGGAAGTGCCGCAAACCTCCGGCGCGATCGCGACTTCGATCGGCCACACGCCGTCGTCCGGGCAGGCCCGGCCAGATTTCGATGCGAACTGTGAAGTGGTTCACAGCAATGCCTCCCGAGATCGAATACATCGGGCAAGCAGCCGATCCGAACATCCCGCTCGAGACTACGCCACGGCGTGATGGAGCGGTGGAAATCGAGCGGTGTCGGTCAGGAAAGACAGAGATACAGTGTCAGGGGTATCCATGAACAGAACATCCATGCTTCGTGCAGCCAACAAAACGCTGCTCGCCTCGGCCGTCGTGACCTGCATTCTCGCGACGGGAAGCTTCGCGCAAGCGGACCAGCAGCGGCGGCAGAAGTCGGTCGATACGCCACTGGCCAATTTGCATTTCGCCGATGGCAGCTCGGTCGAGTTTCACGAGCTGGCGCCGGGCGAGCTCATCATCCTTGCCAAGCATCGAGCAAGAAACCAGGAAGGGCACAGTGTGGATGCCATCAATGGGGTCAAGATCGAGAACCTGGCGCGTCTCGATGCCGTGGAAAAATACCGGGCGTTGACCGGCGGTCGGCCGGCCCCCGCCAGGCTGATCGACGCACAGAACCGCTCCGAGCAGGTGAAACGGAGGGAGCTGGAAGGCAACCCGAGGCGGGAAGCCGTCCTCCTTCCGGCCAACGACACCGTCGGCATGACCGCTCGACGCGGCGGCAGGACCGCATGGAAGATGCTGTCTTGCGATACGAGATGGACGAGCTTCGATTATTGTTGGACGAACCGGACGGGTGACGGAACCGTCGTGGAGGAAAGTGAGAACATGGACTCCACGGCCTCCCCCTATCGGGGGGACATCACGCACACCGTGGAGTATGAAACCTGCTTCCTGTTCATCTGCAATTGGAATGTCAGCAGGACGCAGACGCTGCCCCAGGGATGGGAAGGCCATATCTGGGCCTCCGGGCCGAACCGAGCCCGGCGCGCCACGATCCGCAATGCCGATGGTGACGGTTGGAACTGGCACGTCGGCGGCGGCGAGGAGCTTGGCGTGATAACGATCGTGAATTGACCGAGACCGATCCGCCACGGGAAGGCGGACCCGCATCGCCGGGAGGCCGCAGGGCCGTTCGCACCGGCGTTGCCCGGCAGTTCCCCCGTCCCGTTCGCGGGACTGAAAGCAGCGCCTGAAAGGAAGAAACGTCCCGATCCGCGTTCCGTTGTTCGTGACGGATTCGTTGCCGGACCGGGACAGACCAGCACGATGCTCGCCGGCATTCCCGCTCCTCGCCTCCGACAAGATACTGTCGGCGGCCGCCGACGATGGTCACGGGACGAAACACGCCCGATCCGGGCTCACGGCAGGTCGAGCCGGTGCTGGCGCTGGTCCGCAAACCGTTGCTGCTGCCGCTCCAGGCGGCGCTGGCGCTGGAGATAGATCACCGAGCGCGGCGGTCCCGGCGGCGCGCTCGGACGCAAAAGCAGGCCGCGCTCCTCGACGTCGAGCTCGGCCTGCGGATAGACCAGAAGAGCTGCCTCGAGCGACTCCTTGAACTTGAGCCGGAAGTCGCGTTCGCGGCCGTAATTGGGGCCGAAGGCCGAATGCAGCGCCCGCCAGGAGACGAGGGTGGGCTTGTGCAGCGCGTGCAGCCGGTAGGCGAGCCAGACATAGATATCGAGCGCCAGGCTCTTGCCGGCGAGGTGACGGATCGCGGGCTCGAACAGGACGGCCGGATGGCGCAAAAGCGCATCGTAAAAGCTCTCGGACAGCTCCACGAGCTGCGGGAACTGGTCGCTCTCGCGATCGTGGCAGAGATTGAAGCTGCCGCGGATGATCGTGTCCTGCCAGCGCTCCTTGCCGTTGAGGCCGGTATAGCTCACCGAGACCAGCGAGCGCTCGATGCGCAGCGCCTGCTCCTTCGCCGCCTTGTAGCCCTTGCCCGAGCTGTCGCAGCCCATCGCCCTGAGCCAGGCGTGCATCGAGCGGCCGAGCTCGACGCGGCGCGAGCGGTTCCGGTAGGCCTCGTTCTGCAGGTAGATCATCATCAGCCGGCCGGTCGAGCCGTAGGGCACGCCGTAGCAGCGTCCCTCCTCGTCGCGGGTCGGCTGGATCATCAAGGTCGCCCCGTCGCCGTTGGAGCGCTGCCAGATCTCCTCGGGATCGGTGCGCCGGTGCGGCAGATAGATCGTGCACAGGATCGAGTGCAGGTAGGCCATGGCCTGCGGGTTCTCGACCTCCTGCACGAGGATGTCGGCCGCGATCCTGAGATTGGCACGCACCCTCGCATCGTTCGTGCGCGCGAGCGCCGCTTCGAGACCATCGCGCAGGATCAGGTCGTGCTCGCTAGCCATCGCCGGTTCGTCAGCCTCGCCCGGAGCGGAACGTTGCCGAATGTACGTTGGACGCGAGCGCGCGTCGATTCGGGATCTGGTCGCGCCGAGGTCGGGGGCGCCGCGGTATTATTTTGATTCGAATCTTTTGCTTATAAAGAGGTGCGGCGCGACCAGATCCCGAAGGTCGCCGCGACCAAGTCCCGAATCCGCGGCCGGGCGCGACCAGATCCCGAACCCGTTTCGGTGGATAACTCGGCGCTCGCGCGACCAGATCCCGGAGGATAACCGGGCCGGCGCGACCAGATCCCGGTGGACAAGTCGTCCGTGCCGCCTGCCCGGCAGCCAGGGATGAGACGCAGGCGAACGCCGGGCGAAAGCGGAACGAAAGAGGCCGCGCTCACGCCGTGAGCGCCGGCCGGAAAGGCGGCGCGTCCCCCGCGAAGCGCGACAAATTCCCGAAGAATTTTATCCTTTATCCGGACGCAGAACGGTGGTCCGGCGGCTGTGCCGCGCGCTGCCTGCGTCTATCCGAAGCCGCCGGCACGACGAGGGCCGGAGCCCGATCCGGGCGGAGGCGGGAGCGATGCTCGCTGCCGCGGACCGGCGCCGGCGCTCGCAGCGGTCGGGTCGAGAGCGCGCCCGCGCGAGCCTCGTCGGCGATGCCTGCCGGCCCGGCCGGGCAGCCGGCCTCAGCGTCGCGGCTGCAGCTCGTCGAGCAGCTCCGGCAGGCGGCGGACGAGAGCGCGGACCACCGCCTCGTCGAGGTCGGGCTGGAAGCGCAGCACGAGCTGGCCGCCGGCGCGGGTGAGCCGCGCCAGCCTGCGGCCGTCGCGCGCCCGGATCAGCTCGCTCGTCCCCTCCCCTTCCTCCCGACCGGCGGCCACGAGGCCACGCGTCAGGAGCTGCGCCCGCTTGGCGGCACCCCCGCCCGCGGCACGCACGCGCTCGGCGAGCGCCGGCGGCAGGCGGCGGCCGGCGGCCTCGAAGGCGGCGAGCAGCCGCCGGCCGGCGTTGATGCCGAGCTCGCGCCAGTCACCGACCAGCTCGAGCAGCTCGTCCGGCAGCCCGGCCAGCACCACGACGTTGCTGATCTGCTGCGGTGTGACCTGCAGCGTCGCCCCCAGCTCCTGACGGGTGAACAGGCCCGAGGCCAGAAGGCGCTGCCAGGCCTTCGCCTTCTCGATCGGCGAGAGGTCGCGGCGGACCGCGTTCTCGATCAGCATCCGGCGCACCAGCGCCTTGTCGTCGCCCTCGAGCACCACCGCGCGCACCTTCCGGCCGAGCGTGCGGCAGGCGCGGACCCGGCGGTGGCCGAACACGGTCTCGTAGCCACCCTGCGGCAGGCGCCGCAGCGCCACGGGAGCGATCTGGCCCTCGTCGCGGATCGAGGCGACGAGCTCGAGGAAGGCGGCATCGCCGAAGGCGCGCTCGTCGCGGTCGCGGTGCGCGCTGTCCGTGATCTCGGCAGGTTCCACCTCGATCACGAGCCGCCCTTCGGCGGCGGCGCGCTCCATCTCGGCCTTGAGGTCCTCGTAGGCCTCGCCGGTGGCGCGCGCGACCTCGCGCACCTGCTCGGAGATGGGAACGATCCCGCGGCGCGGGCGGGGCGGGGGCGAGCCTTGCGCGGCGCTGCGGCCGAGATCGGCGATGGCGGCGTCGAGCTCTTCCAGCGTGGCCTTGTCGCGCGGCATGCTCAGGCGGCCTCCTGCCCGGCCCGGCGGCGCTGCCACTGTGCCTGGATCAGCGCCTCGATCTCGGCGTTGACCCGGTCCATGAAGTCGACGCCGCGCTCCTGCGCCTTGCGACCCGAGCCGGGCTCGAGCTCGTAGAGGGTGCGCTTGACGTTGCCGGCCTGGTCGAGTGCCGTCGTGTGCGCCATGCGCGCATCGAGCAGCCGGTCGCCGAAGGTCGCGGTCATCCAAGCGGCGATGCGCTGCTGGTTCTTGTCGGTGGTGTGCACCTTGGTGAGCAGGATGCGCACGAAGTCGAGCCGCTTGGGCGGGCCGCCCTCGAACGCCTCGATGTCGGCGAGCGTGTCGGCCATCATGCGGAAGAACCGGCCCGTCGAGGCGAAGTCGAGCATGGAGGGCGGGGCCGGCACGATCAGGCCGGTAGCGGCGTAGAGCGCGTTGATGGTGAGATAGCCCAAGGACGGCGGACAGTCGCACACCACGACGTCGTAGCGCTCGTCCAGGCTCGGGATCGCATCGGCCAGGAGGCGCCAGAAGCGGAAGTTGGTCTCCTTCATCTGCCGCACCGGCAGCTCGAACTCGACCCGGTAGAGGCCGAGATTGGCCGGGATCAGGTCGAGGCCGGGGATATAGGTGGGACGCGCGAGCCCGGCGAGCGGGCGGCCTTTGGGGCGCATGAAGCCGTAGAGCGTGTCCTCCTCGGCGAGGTCCTCGTCGGGATGAAAGCCGAAGATGCCGGTGGCGGAAGCCTGGCTGTCGAGGTCGATGAGCAGGACCCGGTAGCCGCGCAGCGCCAGGTACTGGCTCAGATGCACGGCCGTCGTGGTCTTGGCGGCACCGCCCTTGAAGTTGCACAAGGTGAGGACCTGAAGCCGGTCGCCGGCGGCGGGGTCGCGGCCGGCCCGGTAGCGGGGATCGCCGGTGCGGGCGAGGAGCTGGCGGCGGATCAGGTTGACGTCCTCGAGACGGAAGCCGCGCCGGTTGGGGCCGAGCGCCTCGCCCTGCGGCAGCTCGCCGTCCTCGAGCACGAGGCGGCGCAGATAGCTGTCGGAGATGCCCAAAAGCTCGGCCGCCTCGCGCGTGGGAAACAGGCGGAGCTTCTTCTTCTGCTCGGGCTTGTTGTCGATCTCGATGATCCGCCGCTGCACGGCTTCGGCGAGCGCGGCATACTCCTCGAACAGGGCGACCAGGTTCTGAGGCTCGGCCATGGACACACGGATCCCCGGTGTTGATGCTCGACCATGCTGATACACGCGAAATGGCGTGATCGGGGCAAAAACGCGTTTTCGACCCTGGCGGAAAACGCGTTTTCCCGGGCAGTGTAGCCGGGGTGGAACAGTGGCCGGGTGCTCCTGCCCGCCGGGCGAGAGCCCGCTTCGGGGGCAGCCGCGCGATGCCGGTACGGGACCATGGCGCTCGTGCAGATGAGCGAGCCGCTGCCGCGACGACATCTCAACGCCCGACGACGGCGGGTGTCACGGGCAGCGTCAGGCTCGCCATGCCGGGCAGGATGATGCAGCGGAATTCCGGCCGACCGCGCGGGTTGCTCCAGCACGCATGGGCGCCGCCGTCGGGTGTGGAGAGGTTCAGGACCTTGTCGTACTCGACCGGCCACCAGCTCCCGTTCGCCTCGATCTCCTCCTTTCCGGTCGAGGCGTCGACGCGATAGGGCACCGGCCGGCAGTCGGTGTTGCCGCAGCACACCACCCCATGCGGCGAGACCAGCCCCTGGTACCAGTCGTGCGCACCGGCCGTTCCGGGCAGGGCCACGGTGGCGAGAGCAATGCTCAGAGCATGGAAGGGCAGACGCATGCGGGCCTCCCGCGATCGTGCGTTCCAGAGGGGGAGAGTACCTTTGCCGCGTGTGGAATGTCAGCGGCTTTCAAGGTGGCTCACCGGAAAGCGTTCGCTCGCCGGACGGGTGCCGGCCACGTTCCGGCCGCGGATGCGGCCCGGAGCATCGGGCAGCGCCCTGCCCGTCTTCCCCTGCCCGAACGAAGGATCCCGGCCGCTTCCCGTATGGCGTCGCTTCGGGCGGAGCAGGGCCGACCCGGCGCGGGTGAAAATGCATTTTCGGCGGCGTCGGACCGGTGCGTGGTGGTCCGGCCCGCAAGCCACCGCGCACCGGCGGAGGATCATCCGTGCCGGAAGAGCACGAGCTGCGCCGTGCCTTGCAGACGGGTGATGCCGTACAGATCGGCCTGACCCTGCCGGAAGCTCGGGATCACGGAGAAGCGATGCATGGTCGTGATGCCGATCGTGTCGATCCTGGCACTGGTGCTCGTCTCGAGGTTCACGTGCGGCAGGAGAAGCGTGAACGTCGTCGAGCCCGTGTCCACCGTCAGCCGGAGCGTCACCGTCACGAGCTGGCCGAGCTCCGTATCCTGGACCCGGATCTGGTTGCCCGTGAACCGGAGGGTGCGCGTGCCGTCCCGGTAGGTGAGCGACGGTCGGCCGGCGATGCCGGTGGTCGCGTAGGTGACGTGGAGCCGGCCGCCGGCGAGCCGATACAGATCCGGCCCCGGCCGTGTCGGCGGCGCCGGCGCGGTTCGGGGAGCATCGGCGGCCAGCGCCGGTCCCGGCACCGCTTGCGCCCATCCCGGCACGAGCGGTGACACCGCCAGCAACATCGTCACGATCGGGCGCCGCATCGGTGTTCCTCCCTTCGCGCGGAAGCTCGCGGCGAGCCTCCTGTCCTGCCAGCTTCCGCCCGATCGCGCCGGCGGGCAAGCGGCTCAGCTCGGAAAGCGCGTGCGGGTCAAAAAGTCGGCAAAGCCGAGGCCGAACAGGAGGACGAGCCAGAACAGGCCGGCGACGGCAGCGAGCCGCACCAGAGCTGCCGCACGGCGGAGCTCCATGAAGAACCAGGCGACGAGTCCGGCCTTGAGCGCGGCGATGCCGAGATTGACCACCGCGTTCCAGACGCCGAGGTCGACGAAGGAGGCAGCCGTGGTGGCAGCGAGCAGCACGAGCAGCGCCAGGTAGACGGCGACGAAGGTGAAGGTCTCGCTGCGGGTCAAGGGCGCTCACCTCGCGACCAGATAGAGGACCGGGAACAGGAAGATCCAGACGATGTCGATCAGGTGCCAGAAGATGCCGATGACGGCGACCGTCACCGCCCGGTCCGGCAGGAGTGCCCGGTCCACGAGCAGGCGCAGCGCCAGCCCGCCGACGAGCACGATGCCGACGGCGAGATGCAGGGCGTGAAGGCCGGTGCCCAGATAATAGAGGTCGAAGAACAGCTCCGTGCCGCGCTCTTGCAGCGGGAAGCCGGGACCGGCGAACGGCATCAGACCCTGCGTGTACTCGTCGTGGTACTCGTAGGCCTTGATGCCGAGAAAGGCGAGGCCGAGCGCTGCGGTGGCGAGCAGCAGCAGCACGCAGCGACCCTGCCGGTCGGCGCGGGCCGCGAGCACAGCGAGCGCCATGGTGAGGCTGCTCGTCAGCAGCACGGCCGTGTTGGCGGCACCGATCCACTTCAGAAGATGCCGGCTCGCCTCGGCCGTGGCGGCGGGCCAGGTGACGCGGTAGAGGGCGAGACCCAGGAACAGGGCGCCGAACATCATGATCTCGGTCGCCATGTAGAGCCAGATGCCGAGCTCGTCGGCGGTCCGCTGCTGACGCCGGTCGGCGAACGGCTCGGCGAGCGGCGGCAGGGCCTCAGTCGCCACGGGCGGCCTCCGGCTTTGGCATATCCTGATACGGGTAAGCCTCCCAGGTCACGACCGGCCGGGCAGCGAAGTTCCAGCGCGGCGGCGGGGAGGTGGTGCGCCATTCGAGGCCGGCCGCACCCCAGGGATTGTCGCCGGCGGGGGCTCCCCAGCGCAGCGACCACAGGAGGTAGAGGAAGGGGAGGAGATAGGCGAGGCCCAGGACGCCGGCTCCGCCCGAGGAGATCATGTGGAGAACCTGGAACTCGGGTGGGTAGGCGTGGTAGCGGCGCGGCATCCCCGCGTAGCCCAGGATGAACTGCGGGAAGAAGGTGACGAGGAAGCCGAAGAAGGCGAGAAGGGCCGCCGCCTTGGCCCAGCCTTCGGGGTACAGGCGGCCGATCATTTTCGGCCACCAGAAGTGCAGCGCGCCGAAATAGGCGTGGACGGTGGCCCCCACCATGATGAAGTGGAAGTGCGCCACGACGAAGTAGGTGTCGTGGACGTGGACGTCGACGGCGAGGCTCGCGAGGAACAGGCCCGTCAGCCCGCCGATCACGAAGAGGCCGATGAAGCCGAGCGCGTAGAGGAGCGGCGCATCGAGCGAGACCCGGCCTTTGTAGAGGGTGGCGGTCCAGTTGTAGACCTTGATCGCCGACGGCACGGCGACGGCGAAGCTCATGAACGAGAAGACGAGGCCGGCATAGAGCGACATGCCGGCCACGAACATGTGGTGTGCCCACACGAGAAAGCCGATGAAGGCGATGGCGATGCTCGCGAACGCCACCCACGCGTAGCTGAAGACGCGCTTCTTCGCGAACGCGGTGACGAGCTCGGTGACGACCCCCATCCCCGGCAGGATCATGATGTAGACCGCGGGATGGCTGTAGAACCAGAAGAGATGCTGGAACAGGAGGGGATCGCCGCCCTTGTTCGGATCGAAGATGCCCAAGCCCAGCACGCGCTCGGCGACGACGAGCAGCAGCGTCATGGCGAGCACGGGCGTGGCGAGGACCAGGATCACCGAGGTCGCGTAGTGCGACCAGCAGAAGATCGGCAGCCGGAACCAGGTCATGCCGGGTGCCCGCAATGTGTGGATCGTGACGATGAAGTTGAGCCCGGTCAGGATCGAGGAGAAGCCGACGACGACGATGCCGCAGGCGGCGGCGACGACGTGGGTGTTCGAGAACAGCGAGCTGAAGGGGGTGTAGAAGGTCCAGCCCGTGTCGACCCCGCCTGCCAGCAGCACGTAGGCCGTGAACAGGCCGCCGAGGACGTAGATGTACCAGGAGAGGAGATTGAGGCGCGGGAAGGCGAGGTCCGTCGCCCCGATCATGAGCGGGATCAGGAAGTTGCCGAACGTCGCCGGGATCGAGGGGATCAGGAAGAACCAGACCATGATGACCCCGTGCAGCGTGAACAACTTGTCGTAGGTGTCGTCGCTGACGAGGTCGCCCGCCGGCGTGATCAGCTCGAGGCGGATCAGGGCGGCGGCAATGGCTCCCAGGAAGAAGAAGCCCGTGACCGAGACGAGATAGAGCACGGCGACGCGCTTGTGGTCGGTGCTCAAGAGCCACGAGCGCAAGGAGTGACCGGCGGAGAGATAGCTGGGCTGCTGCTCCCCGGCAGGAGCGAAGGCGAGATCGGCGCTGGCGATGCTCATCGCGGTGGCTCCACGGCGGCACCGGGTGGTGCGGCCTCGGCTGAGGCGTCGGCGAGCGACTTCACGTAGGCCACGAGGCGGACGAGGTCCTCCTCGCCGATCTGGCCCTCGAAGCTCGGCATGATCGGGGCGAACCCGGCGACGACCTGGCGCTTGGGCTGGAGGATGCTGTCGCGCACATACTGCTCGTCGGCGATGACGATCGAGCCGTCCGCGAGCGGCTGCGGCTTGCCGGAGATGCCGGCGAGGCTGGGGGCGCGGGCGACCGACCGGGCCCCGTGGCAGCCGCTGCAGCCCAGGCGCCGGAACAGGGCCTCGCCTTCCTGGGCGAGCGTGCGGTCGACCGAGAAGGTGGCGAGCCAGGCGGCATAGTCCTTGGGCGAGAGGACGACGAACCGCCCGCCCATGGCCGAGTGCTCGCTGCCGCAATATTCGGCGCAGCGCAGAGCATAGGTGCCGGGCGTGTCGGCCTCGAACCAGAGCGTGGTGTAGCGGCCGGGCAGCACGTCCTGCTTCAGCCGGAGTGCCGGCAGGTAGAAGCTGTGGATCACGTCCTGCGAGGTCATGACGAGGCGCACGGGCCGGCCGGCCGGGACGTGCAGTTCGTCGATCTCGCGCTGGCCGCCGGGATGCTCGGCCTTGAACATCCACTGCTCGGCGACGATCGCGATGTCGAGCGTGTCCTTGGGCGGCACCCACTGGCGGGAGTAGAGGTCGGCCGCCCAGAAATAGAAGACGAGCGTGGCGAGGAAGGGCAGGCCGGTCCAGGCGAGCTCGAGCCGGAGCCCGTGGACCGGCGGGTTGCTGCGGTCGGCGTCCGAGCCGCGGCGGTAGCGGATCGCGAACACGACGAGGCAGGCGATGATCGGCACGGCGAGGAACAGGATCAGGCCGGTATAGGACCAGATCAGCCTGTCGATCTCGCGGGCGTAAGCCGAGGCGGAGGCCGGCCAGAGCTCGACGGGTGCGAGCGCCATCAGCCGTCTCCGCGCTCGCGGCCGGAACGGCGCCGCTCGCGCAGGAAAGCGCCGCCGAGCGTGCCCGCGAGCAGAAGTGCCGTGCCGGCGCCGAGCCCGCGCACGAGGCTCATCACTGCTCCCGTGTAGCGGCCGGTCAAAGGATCGAAGTGCGAGCAGAGCAGGAGCAGACGGTCGCCGAGCGTGCCGATCCGGCCCTCTCCCGCCTCGACGAGCGCGAGGCGGAGATCCTGCGGCTCAAAGCCGATGCCGGGCAGCCAGCGCGCGAGGCGGCCGTCGGGGGCGAGCACCGCGGCGCCGGCGGCATGGGTGAACGGGTCGATGGCGTCGTCGCGGCGGTAGCGGTAGCCGATCGCCCGCATCAGGTCCGCGACCGGAGCCGCATCGCCGGTGAGGAAGCGGACCGCGGCTCTGGCCTCGGGGAACTGCGTCAGCGCCTTCTCTTCCGCGACGGCGGCATCCTTCGGCCCCTCGGCCGGGTCGATGCTGACCGCGACCACGCGGTAGTCCCGGCCGGGGGCGAGCGGCGTGTCGCGTAAGCCCGCGAGCAGGGCGGCGAGCGTCACGCCGCAGAGATTGGGGCAGGTGTAGTAGACCGGGGCCAGGATCACCGGCACGGCGCCGAGCAGGGCGGCGAGCCGGACGGAGCGGCC
This sequence comes from Benzoatithermus flavus, assembly GCF_037908215.1. Taxonomy (NCBI): domain Bacteria; kingdom Pseudomonadati; phylum Pseudomonadota; class Alphaproteobacteria; order Geminicoccales; family Geminicoccaceae; genus Benzoatithermus; species Benzoatithermus flavus. Next base: position 68,400 of record NZ_JBBLZC010000011.1, on the reverse strand, counting down.
GGTCTCGTCGCGGAAGGGGAGGGCGGTCGGCACCTGCGCGCCCAGGGGCGGATCGACCGCGGCCCGGTCCTGCAGCGTCTGTGGGCGCGCCGGGGCGGCGAGAAGAAGGGCCGCGAGCAGCGGCACGGCGAGCCGCAGGGGCCTCATGGCGGCGGCTCCGGCGTCTGCGGCCAGCCGTGCGCGGCCAGGAGCCGCATCGCATCCTCGATCGGGATCCGGGCGCGGCCCGCCTGCCGGTCGACCCAGCCGAGCCTGTGGAGCTCCGCCTCCTCGTGGGCGCGGAACGCGGCGAGGTCCGAGGCCGGCGAGACCTGGAGCCGCGGCGGCGGGGGCGCGATCGTTGCGGTCTCGATCGGGGTCGCCGGCGGCTGCCCCGCCGCGTGCCAGCGCTGCAAGCGGGTCGCGAGCAGCCACAAGCCCGCGCCGATCAGGACGATCAGGGCCAGCACCGCGAGCCCGCCGAAGAAGATGGCGCGCGCATGGGCCTCGCTGCCTTCCTGCACGGCGCTGGCCGCCCGGGCTTCAGGCATGGCGCACCTCCGAGGATGCCGGCAGGGACACGGGCTCGTCGCGCCGGAGCCGCAGGAACAGGAGCAGCCAGGCCCCGCCGAGGCCGATCACGAGTGCCAGGGCGAGGAGAAGCGTCCCCCAGCCCGCGTCCGGGAACGCCGGCAGCGTCAGCCAGAGCGCGTCCGCGAGCCGGCCCAGAAGGATCAGGGCGCACAAGACCAGCATCGCCCGCCGGCTGCCGCGCACGCTGCCGAGGAGAAGGGCGAGGAAGGGGACGATGCCCTGCAGCCAGGTGGCGGCCCACAGCAGCCAGAGCCAGGGTTCTCGGGCCCGCTTCACATACCAGTCGGCCTCGCGCGGGATGTCGCCGGACCAGATCACGAGATACTGCATGAAGGCGACATAGGCCCAAAGGAGAACGACGCCGACGAGGACGGCGGCGAGAATGCGGCGCTGCCGCTCGCTCGGGAAAGGCGGGGCGAGCAGCACCATCAGGATCGCGAACGCGAGCGCCTCGAGCCCGCACTCCATGAGGAAGAGAAGACCATAGGCCGAGGAGGCGAAGCCGGGCTCGAGCGACAGGCGCCAGTCGACGGCGGCGAGGCTGCCGGTGACGACGAGGACGACGAGGCCGATTCCGCCCAGCGCCCAGGTCCCGCCGCGCGGCCGGCGCAGGAGGGCGAAGGCGAGGAGCGACCAGATCCCGAAATGGAGCACGGTGCGGAGCACGAGGAACCAGGGGGTCAGCCAGAACGCCTTGTCGGCGAAGCGGGCCGCCGTCGCCGGGGCGGCCCAGGGATAGAGCAGCGGCAGGGCCAGGAGGATCGGGAGGAAGGCGATCCCCGTCGCGGGCAGGGTGCGGCAGGCGCCGGCGAGCGTCTCGTGGATCGGCCGGCCCCAGTCGCCGGGGGTGACGTGCTCGCACATCACCCAGCCGAGCGCCCCGATCGGCAGCGCCGCCCAGAACAGCAGGGCCGCGAGATAGGCCTGCAGCAGGGCGCGCGGGGCGAGCAGGAAGCCCGAGATGGCCGCGAGCGCGCCAATGCCGCAGGCGATCAGCAGCCGGCGCTCGGCGCCGTTCATTTCTGCGCCTCCAGCGTGGCGCGGAGCGGCTCCGGCAGCGCGGCCACGGGCGCGTCGCGGCTGAGCTGGAGGGCGCGGATATAGGCCACGATCGCCCAGCGGTCGGCCGGCGGCACGCGGGCGGCGTAGCCGTACATGGCACCAAAGCCGTTGGTGATGACGTCGACGAAGTGGCGGTCCGGGGCCTGGCGCAGGCGCTGGTCGTGGTAGCTCGGTGGGCGCGGGAAGCCGCGCTGGACGATCATGCCGCTGCCGTCGCCGAGCCGGCCGTGGCAGGGCGAGCAGTAGATCCCGAACCGCTCGCGGCCGCGTTCGAGCAGCGCCATGGTCATGGGCGGGCGGGTAGCGAGCGCCTGCCGGTAGGCGGCCTCGTCGCGCGCCACCGTGCCTTCCGGCGGCGGCTGCAGGGTCATGTGCTTGGGCAGGCCCGCCGCCTCCTTGTAGGCCTTGTCCTTCGCCTGGTTGACCATGCGCTGGTCGCAGGCGGCGAGAACGCCGAGGAGCAGGACGAGGGGCAGGTGCTGCTTCAGCATGCCGGCACCTCGTGGACGTGCTTGGCACCCTGGTGTTCGAGGAAGGCCCGCGTGTCCTTGCGGTCGAAGCGTGGGTCGTCGGCACGGATGCACAAGAAAAAGCGGTCCTCGCTCGCGAGCCGGAAGCGGTCGACCGCGAACACCGGATGGTGCAGGCGCGGCAGCCGGTTCGCGATCAGCATCCCGGAGACGGCGAAGCCCACCGCACCCAGCACGCCGAGCTCGAACGCGGGCAGAACGAAAGCGGGCCAGGAAGCGAGCGGGCGGCCGCCGATGTTGATCGTGTAGTCGATGACGTCGGCGTACCACTGCATGAACAGGCCGCCCGCGGCACCCAGCGCGCCGCCGATGAAGGTCAGGACCGGCAGCCGGCTGCCGGGATCGCCCAGGAGCGGCCCCAGATCCCCGACCGGGATCGGGGTGTAGGCGTCGAGCGCCCGGTAGCCTTCCTCGCGCGCGGCCTCGGCCGCGGCCACGAGCCCGGTCGGGTGGTCGAACTCGGCCATGAGGCCGTAGAGCTCAGGTGTCATGCTCTTCCTCCCAGACCGCTTCCTTGATCTCGAACATCGAGACCGCCGGCAGGAAGCGCACGAACAGGAAGAAGAAGAACAGGAAGAAGCCGATGAGGCCGAAGAAGATGCCCCAGTCCCAGAACGTCGGCACGTAGCCGCCCCAGGACGACGGCAGGAAATCGCGGAACAGGCCCGAGATCACGAGCATGTAGCGCTCGAACCACATGCCGACCGTGACGAGGAACGCGATCACGAACAGCACGAACGACGAGCGGCGCGGCCGCGGGAACCACAAGGCCTGCAGCGGCACGAAGTTGCAGATCACGGCCCCCCAGTAGATCGGCCAGAACGGGCCGGCCAGCCGGTCGAGAAGGGTGCCGCGCTCGAAGCTGTCGCCCGAGTACCAGGCCATGAAGGCATCGGCGAGGTAGCCGTAGGCCGTCATCCAGCCCGTGGCGAGGAGCCACAAGCCCAGAAGCTCGAGATGGCGCCGGGTGACGAGATCGTAGAGCCTGAAGGCATGCCGCAGCGTGATCGCGATCATGATGACGACCGCGAAGCCCGAGAACACGGCACCCAGCACGAAGTAGGGCGGAAAAACGGTGGTGTGCCAGCCGGGGATCTGGCCCACGGCGAACAGGAGCGACACGCCGCTGTGCACCGAGACCACGAGCGGCAGTGCCACGACCGCGACGAGAAGATAGGCGCGGCGCCAGCGCTCCCAGTGGACGGCCGAGCCGCGCCAGCCGAGGGCGAAGATGCCGAACAGCACCTGCGGCAGGCGGCGTGTCGCCCGGTCGCGCACGGCGGCGAGATCGGGAACGAGACCGATGTACCAGAAGATGAGCGAGACCGTGATGTAGGTCGCGAACGCGAAGAAGTCCCAGACCAAGGGGCTCCGGAACTGCGGCCAGAGCGCCATCGTGTTGGGGTAGGGCACGACCCAGTAGAAGAAGAACGGCCGGCCGAGATGGAACAAGGGATAGGAGGCGGCGCAGGTGGCGGCGAGCAGCGTCATGGCTTCCGCGAAGCGGTTGAGCGAGTTGCGCCAGTGCTGCTGGGTGAGGAGAAGGAGGGCCGAGATGAAGGTGCCGGCGTGGCCGATGCCGATGAACCAGACCGTGTTGCTGATGGCGATGCCCCAGTTCACCGGGATGGTGTTGCCCCAGACGCCGATGCCCTCGCTGAAGAGATAGGCCGCCGAGACGATCAGAAGGCCCAAGAGCAGCGAGCTGCCGATGAAGCCGAGCCACCAGCGCAAGCGCTGCGGGTAATGGAGCGGGATCGCCGCCACCTGCTCGGTGACGGTGCGGAACTCGTGCCCTTCGGGCAGGCGGTAGATGCGGCGCTGCCGGGGCGGGGAGGCGGCCGCCATCGCGTCTCAGCCCTCCCCCTTCTCGCCCTGGTCCGCGATGCGGGCGAGGTAGGTCGTGCGCGGGCGCACCCCCAGCTCCTCGAGCAGCCCGTAATGGCGCGGGCTCTTTTGCGCTCTTGCGACCTCGCTCGCCCCGTCGTTGCGGTCGCCGAAGCGGATGGCGGTCGTGGGGCACACGGCAGCGCAGGCCGTGATCACGTCCGAGCCTTTCAGCGGCCGGTCTTCGAGGGCGGCGTCGATCCGCGCCCGGGCGATGCGCTGGATGCAGTAGGTGCACTTCTCCATGACACCGCGGGCGCGCACCGTGACCTCGGGGTTGTAGTGCGCCGCCACGATCGGCTCCGCGGGCTTCGCGTACTCGAACCAGTTGAAGCGGCGCACCTTGTAGGGACAGTAGCTCGAGCAGGTGCGGGTACCCACGCAGCGATTGTAGACCTGCGCGTTGAGCCCGTCGGGGGTATGGACGGCGGCGTTCACGGGACAGCCGACCTCGCACGGCGCCTTCTCGCAGTGCATGCAGGGGACGGGCTGGAAGTAGAAGCTCGGGTCCAAAGGATCGCCGTCGTGGTAGGCGTCGACCCGAAGCCAGTGCATCTCGCGGCCCATCCCGATCTCGTGCTTGCCGACCGAGGGCACGTTGTTCTCGGCCTGGCAGGCGAGCACGCAGGCGTTGCAGCCGATGCACAAGTCCAGATCGATCACCATGGCCCAGGCGATCTCGGGATAGTCCCAGTCCGGGTAGAGGCTCGCCTGGTTCTCCTCCTCGGGCCTCGCCTCCAGCGCCTTGCCGGGGGCCACGAGCCGCACCGGCCGGTACTCGTCCATCCGGTGGTGCGGCTGGGTGGTGGCGAGCTCGTGCCGGTCGCCCGTCGCGGCGATCTCGGCACCCGTGCCGAGCCAGGGCTTGGTGGAAGCGCGGAACGCGTAAGCGTCGTAGCCGATGCCCTGCCCGACCCGGCCGATGCGCTTCCGGCCATAGCCGAGATGGGCCGTCACCGTATGCGCCGCCTGACCGGGCTGGACCCAAACCGGGCCGCGCAGCTCGCGGTCGCCCAGCGTGATCCGCGCCACGTCGCCGGTTGCAAGCCCACGCTCGGCCGCGAGCGCCGGGCTTACGAGCAGCACGTTGTCCCAGGTCAGCTTGGTGAGCGGCTTCGGCAGCTCCTGCAGCCAGGCGCAGTTGGCGAAGCGCCCGTCCCAGATCGAGGGGTCCGGCCGGATCACGACCTCGAGCCCCCGATCCCCGCCCGCCGGCGGCAGGCCGATCGGGGCAGGAGAGGGGGCGAGATCGCCGACGGGAGCCGCCGCGGTACCGGGAACGAAGCCCTGCCGCAGCGCCGCGCGCCAGGCGTCGTCGTCGAGGCGATCGCGCCAGGTCGCGCGCACGATCTCGCGGTCACGCGCCCAGGGGTCGCCCGCGAGCAGGGCCACGACCTCGTGCACGGAGCGGCCGCCGAACAGCGGGCGCACGGTCGGCTGCAGGATCGTGGCCGTGCCGTCCACCGTGCGGGCGTCGCTCCAGGATTCGAGCGGATGAGCGAGCGGCAGGTGCCAGTGGCAGAAGCCCGCCGTCTCGTCACGATGCAGCCCGGCATGGAGCCGCCAGGGCACCTTCTGCAGGGCGGCCGTGAAATCGAGATCGCCGGGGGCCGTGTAGGCCGGGTTGGCGCCGAGCACGACGAGAGCCTGGACGCGGCCCGCCGCCATGTCGGCCACGAGCTCCTGGAGCGTACCGGCCGCCTCGGCGCCGGGCCAGACCACGGGCTCGCTCGCCAGCAGCGTGCGGCCGAGCTGGCCGAGCTGCGCGTTCACGCGCAAGGCCAGGGCCTGGACCTCCGGCGGCTGGTGCGCGCCCACGGCGAGGAGCGCTTCGCCGCGATGAGCGCGGAGCTCGCTCGCCCAGGACGAAACGAACCCACGTTCATCGGCCGAAAGCTCGGGGGCGGCCGGCGCGCCGTCGCGGCCGAGCGCTGCCGCCAGTACCGCCACGAGCGCCGGGATGCGGGCGGACGGCACGATCCGGCGCGTGTCGGCCATGGCACCGGTGAGCGTGGGCGTGCTCTCGGCGACGTGGAGCCGGATCGCCTCGGCCCCGGCGTCGTGGCCGCCGCGCCGGCGCGCCGACCAGCCGAGCGCATGGTCCACCTGCGCCGGTCCCGGCCCCAAGAGATCGTCCTCGAGCGAGACCACGACCGCGGCGTGCTCGAGCGCGTAGCGCAGGGCGAGCGGCCGGCCGAAGGCGAGCCGGGCCGCCGCCTCGCGCCGCTCCTTGCCGACGGGCTCGAAGGCGTGGAGACGAAGCTGCGGGAGCTGCTGCCGCAGAGCTTCGATCTGGCGGCGGAAGGTCGGCGAGGTCGTGGGCTCGACGAGGAGCCTGACACCCTCGCCGCCGTTCCGCAGCCAGTCCCGGCGTGCGGTTACCATCGCCTGCACCGCCTGGTCCCAGCCGCTTTCCTTGCCGAGCAGGGTCGGGCTCTGCGAGCGGTCGGGGTCGTAGAGCTCGAGCACGGCGGCCTGGGTGAAGGCATCGGTGGCACCCCGGCTCGCCGGGTGGTCGGGGTTGCCCTCGAGCTTGACCGGCCGGCCGGCATAGGTCGTGGCGAGGACGGGCCGGGCGAAGCCCTCGAACGTCACGGCGGTGGCATACTGCCGCGGCCGGTCGGGTGGGGGATCGTCGGCGGGATCCGCGACGCGCGGCAGCACCGCGTCGGGCGGTCCCTTGCCGCAACCCGGGAGGCCCGCGAGCAGAATCGAGGCCGCCATGGCGCGGAGCACGTCGCGCCGGCCCGCCTCGGGCAGGGCGAAACCGCCGAACTCGGCACCGAGCACGCGCGCGAAGGCAGGGCTTTCCGCGATCTCCTCGAGGCTGCGCCACAGCCGGGGTCCGCGCTCGCCCTGGAGCTGCGCGCGCAAGGCCGCGATCTCGCGCTCGGGCCGGCCCGTCATCGCGCGTCTCAGCGGTGGCAGGTGTAGCAGTTCTGGAGCCGTGCCGGCTCGATGCCGAGACGGGCCATGCGTGCCTCCCCTTTCTGGCGCTGGTCGGGACCGGGCTGCCAGTCCATGGCGAACAGGTCCGCCGGGTCGCGAAGATGAGGAGCAGGGTCGCGGTGGCAGCTCAGGCACCAGCCCATGGTGAGCGGTGCGGCTTGCGCCGTGATCGGCATCCGGTCGACCCGGCCGTGGCAGGTCGAGCAGCCCACACCCCCTTTGAGGTGGATGGCATGGTCGAAGTAGACGAAGTCGGGCAGGTCGTAGACCTTCTGCCAGCGGATCGGCTCGTCGTGCGCGAGGCTGGCGCGCACGGGTGCGAGCACCGGCGCGCCGGTCCAGATCTGCGAATGGCAGGACATGCAGGTATAGGTCGGGGGATAGCCGGCGGTGGCGGTGCGCTCGACCTGATCGTGGCAGTAGCGGCAGTCGATCCCGAGCCCGGCGACATGGTGCTGGTGGCTGAACGGCACGGGCTGGGCCGGATGGTCGCCGCGGCCGGTGAACCAGTCGGAGCCGAAGAACCGGTCGCCCGCAACGAACAGAAGGACGAGCCCTCCACCGAGCGCCACCATCGCGAGCCGCAGCCGCGTGTCGGCACCGGGGTGGAAGATCTGCGCCATGGACGAGCTTACCGGAACTTCATTAACATATTAACATTCAAGCCTTTTCGAGGCCTCGAACGTGGCCGAAACGTCGTCCTCCGAGCAAAGTTCCCGCTGCACCGTGCAAGGCGGGTAGGGCGAAAGCGGCGCAGCATGGAGAGGATGCGGAGTCCGAACCCGACCGGTGAGGGAAGATGCAGACCGCGCCCGTGAGGAAGGAGCTGGTGCTCGTGGGCGGCGGCCATGCCCATGTCGCCGTCCTGAAAAGCTTCGGGATGCGGCCGCTGCCGGGCGTGCGGCTGACGCTGATCGCGCGCGACGTCGCCACACCCTATTCCGGGATGCTGCCGGGCTTCGTCGCCGGCCATTACCGCTTCGAGGAATGCCACATCGACCTCGCACCGCTCGCCCGGTTCGCCGGTGCGCGGCTGATCGCCGACGAGGCGGTAGGACTCGATCGCGCGGCGCGCCGCCTCCACTGCCGCCGTCATCTGCCGCTCCGCTACGACGTGCTCTCGCTCGACATCGGCGCCTCGCCGAAACCCTGGACGGTGCCGGGTGCCGCCCGGCACACCATCCCGGTGAAGCCGATCGACCGCTTCGCCCGGCGCTGGGAGACGCTCCTGGACCGGCTCCGCGCCAGCCGGTCGCCGCAGGACGTGGTCGTGGTCGGCGGCGGAGCGGCGGGGGTGGAGCTGGTACTCGCCATGCAGCACCGCACCCGCGGCCTCCTCGTGCGCTTCGCCCTCGTCACGGCCGAAGAACTCCTGCCGCGGCACCATGCGAGCGCCCGGCGCCGGCTCATGCGCATCCTTCACGAACGCGCGATCGCGGTCCATACCGGGGCCGAGGTGGTCGAGGTGGCGGACGGCGAGCTCGTGTGCGCCGACGGCCGGTGCATCCGCTTCGATGCCGCCTTGTGGGCGACCGAGGCCGGGGCGGCGCCCTGGCTCGCCGAGACCGGCCTGCCGCTCGATCGCGACGGCTTCGTCGCCGTGGACGCCACCTTGCGCTCCATCGGCGACCCGCACGTGTTCGCGGCCGGCGACGTCGCGTCCGTGCTGCCCCATCCGCGCGAGAAGGCCGGGGTGTTCGCCGTCCGGCAGGGGCCGCCCTTGGCCGCGAACCTGCGCCGGGCGCTCTCGGGTCAGCCGCTGCGGCCGTTCGTGCCGCAGCGCCGGTTCCTCACCCTCATCGGCACGGGCGACCGCTATGCCGTTGCCGCGCGCGGGTCGTGGTCGCTCGAAGGCAGATGGGCGTGGCGGCTCAAGCAGTGGATCGACCGGCGCTGGATGCGGCAGTACCAGGACCTGCCGGCGATGCCGGGCGGGCCATGACGCGCGTACGCGAGGCCGAGCTGGGCTCGGGCGACGATGCCGCCGTGCCGCGCCCGCCGCGCGAAGCGCTTCTGGTCCAGACCGCCGACTTCTTCCGCGCCTTCGTGAGCGATCCCCGTCTCTTCGGCCGGATCGCCGCCAACCATGCCTTGGACGATGTCTGCGCGATGGGGGCAAAGCCCAGAACGGCTCTCGCCATCGCCCCCCTCCCGCCGGCCGGCGATACGATCCTCGGGGAGGACCTCTGCCAGATGCCGAAAGGCGGGCTCGAGGCGGTGGGGGTGAGGCCCGTCGGCGGGCACGGCGCCGCATGTCCGATTGGCGAGCCGGCCGATCCGAAGCTGCTCGCCGGATCGAGTTGACAACCCGGCCGGGCAAGAGGAGGATGTACGGTTGGCAATGAAGCGATGTGCCAGGCAGGCGCCATCGAAAGGAGGACGGAGGCCCGAGATCGCCTCCGCAGGCAGCCGCGAGGAGCGCCGCAGCAGACGTTCGGGCTTCGGCACAGCGGCTCCCTGCGAACGCCGGTCGGAAACGCCCTCGGGGCGGCGGGACGGGTGTCGTGGCCGTCGCCGGGTTTTTCGGCCGTCTCGATCGTCGAACCAGCAAGGCGCTGCCGGCCGGTGATGCCGAGCCGTGATCGGCCCGGCCATATGCACTGCATCAAGGAGAGGATCCGATGATGTCTGCTCACCGCCTACGTCGCGCGGCACCCTTCGTCTTCGCGTCGGCCGCGGCTTTCCTGCCGGCCGGAACGGTGGCCGGAGCCGGGCCGGACGAGCAGGCGTTGATCGAGGACGCGCTGAGCGCGGCACCGCCGGCGATCCGCGAGACCGCCAAGGTGATGGACGAGAACGGCACCGTGCTCCGGGAAGGCAGCGGCCCTTACGTCTGCATGCCCACACCCGCCTCGTTGCGCTCCCTGGGCAAGGAAGCCATGTGCGCCGACGCGGTCTGGATGGCGTGGAACGAGGCCTACATGGCCAGGAAGCCGTTCAAGACCGACCGGATCGGCATCGCCTACATGCTCTCGGGCGATACCGGAGCGAGCAATGTCGATCCTTACGCCACGGGTCCGACGGCGGACAACCAGTTCGTGGTCGAGGGACCGCACGTCATGATCCTCGTGCCCGACCCGGCGCAGCTCGAAGCCATTCCCGCCACGCCGCAGACCGCCGGTCCTTACGTGATGTGGAAGGGAACGCCCTACGCGCACATCATGGTCCCGGTAGGCAAGCGTCCGGCCCAGCGGACGGCCGGGCAGTAGACTCGACCGAGAGAGGCGCCGGCCCCGACGCCGGGCTACTGTTGGACGGGCGCCGCTCGTCCCGCGGGCGTCACCGGCAGGCGGTGGCGCCCAGCGCCTGCGAGATCGCCGCCCGCAGGTCGCTCGCCGAGACCGGCTTGGGCAGGCAGGCGGTGAAGCCGAGCTTCAGCAGGCTGCTCCGGTCGTCCGGCGTGGCGGTGAGTGCCAGGATCGGCACGGTGACGCCGGCCGCGCGCAGCCGCCTCGTCGCCTCGCTCCCGTCCATCACCGGCATGACGATGTCCATGAGCACGAGATCGTAGCTGCGGTCGTGCAGGATGCTCATCGCCTCGGCGCCATCGTGGGCGACGTCGACCTCGCAGCCCAGATGCTCCAGGAGCGCCCTGCCGAGCGCCTGGTTGACCCGGTGATCCTCGACCAGAAGCACCAGAGGCTTGCGCCCGTCTCTGGTGAGGAGCCGTTTCGGATCGGCCATGGCTGGGGCCCGTCCGGCAAGGGCGCTCATGAGCATTCAGGTCCCGCTGAATAGTTGGAGGTAGGCCATCCATTTACAGAACAGGCTCATCATGTATCGCTTCATGGTTTTATGGTATGCGGCACGATGGCCGCTTCGAGGCGAAGCGAATCAGCGCATCAGTACATAGAGAAGAATCGCGGCGACGACGACGGCGATCAGAATGGTCACGAGCACGGTGGTAGAGGCAGCGCGGGGTGCCCGCCCGGCGCGCGGCTCGGCCGAGCCGGCCTCGGGGCGGATGTCCCGTGGCGGCGACGTCGCGGCCCGTGCCGGCGAGGGCGCGGCAGGCGGCATCGGCGCCGGCTCGGAGTCGACCGGCAGGAGGCGGGACGGAGAAGCGACCTCCTCCCGGGTGGAGGAGCGGGGACGCAGCAGATCCTCGTCGAGCTGCACCTCCACGCCGGCATCCTCGAGCTGCATCGCCACCCGGCCGAGCTCCTCGGGCGTCATCGTGTCGATCGGCAGGACGCTCTTGACCTGGTCCAGCGTCACGTGCCCCTGCCGCTGGCCCAGCTCCTTCAGCCGGCGGATCGCCAGATCGTGCTGCATCCTCGCTGCTCCTCGGGACCCGAGGCGGGCTCCGGCCTCCGCCGCACGGAGCAGGCCGCTCGCGGTCGTCACGAGGGAGTAAGCAGCGAGGTCGGGGCAGGTTCCTGCCGCAGCGGAAGCGGCGGACTCAGCGCAGCGCCTCGGCGCCCGCGGCGAGCTCGACGATGTCGCTCGTGATCTCCTCCTGCCGGAGGCGCTGCTGCTCGGCCGCGAGCCGGGCCAGGGTCTCGTCGACATGGCCTTTCGCCGCCGCCGTCGTCTCGAGCCGTGCCGCGTTCTCGGCGGCGAAGCTCTCGGCCGCGGCGGCACACAAGGTGGCGAAGACGTACTCGGTCGCGAGCCGGGCGAGAAGGGTCGCGGGCGGCAGCGTGATCAGCGGCGGCAGGTGCCCTGCGGGGACCGCGAAGGCGCGCAGGTCGAGCGGCAGCAGCGGGCGGCGCACGACCTCGACCGCGCCGCCCGTTCCGGGCCGGGCGTGGACGAGATCGGCGCGCACGATCCGGCCCGCGGCGACCCGCGCGTAGAGCGCTTCGGCGAGCCGGTCGGCGACATGGGCGATCCGGCCGGCCTGGGTCGCCATGGCGAGCGCGACCGCGGGCGCGAGGCCGCGCTCGGCGAGCAGGACGGCACCGCGGCAGCCGGCGACGAGCAGCGTGGCGCTCGCGAGATCCGGCCCGGCCGCCTCGAGGATGCGCTCGCTGAAGATGCCGGCGAAGCCCTGCTCGGCGCAGAACAGGACCAGCGCGAGCGGCGGCGTCCCGCCCCGACCCGGCGGCGGCTCGCCGCCGTCCTCGAGCCGGAGCGCTGTGGCGATGGCACGGCCGACGAGCCCGGCATGGGCCTCGATCCCCGGCAGGAGCGCCCGCGCCTGCTGCAGCCGGGCGGCGGCGATGCCGCGCATCGCCGTCATCACCCCGCCGAGCTGCTCGACGCTGCGGATCCGCGCCGTGACCTCGGCGAGCCGGCCGCCCATCAGGCCGCGGCCCCTTCGGCCGGCCGCAGGCGGGCTGCGAGCCGGCGCAGCGCCTCGATCAGGACTGTGCGGTCTGCCGGCGGCAGCTCGCCGGTGCGCTCGAGAGCCTGCGCCACGCTGCCCGCCTCGGCGTCGAGCCAGCCCGGCAATGCCGTCGCGAACGCCGCCACCTGCTCGACCGGCAAGGAATCGAGCAGCCCCTCCTGCACCGCCAGCACCAGCGCCACCTCGTCGGCGAGGCGTTTCGGGGCATAAGGCGGCTGGGCGAGCACGGCGCGGATGCGCTGGCCGCGGCCGATCCGGGCCCGCACGCGCGCATCGACCATGCCGCCGAAGCGGGTGAACATCTCGAGCTCGAGGAACTGGGCGTAGTCGAGCCTCAGGCTCTCGGCGGCGCTCCTCAGGGCCGGGGCCTGGGTCTTGCCGCCCACCCGGCTGACGCTGCGGCCGATGTCGACCGCGGGCTTGTGCCCCTCGTTGAACAGCCGCATGTCGAGCACGATCTGGCCGTCGGTGATCGAGATCAGGTTGGTCGGGATGTAGGCGCTGAGATTGCCGGCCTCGGTCTCGGCGATGGGAAGGGCGGTGAGCGAGCCGCCGCCCTTTTCGGGTGCGAGCTTCGCCGCGCGCTCGAGCAGGCGCGCATGCAGGTAGAACACGTCGCCTGGATAGGCCTCGCGGCCGGGCGGCTGGCGGGTGAGCAGCGCCAGCTCGCGATGGGTCGCGGCATGGCGCGTGAGATCGTCGATCACGACCAGTGCGTGCCGCCCGCGATCGCGGAACCATTCCGCCATGGTGAAGCCGGCGAAGGGGGCGATCCACCGCAGGCCCGGAGCACGCGCGGCCTCGGCGACGACGAACAGGCAGCGCTCGGGCGCGCCGTGCGCCCGCACGGCCTCGATCACGCGCTGCACCGCCGCCGACTTCTGGCCGACGGCGACGTAGACGCAGACCACATCGCTCCGCTTCTGGGCGATGATGGCATCGGTCGCGAGCGTCGTCTTGCCGGTGCCGCGGTCGCCGATGACGAGCTCGCGCTGGCCGCGGCCGAGCGCGAAGAGGGCATCGACGACCAGCACCCCGGTCTGGACCGGTTCGGTGACGAGGTCGCGCTCGATGATGGCGGGGGCGGGCCGCTCGATCGGCGCGAAGCCATCGGCCGCCACCGGCCCGCCGCCGTCGAGCGGCCGGCCGAGCGGGTCGAGGATGCGGCCGAGCAGGCCGCTCCCCACCGGCACGTGCACGACCTCGCCCGTGCCGCGCACCACGTCGCCGGCCGCGACCCCCGCCACGTCGTCGAGCAGCACGCAGCCGATCGTGTCGGCATCGAGGGTGAGGGCGAAGCCGAGCTGGCCGCGCTCGAAGCCGAGGAGCTCGTCGAGCCGGGCGCCCGGCAGGCCGGAAACGAGGGCGATGCCGTCACCCACCTGCAGCACCCGGCCGATCTCGTCGATCCTGGGCTCGAGCGGGGTGGCGCTCACCCGGGCGCTGGCCCGCTCGAGCCAGCGGCTCGGAAGATCCGTTGCGATGGTCATCGCCGGTCAGCTCCGTCTCGATGCGCTCGAGGTCCGCGGCCCAATTGTTGCGGACCACGAGATGCGGGGCGCGCAGTTCCACGCCCGCGATCAGGTCGGGATCGACCCGGAAAGAGAGGCGCACGCCGTCGCGGCCGAGCGCTTCGGCCAGCAGCGCGGCGGCACGCTGCGCCTCGGCCTCGCCCAGCGGCGCGGCGGTGACGAGCTCGACCGGCTCGCCGGCGAGGCCCGCGCGCGTCGCCTCGGGCAGGCCCGCCACCGCCCGCTGCAGCCCGTCCAGGAACAGCTCGAACGTGGCCGCCGGCGGCAGACGGGCGAGCAGCCGGCGCGCGATCGCGACCGCGAGCCGGCCGGCCTCGGCCGCGAGCGCCGCTTCCAGCGCTGCGCGCTCATGGGCGATCCCGGCTTCGGCCTCGGCCCTGAGCCGGGCGATCTCGGCTTGTCCTTGCGCGAGGATCGCGTCCCGCTCGGCCTCGGCCGCCCGGCGCGCTTCGGCCAGCACCGCCTCGCGCTCGCGGGCGATGCCGGCACGGGCGGCGGCGAGTGCTTCCTTCTCCTCCAGCGCCTGCCGGCGGGCGGCTTCCGCATCCTCCAGGAGCCTCGTCGCCTCGGCCTGGCGGCGGGCGACGATGGCGACGACCGGGCGCCAGAGAAAGCGCTGCAAGAGCCAGAGCAGGACGAGGACGTTGATCGTCTGGAGAAGGAGCGTGGTCCAGTCGAGGTGCAAGGCCCTTCGCCTTCAGCGTGCGAACGGGTTCGCGAACAGGACGAGAAGGGCGACGACCAGGCAGTAGATCGCCATGGTCTCGATCATGGCGAGGCCGACGAAGAGGGTGCGCGAGATCGTGCCCGCGGCCTCGGGCTGGCGGGCGATCGCCTCCATGGCGGCCGCGACCGCCCGGCCTTCGGCCAGCGCCGGGCCGATGGCGCCGAACGAGACCGCGAGGGCCGCGGCCAGGATGCTGACGTGCGGGATCCAGTCCAAGGGCTCACTCCTTCGGGGGCGGCGCGCTCTCGCCGACGGCGCTGCCGATGAACACCATGGCGAGCACGGTGAAGATGTAGGCCTGGACGACGCCGGTGAGCGCGTCCAGCGCCATGAGCGGAACGGGAACGAGCAGGCCGGCGAGCGAGAGCACGATGCCGATCACGAACACGCCGCTCATCACGTTGCCGAACAGCCGGACCATGAGCGAGAAGGTGCGGGTGAAGGTCTCGACCAGGTTGAGCGGGGCGAGGAGCAGCGTGGGCTCGGCGAAGGTCGCAAGATAGCCGCGCAGGCCGCGGGCACGCACGCCGAACCAGACCGTGGCCGCGAACACGACCAGCGCCAGGGCGGCATCCGTCTCGAGACGGGCCGTGGGCGGCTCGATGCCGGGGATCAGGGAGGAAAGGTTCGCGGCGAGGATGAGAAGGAACAGGGTGCCGAGCAGCGGCAGGTAAGGCTCGGGTGCCGTCCGCATGGTCTCTTGGATCTGCTGCCGGAGCGCGTCCACCAGGAGCTCGAGCGCGGCCTGACGCCGTCCGGGCCGGAGCGCGAGCCGACGCGTGGCAACGAAGCTCGCGAGGACGAGGGCCGCCATCAGCGCCCAGGTGACGGCGACGGGTGCGCTGATCGCGACAGGGCCGAGCCGGAACAGGATCTCGGTCGCAAGTGGCGAGCCGTTCATGCCGTGGCTCCCGTGCCGCGGATCACGACGTGGCGCGCGAGCAGGAGGCCGAGGGCGGCGAGCAGCAGCGGCAGGGCGCCGTGCCGGGCGGCGAGGACGAGGCCCGCCCCGGTGGCGGCGAGGCGAAGGAGCTGCAGGCAGGCAGCGCGGGCGAGCGCGCTCCGGGCGAACAGGGCCGCGTTCGTGCGCAGGCCCAGGAAATGGAGCGATCCGAGCGCGAAGCCGATGCCGGCCCAGAGGAGGTCCGTGGCGCTCACGGGCTCTGCATCCGCTTCCAGGCCGACCAGCAGCCCAGGGCCAGGCCCAGGAACAGGAGGGTCGCGGCCCAGAACACGCCGGTGCCGAGTGCTCGGTCGAGCCAGCGGCCGATGAAGGCGCCGAGCAGCAGCGGAGTCACGATCGTCCAGCCCAGAACGCCGATCTGGGCGAGATGCCGGCCGAGGGACGGCCCGCCGCCGCTGCCGCGCGCCCGCTCCCGCCGGCGGCGCGCGGCTTCCGCGAGGCCGTCGGGCCGCCCCTGCCAGTCGCCGCTCATGACGTGCCCTTGTCCTGCGCGCCGCTGGGGCGGAGATAGCGCACGATCTGGCGCACGGCCTCGAGATGCATCCGCGTGCCACCGAGCCGGGCGGCGCGCTCGGCCTCGACCGCCTCGTGATAGCGGGCGAGAACCTCGTGCTCGAGCCGGTCGAGATCGTCGCCGACCACGGCATCGCGGGTGGCGATCGCGACCTCGCGGCCGCCGGTCACGGTGAGGACCCCCTGGCGCACGGCGCAGTGGCCGGTGCCGCCGTCGACAGCGCGCCAGCTCACGACCGAGACCGCGAGCACGGTCAAAAAATCGGCGTGACCCGGCAGGATGCCGAAGGCGCCGGTCTCGTCCTCGGCGCGGACCGCGACGACGTCGTCGCGGTCGGCCGCGACCGCGAGGGGGGTGGTGATCAGAAGCCTCATGACGCCCCGACCTCGGTCTGGGCCGCCTCGCGGGCGCGCGCCTCGTCGAGGTCGCCCACCATGTAGAGCGAGCTTTCGGCCCAGCCGTCGCATTCTCCCTCGAGGATGGCGCGGCAGCCCGCGAGGGTCCGCGCGAGCGGCACCGAGCGGCCGGGCTTGCCGGTGAAGGCCTCGGTCACGGCGAAGGGCTGGGTCAGAAAGCGCAGGAGCTTGCGCGCCCGCGCCACGGCGAGCCGGTCGGCGGCGCTCAGCTCCTCGGTGCCGAGCAGGGCGATGATGTCTTGAAGCTCGCGGTAATGCGCGATGATCTCGCGCACGCGCTGGGCGAGCGCGTGGTGCTCGCGGCCGACGACGAAGGGATCGAGCAGGACCGAACTCGAGGCGAGCGGATCGACCGCCGGGTACATGCCCTCCGCCGCCTGGGTGCGGCTCAGGACGATCACGCTGTCGAGATGGGTGGCGATCGCGGTCACGGCCGGATCGGTGAAGTCGTCGGCCGGGACGTAGACCGCCTCGATCGCGGTGATCGCCGCCCCCGCGACCGAGGCGATGCGCTCCTGGAGATCGGCGACCTCGCTCTCGAGCGTGGGCTGGTAGCCGACCCGCGACGGCAGGCGGCCGAGCAGCCCCGAGACCTCGCTGCCGGCCTGGACGAAGCGGAACACGTTGTCCATCAGGAGCAGCACGTTCTGCCGCGCCGCGTCGCGGAAATGCTCGGCGATGGCAAGGGCGGTGAGGCCGACGCGCCAGCGCGCACCCGGCGGCTCGTTCATCTGGCCGTAGACCAGGACGGTGCGGGGAAGCACGCCCGAGCGGCGCATGTCGAGCAGGAGCTCGTGGCCCTCGCGCGAGCGCTCGCCGATGCCGGCGAACACCGAGATGCCGCGATAGCCCGCGACCATGGCCCGGATCAGCTCCATGACCAGCACGGTCTTGCCCACCCCCGCCCCGCCGAACATCGCCGCCTTGCCGCCATGGGCGAGCGGGGTGAGGAGGTCGATCACCTTGATCCCGGTCTCGAACACCGTGGCGGTGCCGCTGCGGGCGGCGAGCGGCGGGGCCGGGCGGTGGATCGGGCGGCGCGGCGTGCCCGCGGGCAGCGGGCTGCCATGGTCGCCGGGACGGCCGGTGACGTCGAGCAGGCGCCCGAGCACGGCCTCGCCCACCGGCACGGTGATCGGCGCGCCGGTCGCGACGACGGGCATGCCACGGGCGAGGCCCGCCGTCGCCTGGAGCGCCACGGCGCGGACGGTGCGCGCGTCGAGATGGCTCTGCACCTCCAGCACCAGCGGCTCGGCCTGATCGGTGAGGACGTGCAGCGCCTCGTCGATGACGGGCAGCGGCAGGCCGTCGTCGAGCCGCACGTCGACCACGGCACCGCGCACGGCCACGATCCGGCCGCAGGGCTCCGGCATGACGCTCTTTCCCGGACGGTCCTTCGGGTTGCGGGAGCGATCCTATACGAGCGGCGGCCGACAGCCACCTTGATCCACGTCAAAGCAGTCCATCGCTGCAACCCTGCCCACCGCCTGATGCAAGACTGGAGCGCGTCCGAGGCCGCCATCCGAGAGTGTTTGCTACTTGTAGGAGACCGCTGATTTAGAGTGTAGAGACTTATGCTGGAATCGAAAATGTCCGGGATTATTCTAATGACTTGACCGATATTAAATGATCGGTAGGGTATGCGCGCTGTTGCAGCAGCCATCGCCAATCGTAAGGAGCACCTCGAAGGTAGAGATCGAAACACCGTCCACATTCGGTGCGGGACGACAGCCGCGAGCAGCGTATGGCTGCACGAAGCGGCGTTTCATGCCCGATTCCTCAATTTATAGCCAACGAACGACGTGTCGACAGCGGCCATCCATGATTGGCACGCCGTCCGATTCGTCTCTCAGGATCCACGACGCTTGAACGGGAGTAATTCGATGCTGCGTCGTTATTTCGGAATGCTGTCCGCAGCGGCCCTGATGCTGCCCGTCATCGCCGGCTCGGCCTCCGCTGCCAGCGCCGATCCTCCCCATCGCGGCCTGCCTTACGTGAAGCTCGCCGGCGTGGTCCACATCGAGAATCTCGGCGACAAGCCGCTGCGCGACGGCCGCTGGGCCGGAACCATGGGCCGGTCGCTGCGCCTCGAGGGCTTCCAGCTCGCCTCCGCGGGTCGGCTCGGTGGCAACACCCACCTCGAGTACATGTGCCACGTCCAGGATCTCGGCGATCTCCCGGCCCCGAATCAGTGGTACGCGCGAGGCGAGTTCTGCGGCACGCGCGGCCAGAGCAAGCGGCTCGAAGGGTTCGCGATCCGGGTGGCCGGCAGGAATGCCGCCCTCTACGACGTGCTCTACCAGTGCCACGTCCAGGACCTCGGCACCTCCGACGTGAAGAAGAACGGCGAGTTCTGCGGCACGCGCGGCCAGCAGAAGCGGGTCGAGGCGATGCGGGTCGTCGTGCTGAAGAACTGGTACTGAGCCTTCCCGACCGGGTCCGCCCCGATCGGCGGCGCCGCACGGGCGAAAGCCGCGCCCGTGCGGCGCTTGTCGCCTTTCACGGCACCACCCGCCCCGCGGGGCGGGCATCGTGACGGGCCGACACGTTTCGGCCTGGTCCTTGATCCGGAAGAGTTTCTGGAATTCGTTCGTGCAATTTCCGTCGACCCCACCGCCGATTCCCGCGTCGCGCCCGCCACAAGGGCGGCTGGGAATATTATCTGGAGCGGTGGTCGCGTACAAGAACGGCGCCGGAGCGGATGCCGGGAGGGCGGCGGTAGGGTTCGACGGCGAGCGGGAGTCGGGGGAAGGCACGGGGCGCGCTGCGCCCGACCCGAGCGCGGCGGCCATGACGGGCCGCTGCTTCGTCGCCTGCCGGTCCGCCGCGAAGGACGGCCGGCGTCACTGGACCTTGCTGTGCGGCGGCGGGACGTGGAAGCTGCGGGTCCGCTCGACGTGGGCGACACCTTCGATCGCCTGCAGCCTGGGCAGGGCCTGCTCGCTCAAGGAGCCCGCGACGGTCCCGATCGCCGCCATCTCGCTCTCGACCTGCAGGCCGGCGCGGCGCATCGCCTGAACCATGCGCGGGAAGTCCTTCAGCCGGCCTTCCTCGACCGACACCACCACGCTCACCTTATCCGCCATCGCCCGTCTCCGAACACCGCCGATCCCGACACGCGGCTGACCGATAGGTATCACCCGCCATGCCGGATAGGAAGTGCAGCGGGGGTTCGAGACGTTCCATGGCGCGGCGCCGCGACGGCACCGCGTGCGGCTAGGGTGCCTGCACCAGCCCGGCGCCCACGTCCCGCGCGGGCAGCGGCAGGCGGCGCGCGTTCTGCACGAGCAGTGCCCAGAGCGCGTAGCCGCGGGCCGAAGGGTCGGCCTCGGCGAGGAGCGCCGCGATCCCGGCGACGTGCGGTGCCGCCATGCTGGTGCCGTCGAGCGTGGCGTAGAGCTGTGCGCCGGGCCAGGCGGAGCGCACGGCGACACCGGGGGCGGCGACGTCGATCTGGCCGCCCCGCGGGTCGAGGCCGGCGCAGGAGAACCAGGCCACCTGCAGGTTCCGGTCCACGGCACCCACGGCCATGATCGAGGCGCAGTTCGCCGGATGGCCCACGGGGCGAACCTCGTCCGGCCGCCGGCTCTCGTTGCCGGCCGCGGCGACGAGGAGCGTGCCGCGCCGGAGCGCGCGTCGGCCGACCTGCTCGAACACGGCCGAGGGCGGATCGCCGAGCCGCACCGGTGCTCCCAGGGACAGCGAGACCACGGCGCAGCCCTGCGTCAGGGCCCAGTCGATGCCGGCGAGAATGCCGGCATCCTCGCCGCGGCCCCTGCTGTCCAGCACCTTGCCGGCGAGGATCTCCGCACCGCCGGCGACACCGTAACGGGGTGGCTGCCGCGGCGAGAGCGCCCCGCAGGCGGTGCCGATGCAATGGGTGCCGTGGCCGTGCCCGTCCTCGGGCCCCTCGCCGGCCACGAAGCTCACCGCCTCGACCGGCCGGCCGCCGAGATCGGGATGGCCGAGATCGAGCCCGGTATCGAGCACCGCCACCCGGACACCGCGCCCGCTCCAGGTCGAGAAGCCGGCGCGTGTCGCCTGCAGGCCCCAGGTGAACTCGGCCTCGGCGAAGGCCGGCGCTTCCGCCATCGGCGCGTCCGCGGCCGGCATGCCGCGCAGGAGCCGGCCCGTGAGATCGTTCACGCCGTCGCGGTAGCCGCGCAGATACGCGGCCGCGACGGCGCTCCCGGCCGCTCCGGCCTCGGCCGGGCCGCCGATGGGATGCTCCGGGATGCCCACGGCACCGTGCGGGAGGGCGTGGACGACCCGCTCGGGCTCGACCGCCAGGATGCCGGCGCGGGCATCGGCGGCGGCGAGGACCTGAAGCGCGTCGGGCGGGGCGTGCACCACGGCGACCCGCAGCTCGTCCAACACCAGCCCGTCGGCCTCGTCCAGCGCCGCGAGCGCCGGCCGTCCGGCATAATCGCCCGAGCGCGCCACGCGCAGCCCGGCGACGTTCCGGAGTACTGGCACGGCGGCGCGGTCCTCCTCCTCCGCCAGGAGGATCAGGAAGCGGCCCGTGCAACCGGGCGGTGGCGGCGGCTCGCGGACGTTGCGGGCACCGGCCGGCGTCTCTGCGGCCGCCCCGAGGGAGCCGCGGCGTGAGCTGGGGCTTTTCGGCATGTCGCCTCCCGAGGAAAGGGCCGGGAAAGCCGTGCCGGAGCCGGGTCGGGAACGGCTCCGGCACCGCAGCGCCAGCGTACGATGCTGGCGCGAGGAGCAGGCGTCCTGCCGCGCGCGCCGTCGTTCGGGCCGGGAGCGAGGGCAGAGGCCCGGCAGCCGGCGGCCATGCTCGGCCGGGCCCGCTTTCGCGTCGTCGCGCGCCGGGACGGTTCGGGTCGGGCATGGATACGCGCGTGATCCTCGCTAGCGGGCATGACGGATGTTCGCTGAATGTTCTCGTCATGAGTACCGGGAAGCGCTCGTAGCGTCAAGCGGCTCGAGCCGCCGCCATTCATAATTGAAAGATGATTGCGAACGCAGTAAATCTACCTTGTGGCGATAATGCATGGTCGTCGACGATGGATCGCATGGAGCATACGGGTGCTTTCGAACGGCTGCAGCGTTGCCTCGCGGCCTTCCAGCGGGCGACGCACGGAGCCGTCTCGATCCAGCTTCTCGTGACCTTCCTCGAGGTGGCGCGCGGAGAGGGCCGCACCCAGGTCGAGATCGCGAAAGCGATCGGGCTGCCCGAGAGCACGTCCTCGCGCCAGCTCCTCGACCTCGGCCCGTTCGACCGGAAGAAGCAGCCCGGCTTCGGCCTCGTGGACGGACGGATCGATCCCATGGACATGCGGGTGAAGCGCTACATGCTGACCCCGCGCGGCAAGGCGCTGGCCGAGATCATGGCCGCGCTGCTGGCTGGCGAGGCGCCGACCGCCCTCGCGCGCGAGCTCGCCGCGCTCGAAGGCTGAACTCTCTGTCCGGCGGCTGCCGGAAGGTCTGGAAGAGCAAGGGCGGGTGACGGAAAGCCGGCGAGCGCCGCGCCTGCTGCCGACCCGCTACGAATCGGGCATGCCCGCCCTGCGCACGCCGACATCGAAGGTCCGCTTGCGCAGCGCCGCAAAAGCGGGATCGTTGAACTGCGGCATGGCCGCCTCGATCGCTGCCAGCGAACGGAATTCCGGCCTCAGCCGCAGGTGCTCCGCCAGCGCCCGTTTCGCCTCGTCGAGGCGCTGGGCGAGACCGTAAGCGGCAGCAAGGTTCAGATGGATGTACCACAATCTGGGGCTGGAGGAACGGGCCTTCTCCAGCATCGCGATCGCCTCGGCCAGTCGCCCGGTCAGCAGATGAGCGGCGCCTATCAGCCAGAAACATTCGCCGATGTTCGGATCGCGCGGGCTGAGACGGATCGCGTGCTCCGCGAGCGGGATCGCCTGCTCCGGATGTCCGAGGGCGAGCAGCGTCGTGCCCAGCTTCAGGTAGGCGCGGGCGTAGTTCCGGTCGAGTGCGATCGCCGTGCGGAACGCGTCCGCCGCCTCCTGAAGGCGCCCTTGCGATCGGCGGACCTGCCCGAGCACGAAGTGCACCGTGGCCCGGTTCGGCTCCAGATCGAGCGCGCGCCGCAGCAGGGCGTCGGCACGCTCCCTGCTGGCCGGCGAGGCGCCCCGACCTTCCAGCACGTGCGCGAGCCCGGTCAGCGCGCCGACGGTGTCCGGGTCGGTGGTCAGGGCGCGCTCGAAGAGACGGCGCGCGTTCTCGAGATTCTCCTGCGAGTAGGGCCGGTCGAGCAAGGCCCAGCCATGCATCGCGTCGTCGAGCGCCTCGGGGCGGTTGCGGCGCTCGTGCTCCAGCCGGCGCCCTTCGGCTTCGATCAGCTCCAGCCGGAGCGTCGCCGCGATCCGGCCGGTCACCTCGTCCCGCAGTATCGGCAGACGGTCGCGCGCGTCCTCGAACCGCTCGGCCCAGAGCGTCCCGCCGGTGACGGCGTCGACCAACTGCACGTTGAGCTGCACCCGGTTGCCCGCTCGCTGCACGCTGCCGTCGAGCACGTAGCGGACCCCGAGCTCGCGGCCGACCTCGCGCACGTCGATGCTGCCGATCCGGCTCTTGTAGGTGACGGCCGTACGGCGGGCGATGACGAAGCTGTCGTCGATGCGCGAAAGATCGATCGTCACGTCGTCGGTGAGCCCGTCGGCGAAATACTCCTGCTCCGGGTCGCCGCTCAGGTTGTCGAACGGCAGGACGACGATGGAGAGCCGCGGCGCCGCAAGCGGGACCGCCTCCCCCTGACCGGTAGGCGCCGCACGCGTCGCCGCGACTGCGGTCGGCGCCGGCGGCGCTCTCCCCGGCCACCAGAGGCTCGCGCCGGCCGTGATCACCATCAGTGCCGCGAGCGGTCCCGCCAGCCTCGCGACCATGGCCTTGCCGCGGTCACGGGTGGGGCCTCTCGGGACCGTCCGCACGACCGTGGGGCCGCCCGGCCCGGTGCCGTGCCGGTCTGCGGCCGAAGCTGCCGGCGCGACCGTGCGGCCGGCGGGTGCCGGGCGAGGGTTCGCGCCGTGCGCACCTGCCTCCTCGCCGCAGGCGATGGCGTCACGGAGCGCTTTCGTATCGCCATCCGGCTCGACGCCGAGCTCGTCGGCCAGCAACTGCCGCCCGATCTCGTAGTGACGCAGGGCATCGGCCCGCTGGCCCAGCGCCGCCAGAGAACGCATCACCTGACGGTGGGCATCCTCGCGGAGCGGATCGAGCATCAGGGCCCGGCGCGCCAGCGCCAGCGCATGCTCGGGCCGGGCGGCCGCTTCGTCTCTCGCCGCGAGCGTCAGCAGCGCCTGCAGAACCCGCTCGAGCAGCTCGCTGCGGCGACCGGCCAGCCAATCCTCGAAAGCGGCGGATGGCGACCGCTCGCCAGCGAGCAGCGGCCCGCGATAGAGCTCGACCGCTTCGTCCAGCGATTCGCGATCGCCGCGCACGATCGCTGTCTGGAAACGCCCGACGTCGCTGACCAGCGAGGCCTTACCGAGGCCGATGCGGTCTTGCACGGCAACGATGAGGTCACGCCGGATCGCGGCTCTTCTCGCCACATAGACCGCCTGTCGCAGCGCGGCCCGCTGGTCCTGCTCGTCGCCTTCCGAACACAACAGCTCGGCGAGCGCGATGCGCGGCACCGGTCCATCGGCCAGGGCGAGGTACGCGAGCAGACAGCGCGCCTTCCGGTCCGGGACACGGACCACGCTCCGCTCGGCGCTGTACAGGCGAAACCCGCCGAACAGCTCCAAGACAAGGGCCATGCCCCTCTCCAAAGGAGGGGAACCCGAAACTTGTGGATTTTATGCCCCATGTCTGCAAACGGTCAAGGCCCGCCAGGGAGCCGATGCATCCACGTCGTTGGCACGACGGCGCGGCGACGGTTTTTCCGACGCGAGCGCGCGAAGCTCCATGCCTCGGGCCGCCCGCGGATCGATCGCCAGCTCGGCCCGCAACACATCCGGAGTCGGGAGCGTGTCATGCGTCTGAGACTGTCTGTCGTCGCATTCTGCCTTCTCGGCGTTGCATCGGCGCGAGCGGACTGGCTCGACGACCTCTGGAGCGACGAGGCCGTCGCCGAGAACGGCAATCCCTCGATCACCCTGCGCGCGCACGATGCCGACGTCGTCGTTCCTGCTGCCATTCTCGACGCGGCCTACAGCCAGGGATCGACGAGCCGGGACGTGGTGCTCGCGATTCTCCGGCGGTATGGGCCATGCTCGGATCTCCTCGATCTGAACAGGACCCACGAGCACCTCACCGTCCGGCTGTTCGTGCAGCGCGAAGTACCCCATGAGGACAGCGTGGTCGCGAACCAGGATGCCGTCATCGCCTGGGCACGCCGAGGAGGAGAGGAGAAGCCCGGCATGCCCAGGATCACGAAGGCGTTCGAGGTGGCGTCCGGCTTCGAGCGCGTCGTGCTGCGCTACACACCGGGCCTCAGGAACGCGCGCTGCGTGGCGGTCGAGCCGACGAGCTGACGGACCGCCTGCGGACGAGAACCGGCCCGCGCCCGCAGCGATGGTCCGGCCCGATGCCCGCAGGCCCGGGCTCCTTTCTCCTCCTGGCGGACGTCCCGAGCCCTTCGCCTCTCGTCGCGGGAGCCGTCAGGCGCCGAACACGAAACGCGTCCCGGTATGGGAGCGCAGGACCCGTCCCGGCATCTCGGTCCTGGCGATGTCGTAGAACGGCTCGCCCGTGCAGTGCATCGGCACGACGTAGCCGACGTCCATCCCCTTCAGCCCGGCCACGACCTCGCGCACATAGTCGTCCTGGTAAGGGGCGAGATGGAAGCCGCCCAGGACCGCGTGCACCTTCTGCACGCCCGAGACCGCCCGGGCCTGCCGGACGATGTTGAGCACGCCGCGATGGCTGCACGAGGTCAGCACGACGAGGCCTTTGCCCGCGAGGTTGTAGACCGTCGCGATCTCGTGCCGGAACTGATCCGGGATCACGGCCTGGCTCCGCTCGTCCTCGGGCAGCCGGTCGGCGTAGCAGCCGTGGCCGTGCTCGATGCCGACCTTCATCCGGCTCGGCGAGAGCACCTTCTCGAAGGTCGTGGCGGGCACCTGGCCGGTGGTGAAGGCGTGATCGGCGACGAGCGCCGGCCCTTCGGCGAAGGTCACGACGACATCGGCCTCCTCCAGCGCCTGTCTGTCCAGCGCGCCGAAATCGCCCGCTCGAGGCGGGGCGGTCCACTCGCGCGCGCAGAAGCACTCCTCGCCGCCGACATAGAACGGCAGCTTCGCGCGCAACCGGCCCCCGTTCTGCCGCAGGAAGCCGGCGAGGCCGCCGAAATGGTCGTAGTGGCCGTGGCTCAGGACGAGCGCGTCCAGCGCCTCGGGCGCGATGTCGAGCAGCTCGACATTGTTGATCAGCGCCTGCGGGGTGAAGCCGTAATCCACGAGCACGCGGCGGACCTCGTCGCCGCGCCGCGATTCGGCGTGCATGGACAGGCCGAACTCGCTGATCAGCGTCCTGCCCGGCGGTCCCTCGCCGAGATCCCAGCCGAAGCGCTCGATCGCGACGTCGCCCACCCTCGTGCTCGGCGCCACGGCGAGCTGGTAGCTGTCGATCACGACCCGGACGGCCAGGCGGTCGACCTCGGGCACGGCGCCGGCGACGGGCTCGGCCCCGACCGGCGCCGCGTCCCCGAGCAGGGCGGCGAGCAGGGTGCCGAACATGGCGGCCCCGCCGCCGCACACGACGTCGCGGCGGTGCAGCAGCCCGTCATGATCGTGACCGTGGATCGGGCTCATGGCGCGACCTCCCTGGCCGCACCGCCGCTGCGACAGGGAGGTCGCGCGGCGTCGCGAGGTGCGGAGACGCTGCATGCCGCGATGTCGTCGGCATCCGGCGGTCCGTGTTCCGTCCTTGATATCGGGGATCGCCGGGACACGCCATCGCGATGGAATGGCCGGCCCGTGAACGCGCGGCCATCTCGCGAGGCGCACGTGCTGCCGGCGATGATGCCGCGCCACAGGCCGTCGGCGACCAGACCACCCAGCGCCGTGCGGGCCGCACGGGCGGCAAAGTATCATATTTCCTAAACCATCAGGGATGATAACCCTGGCGCATCCGCGAGCACCGTGGCGCGGGCTGCCGAAGCGGTGCCGTGGGCAACACGAATTCGAGCGCTCGGTCGGTTCTCATGTTGAGTGCCCTGCGGCGGAACGCCGAGAAGATCGTCTTCGCCTTCGGCGCCGCCCTCATGGTGTTCGGTTACGGCCTCGCCGTCGGCAAGCTGCGGCTCTTCCCCCACGACATCATCGAGGCCGCGGCCGAGGCGGGCCGCGACTGGGAGGAGAACTGGCGGCACTATCTCGGCGTGCGCTCGCGCTGGCTGCAGCCGACCGGGCGGCAGAGCCGACTGCCGGTGCACGAGCCGGCACGCGTCTGGGCCGGCGACACCTTCGTGACCCAGTATCGGGACGGAGCGTTCGGTGCCGATCTCCTCGCCATGGACGGCACGGTGCTGCACCACTGGAAGCTGCTCTTGCCCGAGATCTGGCGCGCCGCCGGCTACACGGCGCCGCCGATGGCGGACGAGGACGCGACCACCCACGGCGCGGAGCTTCTGCCCAACGGCGACGTGGTGGCGAGCATCGGCGGCTACGTCGTGGCCCGGATCGACGCCTGCTCGCGCGTGGTCTGGGCGAAGCGGATCGCGGCGCACCATACCCTGCACGTCCTGCCCGACGGCGAGATCCTGGCCCCCGGCACGATCCGGCACACGCGACCCAACCCGGCCTGGCCACGCCTGCGGCTCGGGCCTTCGGGCTACTTCGACGACCAGACCGTGCTCCGGATTTCGCTCGAGGACGGACGGGTGCTCGAGGAGTTCTCGATCATCGACACGCTCTACAAGAGCGGCTGGGAAGGGCTCCTGTTCGCGGGCCGCGGCTCGAGCTATGCCATGGCCGAGAACGATCCCTTGCACATGAACGACGTCGAGATGCTCCGGCCCGAGATCGCGGCGGCGTTTCCGATGTTCAAGGCGGGGGATCTCCTCGTGAGCCTGCGCAACCTGCAGACGCTCGTCGTGCTGGACGGCGAGACGCGGCAGGTGAAATGGAGCATGACCGGGCCGTTCTACGGCCAGCACGACCCGGACTTCACGCCGGACGGCCGCATCGTCGTGTTCGACAACCGGATCTCGGGCACGCCGCCACAGCTCGGCCCGAGCCGGGTGCTGGCGATCGATCCGGCGACGCACCGGGTGACGTGGTCCTTCCAGGGCTCGCCGGAGGAGCCGTTCTACACGCCGGTCGCCGGCAAGGTGCAACACCTGCCCAACGGCAACATCCTGGCGCTCTCGCCGCAGGACGGCACGATCATCGAGCTCGCGCGCGACGGCGCCGGCCGGAGCGAGATCGTCTGGGAGTACGTCAACCTCGTCGCGCCGGGGACGGTCGGCATGCTGTTCGACATGACGCGGGTGCCAAAGGTCGAGGCCCCTTGGGTGGGAGCGGCCTGCAGCTGAGCTGCGATCCCGGCGCCGCCTCTCCGGTTCCGCGGCGGCACCGGGATCGGGGTGCCGGGCTCAGGTGCTGGCGATCGTCCGCCCGTCGATCGCCATGGCCCGCCAGATCGCCAGCCCGGCGACGACGATCCCGACCACGATCTGGTTCCAGAGCGCCGCGGTCAGACCCGTGAAGCCGAGAAGCCACGGCGAGACGACGAGCCAGGCCCCGAGCACCGCGTTCACCCACTCCTCCCAGCGATGGAAGGCCGTGAGCGCCGCGATCCCGGTCACCGCGATCACCACGCCCAGCACCCAGGCGTTCCAGGCCGGCGTCGTCGCCGTGGCGTAGCCCAGGACCCAGGGCGACACCACGAGCCAGACGCCGAGCACCGTGTTCACCGCATCCTGCCACTGACGCGACAGGACGTTCCAGCCGTTCGACATGGATACCTCCATCAGCGCCGAGACATCGTGGACCTCGGACGAAGCAGAGACCAAGTCCTTGCTCCGTCTCGGCTTATCGAGATAGTCGCAAGCTGCGGCCATGCAAGACCGCGGGCGCGGCCCGTGCCTTCGCTTCCTTGTAGTGGGGTCCGACGTGAATGGGTCCGTAGGGACATCATGAGAAATGCAAAGGGTACGGGAGCATTCATGGCTGCGACCGCAAGAACGGGAATCCGTCAGATCGGCGACGGCAACGGGCGGGGGGCGTTCCATGCCGTCTCCGCGACTTCGTGAACGAATGGCTGGCGGCTCGACGTGGCCGAGCGCGAAGCCGCGGCGATGATCGGGCGGTCGGCGCAAGGCACCGTCGACGAGATCGCCTCCGGCGCGTGGCTGCGGGCGAACGGCTTTCGCGAGGAAGGCCGAGCCCCGTCCGCTCCCGTCAGGGCGCGTTCTGCCAGGCGACCAGGTTGTCGTACACGGCCCGCGTGATGCGCGTGCCGTGGTTATTGGTGCTGAACGGCGGGCTGCCGTAGAGGCCGTAGGTGTGCACCGCCATCGCGCAGACGCCGCAGCCGGAACGGTTGTAGTAGACGGGCGAGCCGCTCATGCCGCCGGTCGTGTCGTTCTGGTAGAAGAGGCGCTGCGCCTGGGTGAGCCGCACCAGATCCGTGCTGCGCCACTGGGTCAGGGGCTTGTCGCCGGGATAGCCGTTGATCACGGTCGGCAGGCCGGTGAGCGTCGTCGCCGTCCAGAAGAACCCGTACCAGCCGGTCGTCCGGCCGATCTGGCAATTCAGCCTGATGGCGCCGTAGTCGTACCGGTCGTCGCCGTTCGCGGCCCAGCCGTTGGTCGTCACGGTCCAGCGTGCCGTGCAGGAGCCGTAAGGGGCGGACGTGCCGTTGTAGCCGGGGGAGACGCGGTAGCTCGAGGTCGGGTAGAACGCGCCGCCGGATCCTCCCGGATGGATGCAGTGGCCGGCGGTGACGACGGTGTTGGCGTTGATCAGCCAGCCGGTGCAGCGGCCGTCGGAGAAGGTGATCAGCACGGTCGCCCGTGCCGGGTAGCTGGTGGTCGGACTGACCCGCGTCCGGGTGTCGGCGCCGATGATCGTTTCCCGCCCGACGGGAGCGGTGACCGGCTTCAGGTGTGTCTTGGCGGCGGCCTCCGCCGCGGACTCGCTGCGCGCCTTGAAGTTGGCGAGGGCGTCGAGAGCCTGGCCCGGCACGACGCGTCCCGGCGAGGAGGGCGAGAACGTCCGCGCGGCCTTGGGCGCCTTGAGCATCCTGCCGGTGCTCAGCACGCCGAGATCGGGATCGAAGGCGCGCTCCTCCTGGGCGCGAGCATCGATGGTCGCCGTCAGCGTCGAAAATGTGACGGCAAGGCCGACGACCGCTTTTTTCATCCACTCTATCCTTACATAAGACAGTATATCTTGGCGCTGTATCGACGTCGTTTCGGATCCGATCGAAACATCGTCACACGATATCAGGCTGCCGCGAGCCGCTCAATTGGGCATATTTCGTCACGACGGGCTCCAGGGCGAAACCGGCAGGATAAATATCCCAAGCTCGCGCGCGGCGACGGCGGCCGATCCACGGTTCGGAACCGGCACTTCGTCCGGCTGCCGTGGCGGGAGCGGCTGCGGCCCGCCCCGCGACCTCACAGATGCAGCCCCTCCGTCACGAGGCCGCGGGTGATGCTGCCGGTCGTGGGCAGGAGCGGAATCAGGCAGGCCTGGAAGGCGTGGTAGAGGTCGGGCTTGCCGAAGAAGGGGCCCGTGGTCGGCAACAGATCGTCGTCGAGCTGGTGACGCCAGCCGCCGCGCTCGCGGTCGATCAGATGGTCCGCGGCCCAGCTCCACAGACGGCGATACCAGCCCTCGTGGAACGGGTCGCGGTCGATGGCGCCGAGGAAGGCGGCAGCACCGATCGCTTCCGTGACCGGCCACCAGTAGCGGTCGCGCACGCGCGGGCGGCCCTGCCAGTCGAGCGTGTAGTAGAAGCCGCCCGTTCTGGGGTCCCAGGCGTCCTGCACGGCCTGACGGAACAGGTTGCGGGCGGCATCGGGCAGCCAGTCGAGCCTGCGGCCGCCGAGCTCCCAGAGCTGGAGGAGGAGCCGGCTCCATTCCAGCCAGTGGCCGGGCGTGGTGCCGTAGGGGCGGAACATCGGGTTGCCGTCGTACTCCCAGTCGATCCGCCACTCGGCGTCGAAGTGCTCGGGCAGCCGCCAGCCGTTGGGGCCGGTGATGCGGCGGATCAGAAGGTCGGCGATGCGCTCCGCCTTCTCGAGATAGGTGCTCTCGTCCGTGGCCTCGAAGGCCGCCATCAGCGCCTCGGTCAGGTGCATGTTGGCGTTCTGGCCGCGATAGGGGCCCAAGGGCTGCCAGTCGGGCGTGAACGCCTCGGCGGCGGCGCCGTGGCGCTCCTCCCAGAACCGGTCCGCGAGGACGGCCGTGACGTCGGCCAGCAGCCGGTCGGCGTCGGGATGGCCCGCGACCTTGGCACTCGCGGCGGCGAGCAGGACGAAGGCGTGGCCGTAGGCCTGCTTGGTGGGATCGACCGGGCCGTCGTGGCCCGCGACCCAGAAATAGCCGCCGTGGGTCGGGTCGCGGTGGCCCTGCCAGAGAAAGCGCATCCCGTGGTCGATCAGCCGGTCGGCGCCGGGGCGGCCCATGAGCCAGGCGATGGAGAAGCAGTGCACCATGCGGGTGGTGACGTGGAGCCCCTTGCCCGGCGGTGGGGCGGAGGCGGCGCCGACACGGAGCGGGCGGCCGTCGTCGTCGAGCTCGAAGAAGCCGCCTGCGGGGTCGATCGCGGTGAACTGGTAGAAGTCGAGCAAAGCCTCGGCCTCGGCCAGGAGCCGGGCGCGGTGGCTCGCCTGCTCCACCCAGCGCCGTCCCGTCGGCGTATATCCGGCTGCGATCATGACACCCTCCTCCTGGCCGCCGTTCCGCTGCCGTCTCTAGCGCCGTCCGCCGGCGGGTTGAAGGGCTGCCGCCCCGGGCCGTCCCGCGGAGCCGCCGGCAGCGCATGGCGGCGGTACCGATCGGGCATGGGAGAACTTGCTGCGCGCGCGGGCAAAGGCTGGTATCGCGGGTCCATCGATGCGGAACGGGGCAGGGGAGGCCGAGCCATGACCAGTCGGATGGACGAGAAGCTCGCACGGATCAGGAAAGATCCCACGGGGAGCGACGATTTCCTCATCTGCGATGCGGCCGATCCCGACATGGGCGGCGGCGTGCCGGCGATGGGCCCCAAGGCCGGCAGCGAGGGCCGCTTCCGCTCGCGCGCCGAGTTCCTCGCCATGGTGAAAGCGCTCGTCGCCCAGGACGTGGTCGACCTGATGCTGACCTCGGTCTCGAACCTCGAGCTCCTGCAGCGCGAGGGAGCCTTCGAGGGCAGCCGCGTCGGCACGGCGGTGCGCGCGAACGACACGACCGACATCTGGAACGTGCGCCACGGCACCTATGCCGCCACCGCCTCGCGCCCCTTCCGCACCGCGACCGTGCCGCACATGATGTACGGCAGGAGCGACGTGCGCAAAGGCACGCCCGCGACCCTGACCGATCTCGGCCTCTACTCCGTCACCTTCGTCAACGACGCCGACCGCGACCGCGAGGCGCTCGAGGCCTACCGGCAGTTCCGGATCGAGGCCGAGGAGTGGGGCTTCCGTCACTTTCTCGAGGTGTTCAACCCCAATGTCGGCAGCGACAGGCTGAGCCGGGCCGAGGTCGGTGCGTTCGTCAACGATTCGATCGCGCACGCGCTCGCCGGTGTCCCGCTCGCGGCGCGGCCGCAGTTCCTGAAGATCGCCTACAACGGCCCGAAGGCGCTGGAGGAGCTGGTCGCCTACGATCCGTCCCTGATCGTGGGCATTCTGGGCGGGAGTGCCGGCACCACGCGCGACACGTTCGAGCTCCTGCTGGCGACCAAGCGCTACGGCGGGCGGCTCGTGCTGTTCGGGCGCAAGATCAACCTCGCCGAGGACCCGCTGGCGCTGGTCGCCCTCATGCGCCGGGTCGTGGACGGCGAGGCGACGCCGGCGGAGGCGGTGAAGGCCTATCACGGCGCGCTCCAGAAGGCCGGCATCGCGCCGAAGCGCAGCCTCGAGCAGGATCTCGAGATCACGGAGGAGGTTCTGCGCTGACCGGCGGGGCGGCCTCACGACCATGCGCGGGTCGGACCCTCTTCTGCTTGGCATCGACGCCGGTACCACCAACACGAAGGCGGTGATCGCCGCCCCGGATGGCAGGGTGGTGGCGGCGGCGAGCGAGCCCACGCCCGTCATCTACCCGCAGCCGGAATGGGCCGAGTACGAGCCCGAGGCGCTGTGGCGGAGCTGCATCGCCGCCATCCGCGCCGCGGTGGCGCAACTCGACGATCCGGGCCGGGTGCGCGGGCTCGCCATCGCCAGCATGGCCGAGACCGCCGTGCCGCTCGATGCCGCGGGCCGGCCGACCTTTCCCGCCATCGCCTGGTTCGACAAGCGCGCACGGCCCCAGCTCGATCGGCTCGTCGCGAAAATCGGGGCCGAGCGCCTGTTCGAGATCTCGGGCCTCGCGGCGGAGCCGATCTTCGGCCTTCTGAAGCTGCTCTGGCTTCAGGAGAACGCGCCGGAAGCGTTCGCGCGCACCCGCCGCTGGCTCAACGTCGCCGACTATCTCGCCTGGCGCTTCTGCGGGGTGGCAGCGACCGACCACAGCCTCGCCTGCCGCACCTTCGCCTACGATCTCGCGCGCACCCGCTGGGCCGAGGACCTCCTGCACGCGGTCGGGATCGACCCCGGCCTGATGGCGCCGCTCGCCCGCAGCGGCGAAGCGCTGGGCCGGCTCCTGCCCGAGGCCGCGACCGCGACGGGGCTCGCCCCCGACTGCGTCGTGGCGGTGGGCGGGCACGACCACGTGGTGGGGGCGCTCGCCGCCGACGCGCTCCGGCCCGGCGTGCTCCTGAACTCGCTCGGCACGACCGAAGCGCTCTTGCGGGCGGTCGAGCGGCCGGTCATGGACCGGGAGCTCGCCCGGCGCGGGCTCTCGCAAGGGGTGATCGTCGTCGACCGCCCGTGCTGGTACGTGGTGGGCGGGCTGTTCACGGCCGGAGGGGCGGTCGAGTGGTTCCGTCGCGCCATCGCCGCCGGCGCACCTTACGAGACGCTGGTGGCCGAGGCCGAGGCGGCGCCGGTCGGCAGCCTGGGAACGGGGTTCCTGCCGCATCTGCGCCTCGGCACGCCGCCGCACCCGGACGGCCAGGCGCGCGGTGCCTTCTTCGGCCTCAGCACCGACACGACGCGCGGCTGCCTGTTCCGCGCCCTGCTCGAAGGGATCGCGGCCGACGCGCGGCTCTGCGCGGAAGCCATGCAGTCGCTGGTCGCGAGTGCCGGGCCCGAGGAGATCCGGGTGATCGGCGGCGGCAGCCGCAACGATCTCTACCTGCGGATCAAGGCCGCGACCTGGAACCGGCCGCTCGCCGTGCTCGACATGCCGGAAGCCGTGGCGCTGGGTGCCGCCTGCCTCGCCGGGATCGGGGCGGGCATCTACGCCGGCCGGGACGAGATGCGCGCCGGCCTGCGCCGGGCCGAGCGCGAGGTGCGTCCCGATCCGGCCTGGGCGGCGCTCTACGGCTGCCTGGTCGAAGAGGTCTACCGCAAGGGCTACCCGGCACTCCGCCCGCTGCACGAGGCGAGCCGGGCGTGCCTTGCGAGGCAGGGGACGGGCTAGGGCGTGCTCACGGTCACCGCGAGCACGGGCGCGGCTGCGGCAGGCGTGCCCATGCCGCTTCAGAGCCAGATGTCGGACGTGCAGTCCCCGCCCGGATAACGCATCTCATGCGCCCGCGCCGGCCCTCTCGGCTCCTTGCCGAAGTCGACGAAGAAGGCGGGATTGATGCGCATGCCGCCGTTCTCGGTGTCGCAGTCGATCTGCAGGAGGCACGAGCCGCGTTCGTCGAGCTCGGGATAGAACTGGTTGTCCCAGCTCGACAGCAGGCTGGTCGTGCAGTAGAGCCGCTTGCCGTCGAGCGAGAGTTGCAGCATCTGCGGCCCGCCGGCGATGGCACGGCCGTTCACCTCCCTGCCCCTGCCGAGCAGCCCGCCGATCCAGACCTGGCCCGTCAGCCTGGGTCGTGCCGGATCGGTGATGTCGTACTGGCGCAGATCGCCGTGCAGCCAGTTCGAGAAATACATGAACCGGTCGTCCATCGACAGCAGGATGTCGGTGATCAGCGGCGGCACGGGAATCGGCCAGCCCGCGAGCTCGGCGGGCTCTTCCTGGATCACCTTGTCGAGCTGCCAGCCGCCGTCGTTCTTGTGCCAGTGATAGACGTTCGAGCTCAGCGCCACGCCGACATAGCCGTGCGAGCTGTCCGGATCGTGGTGGAAGCGGACCTCCAGCGGCACCAGGCCGTCGGCGCCGAGATCGAAGGTCCGCTCGATGCGCCGGTCGCGGAAGTTCCAGAAATGGAGCCGCTGGCCATAGCGCCCGGCCTGCACGTCCTCGAGCCTGAAGCCGGGATAATAAGCGTTGGGGGCGCCGAACTCGCTCGATACCATCACGTTGTGCCGCGGCTGGTACCAGAAGTCGTAATTGTACTTCATGCCGTCGAGCCCGGCCTCCCAGCGGCCGGTGACCTCGAAGTCCTGATTCATGGTGAGGAAGCCGCCCGGCCCTTCGCCCTCCGCGTCGCCGAGCATGGAGACGATGATCTCCTTGCCGAGGCAGTGGACGGTGTGCGGCGCGGTCAGCCCGGTCCTGCCGATCACCTCCTCGGGCTCGACCACCTTGTGCAGCCTGGGCGCTCTCGGCTCGCCGGTATCGACGATGTGGATCCGGCTGGAGCGGAAGCCCGGCACGATCAGGAACCGGCGCTCGGCGCTGGCGTCGCCGTGGCAGGAGCTGCAGGCGTTCCAACCGAAATGATGCAGCTCGTCGCCCTTGTTCGGCATCTCGAGGCGATGGATCACCTGCGCGTAGGTCGGGCTGTCCGGGTCGACGTCGACGGTGGCGAGATAGTCGGGTGCGTCGACCCTGGTGCCCGTGTAGAGGCCGATGACGTAGAGCAGCTTCTCGCGTGGTGCTCGCATCGCCGCTTCGGGCGAGGCATAGCCGGGGCCACAGCAGGCGTTCGCGTCGTGGCCGGTGCTCGTCGACATGGCATGCCTCCCGTCGTGGATCGGTCCGGGTCTCTCCGGATTCGGGACTCTGCTCGCCGGCGGCTGCCGGGTCAATGCAGCGATTCCCGCAGCGGTTCGATGGCGGGGCGACACGAGGCGCGCAGGATTTCTCGCCGTGAATTTCGCCGCGGCCTCTTCGTCCGCGACACCGGACCGTCAGCAGGGGCGCCGCGGGCCGCGGGGGCGTTGACCCTGGCCCGCGACCAGGGCGAAGGTTCGTGGATGGCTCACGCCCGCCCCCGGGGGCCGTGCCGGCTCCCGGGTCGAGGAAGACGGGGGAAGCGATCCATGGTCATGCACTCGTTGCGGGTGGCGCTCGCCCTCGCCATGCTGGCCGGCACGACGACGGCCGCCGCGCCGCGCGCGGCCGAGCGGCCCATCGCAGGCGAGGTCCCGGCGATCCGCCTCGTGCCGGTGACGACGCGAGGTCTCGCGGCACCGCTGTCCGCGACCCATGCCGGGGATGGCAGCGGGCGGCTGTTCGTCGTCGAGCAGGGCGGGCGCGTGCGTCTCGTGAAGAACGGCGCGCTGCAGCCGCGGCCGTTCCTCGACCTTTCCGGCCGCGTCCTGTCGGGCGGCGAGCGCGGGCTTCTGGGCCTCGCGTTCCATCCGCGCTTTCGCGACAACGGGCGCTTCTTCGTGAACTACACGCGGCGGCCCGACGGGGCCACGGTGCTCGCCGAGCACCGGGTCTCGGCCGACCCGGATCGAGCACTGCCCACGGGACGGGCGCTCCTGGTCGTGCCGCAGCCTTTCCCCGACCACAATGGCGGCATGCTCGCCTTCGGCCCGGACGGGCGGCTCTATGTCGGGCTCGGCGACGGCGGCGACCACGGCGATCCAGGCGACCGGGCCCAGGACCGCTCCTCGCTCCTGGGCAAGATCCTGCGCCTCGACGTCGACCGCGGCAGCCCTTACGCGATTCCGCCCGACAACCCGTTCGCGGCCGGCGGCG
Source organism: Benzoatithermus flavus (assembly GCF_037908215.1). Taxonomy (NCBI): domain Bacteria; kingdom Pseudomonadati; phylum Pseudomonadota; class Alphaproteobacteria; order Geminicoccales; family Geminicoccaceae; genus Benzoatithermus; species Benzoatithermus flavus. Next base: position 31,950 of record NZ_JBBLZC010000011.1, on the reverse strand, counting down.
GCCGCGGCGAGATCTGGGCCTTGGGCTTTCGCAACCCGTGGCGCTTCTCGTTCGACCGTGCCAGCGGGCGGCTCTATGCCGGCGATGTCGGCGAGCGGAGGCTCGAGGAGATCGACCTCGTCCGCCGCGGCGGCAACTATGGCTGGCGAATCATGGAGGGGAACCGCTGCTTCGCGCCGGCGACGGGATGCGACCGGCGCGGGCTCGTGCTGCCGGTCGCCGTTTACGCGCACACGGACGGGCGCTGTGCCGTCACGGGCGGCTACGTCTATCGCGGCCGTGCCGTGCCGGCGCTCGCGGGCGCTTACGTCCACGCCGACTTCTGCAGCGGCGAGATCTTGGTACTCAGGGGCGGTCGGCCCGGCGTGCTCCTGGACACGAGCTTGCGGATCGCCTCGTTCGGCGAGGACGAGGCGGGGGAGCTTCTCGTCGTCGACATCGGCGGCGGGGTCTACCGGCTCGCGCGATCCGGGACCTGAACGGCGCTCACCGGCCCAGCGCCGGCCCGATGCCGGTGTGGAGGAAGTCCTCGCCCTTGAACAGAAGCGGCTCGCCCGTGGCCTCGACGAGCGCGTAGGCGAAGCAGTCGCCGAGATCGAGACGGACCGGGTGGCCGCTGCCGCAGCCGAAGGCGCGGCAGGCCCGACGGGCAGGGGAGCTTCTGGTCGTGATCATGGCGGCAGGGTCTACTGGTCGGCGGGCACGGCGTCGTAGGGAGCAAGCAGCACGGCGGCGCAGGCGCGGTGGAGACGATTCCGCGCGAACGGCTTCACCACCACCGGGTCGGCCTCGCCGACGAGCAGGTCGGGACTGCCGGTGACGTAGACCACCGGCACCCGGCCCCAGACGGCGCGGATGGCGCGTACGGCGCCGAGGCCGGTGCCGCTGGCGAGACGGTAGTCGGCCAGGATCAGGTCGGGGCGCTGCTGTCGCGCCGCCGCCACCGCCTGCGCCTCGTCCCTCGCGAAGGCGAAAGAGGCGAAGCCGAGTTCTTCCATCTGTTCTTGCAGATCGAGGGCCAGCAGGAAATCGTCCTCGATGATCAGGACGTGCGCGAGCCCCGGTCTCATGGCGTGTGCTTTCCCCCTCGTCTGTCAGGCCGCTGCGGCGAGCGGCACCTCGGTCCGGCAGACCAGTCCCCGGGCCTGCCAGTCCAGCGTCACGCTCCCGCCGTGTTGGCGGGCGAAGAGCTGGCCCAGGAGCCGGGTGCCGAAGCCCTGCCGGGCAGGCGCCGTGACCGGCGGCCCACCCTCCTCGCGCCAGACCAGCCGCAGGGCCGTGCCGTCCTCGACCGGTCCGGCCTCGATCACCACCCGGCCCTCCGGCACCGAGAGGGCACCATACTTGACGGCGTTGGTCGCGAGCTCGTGCAGCGCCAGCGCCAGGTCCTGCGCCAGCGCGGCGCTCACGGGCAGGCTCGCGACGCGCAGCGCGAACCGCCCCTCCTCCAGGCCGTGCGGCAGCAGCGCCTGCCGCAGCAGGGCGGCGAGGCCGGTCGCCTGCCAGCCGTCGCGCACCAGCAGCTCGTTGGCCCCTGCGAGCGCTTGCAGGCGGCCGTCGAACGCCTGCAGGAACGCGCCGACCGTCTCGGCACCCTTGCCGGTCATCAGCGCCACGCTCTGCACCACGGCGAGGATGTTCTTGACCCGGTGGTTCAGCTCGCGCCGCAGCAGCGCCTGCCGTGCCTCGGCCTGCTTGCGCTCGGTGACGTCGCGCAGGACGACGAGGGCGGCACGCCGCTCGCCCCAGGTGATCGGGGTCGGGTGCGCCTCGACCGGAACCTCGCTGCCGTCGAGCCGGCGCGTTCTTACCTCGATCGGCGGCTGCGTGCCGCCCTCGGCCGCGATCCGACCCTGGTATTCCCGGATGAGGTGATGGTCGGCAGGGTGGACCAGCTCGAACAGCGGACGGCCGAGGAGCTGCTCGACGCGCGTAGCACCGTGCAGGCGCATGTAGGCGGGGTTCAGGTAGACGATCCGCCCGTCCATCTCGTGGATCAGGATCGGGTCGGGACTGGTGTCGACCAGGCGCTGGTAGCGCGCCTCGCTCGCGGCGAGCTCGGCGCGCAGCCGCGCCTCGCTTCGGGCCAGCGCCGCCTCGGCCCGCTTGCGCTCGGTGATATCACGCACGATCCCGGTGAACAGGCGCTTGCCGGCCACCCGTGTCTCGGTCACGGCGAGCTCGATGGGAAAGGTGCTGCCGTCCTTGCGCAGGCCCAGGACCTCGCGGCCGATGCCGATGACCCGCCGCTCCCCGGTCCGGCAGTAGCGCTCGAGGTAGCCGTCGTGTGCGGTGCGGTAGGGTTCGGGCATCAGCACGCGCACGTTCCGCCCGATCAGCTCCGCAGGCGCATAGCCGAAGAGCTTGGCCACGGCAGGGTTGGCGGTCTCGATGGTGCCGCGCTCGTCGATGGTGAGGATGCCATCCGCGGCGGTATCGACCACCGCCCGCAGCCGCGCCTCGCTGTCCAGCATGCGCGCCTGCACGCGCCGACGCGCGAGGAGGATCACACCGAAGAGTGCGCTGGCCATGGCCAGGACACCCTGGAGCGCCGTCATGCGGGCGATCCGGGCTGCCGACGCCTCCTCGTGCGCCGCCCGTTCGGCCAGCAACTCCTGCCCGACTGCGGTCATCCTCTCGATCGCGGCCGCGATCTCCTCCATCAGCTTCTGGCCGAGATCGGTGCGCATCGCCGCCAGGGCCGCATCGAAGCTCTGTGCCCGCAGCGCCACCACCCGGGCCAGCTCGGCGAGCTCGGCGTCGATCAGAGATGTCAGCTCCTGCAGGCGGGCGATCTGCGCCGGGTGCCGCACGAGCCCGCGAAGCCGGTCGAGGTCGGCCCGGATCCGGCCGATGGCCTGCTCGTAGGGAACGAGATAGCGGCGCTCGCCGGTGAGGATGTAGCCGCGCTGTCCGGTCTCGGCCCGCCGGATATGGGCCTCCAGCTCGGCCAGCCCGCGCAGAATGGCATTGCTCCGGACCATCTCCGCGCGATGATCGCGCAGCCGCGTCAGGGTGACGTTCGCGGTCAAGGCGCTGCCGGCCAGGAGAGCCAGGGCGAGCAGGAGCAGCGCGCCCGCGCCGAGCGCAGCGCCGAAGAAAGGCTCAGGAGCGGAATGGGCGGACCTCCGTGCCGCCGCCCGCCAGCGCATCCAACCCAGGCGCGTATCTCCCTGACCGGCCGCGGCACCGCCGGCTCGTGTCCTTATCGGCATTCGTCCGTCCATTGTCGCGGGCGGCGCGCAGCCATGAAGCCGTGTAGACTAAAGGTTGCCAAGCTTCGAACAGCTGCGAACCCGCCGGATCTTGCATTAATTCAGGCGATACGCATGCAAAGCGAAAAGAGGCAACTTTGCCGCAGCACGAGGTTGCGCAACGACCTCTGCCGGCATCGCGTTCCCGCCGCCGGACGGATGGTCCTAGCCGCCCCCGTCCGCCCTGCAGCCCTCGGCGAAGCGGGCGGCGAGCACCGGCCCGGCCCGGCCGGTTGCCGCGGCCCGGGCATGAGCGCCGGGGAGCGCTGCCGCCGGATCGCGCGGCAGCCCGCCGCGGCCCATCGCCGTGAAGCTGCTGGCCGCGGCCGTCCGCCGCGCGGCGCAGCTCGCCCGCAGCAGCTCGCCGGCATTCAGGAACACCCCCTGCGGCACCACCAGCCGCGAGCCGAGCGCGCTTTCGAGCCCGGTGATGCTCACCCCCGAACTGCCGGCGACCAAGCTGTCGAACGAGAGCACGGTGGTGCCGCCGAACAGCCGCACCAGCCCGCTGCCCGCGAGCGGCGCGCCGGTCCCGGTCAGCGCCGTTACCCGGCTGCGGTCGACCGCGATCAGGGGGGCTGCGAGCGTGATCACGCTCCGGCCCGCCTTGGGCGTGATCCCGCTCGCCGTCACCTCCGCGTCCTCGAGCCCGATCAGGTCCGAGGCACTGGCCGCGATCGTCCCGCCGCGGCTGCCGGCGCCGGCGGTGCGAATGCCCGCATCCTCCACCGTCAGCGTGTCGGCCTCGATGCTGACGTTGCCGGCCGGACCGCTGCCGGTGCCGGACGAGCCGATCAGGCCGCCGTCGCGCACCGTCAGCCGCCCCGCTCGGACCGACACGTCCCCGGCCTGCCCGGCGCCGTCACTATTCGTCTCCACGGCACCTTCGTTCGCCACGATCATGCGCCCGGCGGCGACGCGCACCTCGCCGGCGTCGCCCGGCCCGAAGGTGGCGCTGCTGATCTGGCCGGTGTGATCGATCTCCAGGGTGCCGGCGTCGACCGTCACCTCGCCCGCCTTGCCCGCACCGCCGGTCGAGCTGCTGATCTCGCCGGTGTCGCGCAGCTCGAGGCTGCCGGCCCGGACCGTCACCCGCCCGCCGGCGCCGGCGAGGCCGCTGCTGTCGGGGAAAGCCTGGCTCGTGATGCCGGCAGGGTAGAGGGCCGCATCGTCGCCGACGACGGTGAGCCGGCCGGCGGTGACCGCGATCTCGCCGGCATCGCCCGGCCCGAAGGTGGAGCTGCTGATGCCCGCCATGCCGAGAAGCGTGATGGCGTCGGCGCGGACCGTCACCCGCCCGGCATCGCCGGTGGCGCCGTCGACGGCCTGGCTCGTGATGCCGGCGGTGCCGGACGACGAAGGGGCGCCGACGATGTTCAGGGAGCCGGCCGTGACCACGATCTCGCCGGCATCGCCCGCACCGCCGGTGGAGGTGCTGATCAGGCCGGTGTCGCGCAGCTCGAGGCTGCCGGCCCGGACCGTTATCCGGCCGCCGGCGCCGGTCGGGCCGCCGGCGCCGGAGAAGGTCTGGCTCGTGATGCCGGCGGCGTAGGGCGCCGCATCGTCGCCGACGACGGCGAGCCGGCCGGCGGTGACGACCACGACCTCGCCGGCATTGCCCGGCCCGAAGGTGGAGCTGCTGATGGCCGCCCTGTCGAGGATCTCGATGCTGTCGGCGCGGACCGTCACCCGCCCGGCATTGCCGGTGGCGCCGTCGCCGGCCTGGCTCGTGATGCCGGCGGGGTAGGGTGCCGCGACGTCGCCGAGGATGGCGATGTGGCCGGCGGCGGTGACGGCCACCTCGCCGGCATCGCCTAGCCCGGAGGTGGAGCTGCTGATCAGGCCGGTGTCGCGCAGCTCGAGGCTGCCGGCCCGGACCGTCACCCGCCCGGCATTGCCGGTGGCGCCGTCGCCGACGTCGCTGGAGATCCCGGTGCCGGAACGCGGCGAGACATCGCCGATGACGGCGAGGCGGCCGGTGGCGGTGACCGCGATCTCGCCGGCATCACCCGATGCGGCCGTGGCGCTGCTGATCGTGCTGCCGGTGCGGAGCTCGATGGTGCCGGCCTCGACCGTGACCGGTCCGGCCTCGCCCGACCCGGCCGTGGAGGTCGCGATCACGCCCCTGTCGCGCAGCGCGATCGTGTCGGCCCGGACCGTCACCCGGCCGGACCGGCCGGTGGCGCCTTCGCCGGCCTCGCTGGTGAGACCGGCGAGAAACGGGCTCGGCCCACCGGCGGCGAGCAGGTGCCCGACCTCGACCGTGACCGACCCGGCATCGCCTGCCCCGGTGGTGGTGCTGCCGATGGCACCGTCGCGAAGCTCGACGGTGCTGGCCAGAACCGTCAACGTGCCGGCGCTGCCCGTGCCGAAAGCATCGCCGGTGATCTTCGATCCGGCGGCGACCGTGACCCCTCCGGCCTCGATCGTGATCCCGCCGGCGGCGTCGGTCGGGCCGTGGTTGTCGGCGAAGATGAAGGACCGGTTCTCGACCGCGAGTCTGCCGCCGCGGATGCGCACCGTGCCGCCGCCGTCGCCGCTGGCGTCGACCAGCGCCTGGTCGGTCAGGCGGATGTCACCGGACACGTCGCCACTGGCCCGGCCCGTGGCGACGGCGACGGCTCCGGAGCCGCCCAGGGCCGCCAGGGTGATCCGCCCCGCCACCGCCTGCAGCATGCCGGCCGAGCTCCCGCTGGCTGCACCTTGGTTCCGGGCCGTGATCGTGACGTCGCCGCCGATGAGCGAAAGGGCCTGGCCTTGCGGCACGGCGAGCACGCTCCGGTCGACCGTGATCGGCGCCGGCCTCGCACCCAGAAACCCGAACGCCTGTGGCGCCGCCACCGAGAGCACGCTCCCGCCCGGCGCACGCGCGCTGAACACCGCCCCGTCGGCAAAGCGCAGCTCGTCGGCGGTGCTGGCATGGAACGAGCCCTGCACCGCCAGCCGGGCATCGGGGCCGAACAGGATGCCCGCGGGATTGAGCAGCCACAGATCGGCGCCGGGAACCTTGGAGCGCAGGGTGCCGTCGATGGACGAGGGCTCGCCGCCGGTGACCCGGCCGATGACGTTCCTGAGCCCCGAAGGCCCGGTGAAGGTGACCCGCTGCCCCTCTTCGACCCCGAAGCGGGCGAAGCTGTGGAACAGGTTTTGGCCGCGGGTCTGGCCGAGCCGGGCGGGGATCGTCACCTCCGGACCGGCAAGGCGCAGCCTGGGCCCGAGCGTGCCGTCGGTCGCCACCTCGGCCGCGCCCGCGACCGGCCACAGCAGCGTGCCCAGCGCGAGCCCGACGAGCCGGCGGTAGCCGCCCTGCCGTGCCATCGCATCCTCTTCGGCCCGTGATCGGGTCGGACATTCTCTCGTGCCGGAGCATGCATGACAAGACGGCTTTCCGGAACCGTCCGGCAAGCCGGCGCCTGTCTCTGCTCGATCGGGCGGCTCGTGAAACAGTTCACAGCGGCTGCCCAGCCTTTCGTCATATCCGTGACGAAAGGCCCAGCGCAGGAAAGATCCCATGGCCAGAACGGAAACCGCATCCTCCAGAACAGCCGGCCGGGTGGGGCTCACGCGCCGTCGCGCACTCGCCCTGATCGCGGGCAGCGCCGCGGCGCTGGGCACGGGGAAGGTCGGGTACGGCGGCGCGCTGCCGCCCGCCAACGGCATTCCCTGGCTGGCGACGGCCGGGAATCGGATCGTGACGGCCGGTAGCCGTCAGGTCGTGCTCCTGCGCGGCGCCAACATCATGCATTCGGAATGGGTGGCGCAATGGGGGATGGATATGGAATGGGAGCGGCGGGCGATACCTGCCCTGTCCGGAAGCTGGAACGGCAACATCTGCGTCAGAGGATTTGCCGCCGATCCGGTCGATGCCGACAACCCGCAATATCTCGGCATGTTGGACGAGTACGTGTCGTTAACGGCGCGCAGCCGTATCTATCTCATGTTGTCGTTCCGCTCCTACGGCATCAACGGCGAGCAGCCGGAGATGCCGGACGACCGTGCCGCCCGGGCGTTAGCGAAGCTCGCCGCCCGCTATCGCGGCCGATCGCATGTCCTTTATTCCCTGCAGGTCGAGCCGCACGATGTCGATTGGGCCACGCTGCGCCCTCTGTTCGAGGACATGGTCGATGCCGTCCGGACGGCTGCGGCGCCGCACGTGCCGCTGATCATGGTGCCGGGGACCGACTGGTCGCGCGATCTCACCGGCGCCATCGACGATCCCGTCAGGAGGGAGAACATCGTCTACAACTCCCATCCCTACAATCCCAGCTCGGATTTCCAACGGCTCTTCGGCCGTGCCCACGATGCCGGACTGCCCGTCTTCGTCGGCGAATTCGGACCGTTCGACCCTATGACCATGGCCGATGTCGTCGATCTGTTGAGCTTCACCCGGCAGCGCGGCATCGGCTGGGCCGCCTGGTCGTTCGATCACGACGACCCGAACCCGCTGCACAAGCTCGTCCACCAGTCGCTGCTGCCGACCACCCCTTACGGCACGACCGTGAGGAGCGAGATGCTCGCGACGCCTCCTCTGCCTTGAGCCGATGTGCCTCCGGCATGGCGGGGCAGGAGCGTCGCGCTGCCGGTCAGCCCTCGAGCAGCCGTGCCAGGATCAGGGCCGCCTCCTCGATGTCGGCGCGCAGCGCCGCGCGCGCGGCGCTGCCGTCGCCGCGGGCGAGCGCGTCGCGGATCAGGCGGTGCTGGCGGTTCGCCGTGCGCCAGTTGCCGGAGCCGCGTAAGAGCCCGAGATAGGGGCCGATCCGCAGCCACAAAGGCTCGATGAGCGACATCAGGGTCTCCGAGCCCGCCGCACGGTAGATCGCGAAGTGGAACTCGCGGTTGGCCGGGACGAACGAGCGGCGGTCGGCCTCGGCCGTGCTGCTCTCCATCTCGGCGATCAGCGCGTCGAGGCGGGCGAGCAGGGCAGGTGTGCAGCGTGCCGCGGCCCACTCGGCGGCGAGACCCTCGACCTCGACCCGCACGCGCTTCAGGTCCATGAGCCGCTCGACGCTCAAGGGCGGGATGCCGACCGAGCGGCCGGCGACGACGGTGAGGGCACCCGCCGCCGTGAGCCGGTGCAGCGCCTCGCGCACCGGCATGGCGCTGACCCCGAACGCCTCGGCGAGGCCCTGGATGGTCACGGTCGCACCGGGCTCGATCTCGCCGTCGAGAATCAGCGCCTCGAGCTGGCGATGCACCTGGTCCTGCACGGTCGCGCGCGCCACCGGGCGATAGGGCAGCGGCCGCGCCGCCGCATCGCCGGCCAGGGCCGTGGCACCCCCTCGCTTCGCCGCCATCCCGCCTCCGCGCCGGAAACCCTGTTGCGTGATCTTCGATGTGTGATCTATGATCAAAAACGGTCGGGCGTCAATCGCAGCGCCGCCGATCGGGGAGGCAAGAAGGATGCGCAAACACGTGCTGGCCGCCGGTGCCGCGGCTCTGGGGCTGCTCGTCGGTGCAGGCGACGGTCACGCCGCCGGGAAGTTCAAGATCTTCCTGTCGATGAGCTACATCGGCAACGACTGGCAGGCCGAGGCCGCCAACATGGTGAAGGCCATGGCGGCGAGCAAGGACATGAAGGACAAGGTCGACCTGCAGATCCAGGTCGCCGGCCCCAACGCCCAGCGCCAGATCCAGCAGATCAACTCGATGGTCCAGGCGGGGGCGCAGGCGATCGTGGTCTACCCGATCTCGCCGACGGCGTTGAACCAGGTGGTCAAGAACGCCTGCAACAAGGGTGTGACCATCATCGCCTACGATGCCGAGATCACCGAGCCCTGCGCCTACAACGTCACCATCGACCAGGAGGAGGCGGGCCGCGTCACCGCCGAATGGCTGGCGAAGACGCTGAACGGCAAGGGCAACATCGTCATGCTCACGGGCGTGCCCGGCACGTCGGTGGACACCCTGCGCACGAAAGCGGCGAAGGAGGTGTTCGCCAGGTATCCCGACATCAGGATCGTGGCCGAAGCGCCCGGCATGTGGAGCCAGGCAGTGGCGAGAACCGAGCTCTCCAAGATGCTCGCCACCCGTTCCTGGGACCAGATCGACGGGCTCTGGCTGCAGGTCGGCTGCTACACCGCCAACACGATGCAGATCGAGGCCGGCATCAAGCCCGAGCGGCTCAAGCCCTGCGCCGGCGAGGGAGCGAACGGCGGGCGCATCCAGATGCTGCCGGCGGGCACGGAGGTGGAAGGGGCGAACGGCACCTACGCGCCGATGGGAGCGCCCCGCATCTCTTATGCCTCGCCGCCCTATTCCGGCGGCCTTGCCCTCAAGCTCGCGGTGCAGAAGCTCGAGGGCAAGGAGATCGAAAAGCACACCACCCTGCCGCTGCCGGTCGTCACCAACGAGACGGTCAAGCTCTGCAAGGAGGGCACCTGGCAGGAGATGGCCGCGGGCTGCAACGTGTTCCAGCCCGCGATCGTCACCAACCCCGGCTGGTTCGCCTCGATCTACTCGCCCGAAACACCGGAGATCGGGCTGCAGGCGGCACTGGTCGGTCAGCCCGAGTACTGAGGCCGGCGCACGGCCTGGAGCAGGCGGGAGGGATAGCCCCTCCCGCACCCTCTTTCCCCTGGAAGGTCGGGCGATGGCGGCGAGCGGCGACGCGCTCGAGGTCGAGCAGGTCAGGAAGGCCTACGGCGCCACGGTGGCGCTGGACGGGGCTTCCTTCGCCGTGAGCCGGGGCGAAGTCCACGCGCTCCTGGGCGAGAACGGGGCCGGCAAGTCGACGATGGTGAAGCTCCTTTCCGGGCTGATCCGGCCCGATCGGGGCTCGCTCCGCCTCTTCGGCGCGGCCGTCCGGCTGGGATCGCCGGCGGACGCGCACCGCCTCGGCGTACAGACCGCGTTCCAGGAGATGACGCTCGTCAAGGACCTCACCGTCGCCGAGAACCTGCTGCTGCCCAATGCCCCCACGGGGCCGCTGGGCCAGCTCAGGCGGTACCAGGGCGAGCGGCTCGTGACGGAGCATCTCGAACGGCTGGGGCTCGGCGGGATCGATCCGCGGGCGGAAGTGCGCGACCTCGAGCTGCCGGAGCGGCAGAAGATCGAGATCGCGCGCGCCGTGTTCAGGAGGCCCCGCATCCTGCTTCTCGACGAGCCGACCTCCACCCTCTCGGGCCGCGACATTGACTGGCTGGGCGGGCTCATCGAGCGGATGCGGAACGAAGGGGTCACGGTCGTCTTCATCTCGCACCGCATGCCCGAGGTGCGCCGGTTCTGCGACCGGCTCACCGTGCTCCGCAACGGCAAGGACGTCGGCACGGCCGAGGTCGCCGACGTGGGCGACGACGAGGTGATCCGGATGATCATCGGCCGCTCGCTCGCCGCCACCTTCCCGCCGAAGCCGAGAGCGCGGGCAGGCGCTGTGGCCGTGCCGCCGGCGCTGGAGGCGCGCGGCATCGCGACCGATGGCAGGCTCGAGGAGGCGAGCTTCGCGCTTCGGTCCGGCGAGATCCTGGGCGTGGCCGGGCTCCAGGGCATGGGCCAGCAGGACCTGTTCCTCGCCTGCTTCGGTATGGCGCCGCTCACGAAAGGCGAGATCCGGGTCGACGGCAGAGCCGTGACCCTGGCCTCGCCCAAAGATGCCGTGCGCGCCGCGGTCGGCATCAGCCTGGTTCCCGAGGACCGCAAGACCGAGGGCCTGTTCCTCGAGCTCGACGGGCGGTTCAACGTCTCCTTGCCCGTGATCGACCGCTTCGCGCGCGCGGGCCTGATCGACACGGCGGCCGAGACCGCGGCCGTGGCCGAGATTTTACGCGAGGTCGAGATCGCACCCCGCGCGCTCTACACGCGGGCCGGTGCGTTCAGCGGCGGCAACCAGCAGAAGATCGCGATCGCGAAATGGCTGCTCGCCGGCAGCCGCATCCTTCTGATGTTCGATCCCACGCGCGGGGTCGACATCGGCACCAAGCACCAGCTCTATCTCCTCATGCGCCGGCTCGCCGACGCGGGAGCGGCGATCCTGTTCTACTCGACCGAGATCCCGGAGCTCGTGAACCTCTGCGAGAGGGTGCTCGTCATGTACCAGGGCCGGATCGCGGCCGAGCTCGTGGGCGAGGCGATCGACGAGGAGGCGATCATGCGCGCCGCCTTGGGCGAGCGGAGCGAGGTGCGGGCCGCATGAGCACCGCCATCCTCGGAACCGCGCCGTCCGCACGCCCGCGCCGCGGGCGCGTCTGGCTCTCGCGCCATCGCGGGCTCCTGATCGCCCTTGCCGTGTTCGCGGCCCTGTTCGCGACCGTGGACGCGATCACGCCGGGGCCGTTCAGCTATTTCGAGCTCAGCTTCATGTCCTCGGGCGGCGCCACGCTGGCACTGGCCGCGATGGGGCAGACCGTCGTGGTGCTGACCGGCGGGTTCGACCTCTCGGCCGGGGCCGTGGTCGCGCTCGTCAACGTGGTGCTCGCGGGCTTCATGGGGCCGGACCTCGCGAGCCAGGTGCTGCTGGGCGTGGCGGCGCTCGGGATCGGGGCGGCGGTGGGGGCCGTGAACGGCTTTTTCGTGGCGGTCGTGCGGCTGCAGCCGATCGTGGTGACGCTCTCGACGATGTTCATCGTCCAGGGCATCACGCTCCTGATCATGGACAAGCCGGGCGGCATGATCGCGCCCGAGTTCTCGGCCGTGCTCGCCGGCGATGCCATCCCGGGCGTGCTGCCCTCGGCGATCGTGGTGCTGCTCGCGGCGGCGGCGTTCTGGCTCCTGCTCAAGAACTCGCGCTTCGGGGTCGGGCTCTATGCCGTCGGCAGCGACGAGGACGCGGCCAGGGCCGCGGGCGTGCCGACGCGAAAGGTGGAGTTTCTGGCCTATGTCGTGGCCGGCCTGTTCTACGGGGCGGCGGGCGCCTTCGTCTCGGCCCAGACCGGCTCGGCCGACCCGCTGGTCGGACGGCCGCTGCTGCTCCAGATATTCGCGGCCGTGGTCTTGGGCGGCACGCTCCTGGGCGGCGGGCGCGGCGGGGCGATCGGCTCGATCGTCGGCGCCTACACGCTGATGATCGTCGTCAACATCCTGCTCGTGCTCAACGTCTCCGCCTACTACAGCTCGGTCGCCGAAGGGGCGATCCTGATCCTGGCGGTGCTCGGCGCGTCCTTGAGCCGGCACTCGCCGCTGGCCGGCTATCTGCGCCTCGCTCGGCTGAAGCTGCGGGCGCGGCGCGATCGCACGCTGCCGGTCGCCCATCCCGGTGCCCCGACGCGGTTCGTCCTGCCGCACACGAAGGAGCCGGGCGCGGAGGTGCCGGCGGCCGGCTGGCTCGAGCGGCATCGCGAGCGGCTGCGCTACATCCTGCCGGCCTATGCGGGCTTCGTCCTGGTGCTGCTGGCGACGCATCTGGTCTACGGCAACACGCTGACCAACCCGGGCTACTTCGACGCGCTGATCGTGCTGGCCTCGTTCCTGGTCGTGCTGGCGCTGGGGCAGGGGGCGGCGATCCTCACGGGCGGGCTCGACCTGTCGCTGCCCTGGATGATCGGGCTGTGCGGCATCCTGGTGGCGGGGCTGGTCCGGGGCTCCGACGTGGCGGCCTTGTGGGCGATCCCGCTCGGCCTGGCACTGGGCACGGGCCTGGGGGCGCTGAACGGGGCCGGGATCGTGCTGCTCGGCCTGCCGCCGATCGTCATGACGCTCGCCATGAACGGCATCCTGCAGGGGGCCGCTCTGGTCTACAGCAACGGCACGCCCGACGGCTTCGCCTCGCCCGCCATGCGCTGGTTCATGACCGGAAGGCTCGTGGGTGTCACACCCGTGATCTGGTTCGTCGTCGTCTTCGTGGCGGCGGCGCTGCTGCTCCTGAACCGCACCAGCTTCGGCCGGCGGGTCTATGCCGTGGGCAACAGCCCGCTGGTCGCGAAGCTGAGCGGGGTCGGCGTCGGGGGCACGCTGATCGGCGTCTACGCGCTCTCGGGTTTTTGCGCGGCACTCGTGGGCATCATGCTCGCGGGCTTCAGCGGCCAGGCCAGCCTCGGCATGGGCGACGAGTATCTCCTGCCCTCGATCGCGGTGGTGGTGGTCGGCGGCACGCTGATCACGGGCGGGCGCGGGCACTATCTCGGGATGCTGGGCGGCGTGCTGCTGCTCACCGCCCTCTCGACGCTGCTCGCAGGGACGACGCTGCCCAGTGCCGTGCGCGACATCATCTACGGCCTCGTCGTGCTGGGCGCCGTGCTGGCGCTGCGCGAGAGGCGGACCTGAACGGACGGGGAGGGAAGGGAATGGTCGAGCTCAGGGCCGACGGCCAGCGCGTGCTGGTCACGGCGGGGGCGTCCGGCATCGGCCGGGCCATCGTCGAGGCGCTCTTGGACGCGGGGGCACGCATCCATGTCTGCGACGTGGACGCGGCGGTGCTGGCGTCGTTCCGGCAGAGCTTCGCGGGCGTCGGCGCCACGCGCGCCGACGTCGCCGACGAGGCGGACGTGGACCGGCTGTTCGCCGAGGTCGAGGAGCGTCTGGGCGGGCTCGACGTGCTCGTGAACAATGCCGGCATCGCCGGACCCACGGCGGCGGTCGAGGAGATCACGCCGGCCGACTGGCGGCGCTGCATCGAGGTCGACCTCACCGGCCAGTTCCTGTGCGCCCGCCGGGCGGTGCCGATGCTGAAGCAGGCCGGCGGCGGGGCGATCGTCAACATGTCCTCGGCGGCGGGCCGGCTGGGCTACGCCTATAGGACACCCTATGCCGCCGCGAAGTACGGGGTGATCGGCTTCACCGAGAGCCTCGCGAAGGAACTCGGACCCTTCAACATCACCGTGAACGCGATCCTGCCGGGGATCGTGCAGGGCCCTAGAATCGAGCGCGTGATCCGGGCACGCGCCGAGCAGCTCGGCCTCTCCTACGAGGAGATGGAGAGACGGTATCTCGAGAAGGTCTCCTTGCGCCGCATGGTGACGGCGCAGGAGGTGGCGACGATGGTGCTCTATCTGGTCTCGCCTCTGGGCCGCGGCGTGTCGGGCCAGTCCCTGGGCGTGTGCGGCAACGTCGAGACGCTGTGAGGCTGCCATGAGCGGGAAGGTCGCCATCGTCGGCTCGGGCCTGATCGGCCGGGCCTGGGCCATCGCCTTCGCCCGCGCGGGCTGGGAGGTGCGCTTGTGGGATCCGGTCGCGGCAGCGCCGGGCAGAGCGCTCGCCACGATCGAAGGTCTCCTGGCCGATCTCGAGGCGCAGGACATGCTGAACGGGGCCACGGCCGCCGCGGTGCGCGCCCGGATGAACCCGGCCGGAACACTCGCCGGGGCGCTGGAGGGGGCTGCCTGGGCGCAGGAGAACGCGCCCGAGGACGTCGCGGTCAAGCGCTCCTTGTGGCGCGAGCTGGACCGGCTCGCGGCACCTGCCACCATCCTCGCGAGCTCGACCTCGGCGATCGTGCCCTCGCGCTTCACGGAAGACCTCGCGGGCCGCGGCCGCTGCCTCGTCTGCCATCCGATCAACCCGCCTTATCTGGTGCCGGCCTGCGAGCTCGTGCCCGCACCCTGGACCGAGCCCGCGACGATGGTGCTTGCCGAGCAGATCATGCGCGGGATCGGGCAGGCGCCGATCGTGATGAAGAAGGAGCTCGACGGGTTCGTCATGAACCGGATGCAGGGTGCCTTGCTCGAGGAGGCGTTCCGGCTCGTGGCCGACGGCTACTGCTCGGTCGAGGACGTCGACATCGGCATTCGCGACGGCCTCGCCCTGCGCTGGGCGTTCATGGGGCCGTTCGAGACCATCGACCTCAACGCGCCGGGCGGGGTGCGCGACTACTGCGAGCGCTACCAGCAGATCTACGCCCGGCTGTTCCCCTCGATGCAACGGCGCGTCGACTGGTCGGGCGAGGTCATGGACGTGGTCGAGGCGCAGCGCCGGGTGAGGCTGCCGGCGGAGAAGCTGCAGGAGCGCCAGCGTTGGCGCGACCGGCGGCTGATGGCGCTGCTCCGTCACCGGCGCAAGGCCGCGAGCGAAATCGGTTCCTGAGAGGACGGAAGAGCCATGGCGCAAAGCCGGAAAGTGATCATCACCTGCGCCGTCACCGGTGCTATCCACACGCCCTCGATGTCGCCCTACCTGCCGGTGACGCCGGCGGAGATCGCCGATGCCGCGATCGGCGCCGCCGAGGCCGGGGCCGCCATCGTGCACCTCCATGCGCGGAACCCGCAGGACGGCCGGCCCGACCAGTCGCCGGAAGCGTTCGCACCCTTCCTCAAGGTGATCAAGCAGCGCTCGAACTGTGTCGTCAATCTGACGACCGGAGGCGCTCCCTACATGACGGTCGAGGAGCGGGTGCGGCCGGCTGCGACCTTCAAGCCCGAGGTCGCGTCGCTCAACATGGGCTCGATGAACTTCGGCCTGTTCCCGATGCTGAACCGCTACCAGGATTTCGAGCACGAGTGGGAGCGGCAAGCACTCGAGAACAGCCGCGATCTCGTCTTCAAGAACACCTTCCGGGACATCGAGTACGTGCTTCGGACCTGCGCCGAGAACGGCACGCGGTTCGAGTTCGAGTGCTACGACACGGCGCATCTCTACAACCTCGCCCACTTCCTCGACCGCGGGCTCGTCGAGCCGCCGCTCTTCGTCCAGACCGTGTTCGGCATCCTGGGCGGCATCGGCCCGCATCCCGAGGACGTCCTGCACATGAAGCGCACGGCCGACCGGCTGTTCGGGAACGCCTATCGCTGGTCGGTCCTGGGTGCGGGGCGCAACCAGATGCCGATCGCCGCCATGGCGGCCGCCATGGGCGGCAACGTCCGGGTCGGGCTCGAGGATTCTTTGTGGGACGGACCGGGGCGGCTCGCCGAGAGCAACGCCCAGCAGGTCCGGCGCGTGCGGCAGATCCTGGAAGGGCTCGGGCTCGAGATCGCGACCCCGGACGATGCGCGGGCGATCCTGGCGCTGAAAGGCGGCGATCGGGTCGCGTTCTGAAGAAACGCAGGGAGGTAGAAAACATGCGGATCGAGGTTCTGGTCGACGTCAAGACCACGCTGGGCGAGGGTCCGTTATGGGACGTCGACGAGCAGCGGCTCTACTGGATCGACAGCTTCGACGGGCGCGTCTTCCGCTGCACGGCGGACGGGCGCGAGGTCCGGTGCTGGGACGTGCCGCAGAAGATCGGCTCCATGTGCCTGAGAAAGGGCGGCGGGGCCGTGGTCTCGCTGCAGCGCGGCTTCCATTTCCTCGATTTCGCGACGGGCGAGGTCGAGCTCATCCACGACCCCGAGCCCGACAAGCCCAACAATCGCATCAACGACGGCAAGGTCGACAAGCGCGGCCGCTTCCTCGCGGGCTCGATGGACACGATGGAGGAGGGCGGCAACGGCGCCCTCTACCGGCTCGACCCGGATCTGAAGGTGACGAAGCTCGAGGGCGGGATCGTCGTCAGCAACGGCCCGTGCTGGAGCCCCGACGGCCGGACGTTCTACTTCACCGACACCTGGTCCGGCCGGATCTCGGCCTACGACTACGACCTCGACACCGGCAGCATCGCCAACAAGCGCTGCTTCGCCCGCAACCAGTGGGAGGGGGCGGGCTTCGACGGCGCCACGGTGGACGAGGAGGGCTGCCTCTGGAGCGCCCTCGTCTATGTCGGCAAGCTCGTGCGCTACACGCCGGACGGCGAGGTCGAGCGGATCATCGACATGCCGGTCAAGAAGGTGACCTCGGTGATGTTCGGCGGCCCGAACCTCGACATCCTCTACGTCACCTCGATGGCCAAGCCCCCCTTGCCGCGCTTTCCGGGCGATCCGGCGCTCAGAGGCGCTCTGTTCGCGATCCACGGCCTCGGTGTGCGCGGCCTGCCCGAGCCGCGCTTCGCCGGCTGAAGCCTGGCCGCGGCATCCGGCTCCCCCCTGGCCGCGGGGAAAAGACGCCCGCAGCCAGGGGACCACGACCGTCATCGCCCGAACGTTCCGGACCGCGGCCGGAAATTGCTAGCTTTCAAGGAGAGCAGACGGCGGCCGCCGCGAGTCGACCGCGTGTTCTCACCATGAGGGCGCGGCGGATTTCCCGCGCGCCCGTCACCGCCGACCGAGCCTTCCCTTCACCTGCGGCACCTGCGCCCGCACCCACCCGCTCGGGCGGGGAGCGAGGACTTGGCACGCCTCGTGCATCAGATCGGATGCGGCTGGCGAACCGCCGGACCGAGAACCGACCAATGAACCAGCAAGGGTAGGAACGCATGCAGAACCGGGTCATGCCCCCCCGCCCGAGGTGAGCGATCCTCCGGCCGTCTCGTGACGACGGCTGACCGGGCAGGCTGCTCCAGGACAGAACGTCACGCCGGGCGGCGCCGCATCTCCCGATGCCGGCCGACGGCGTTCCACGGCATCCCCTCGAGGATGCCGGAGGGGAAGCTCGTACCCGGCGGAGGATCGGGCTCCATTCGAGGCGGCGATGCCGCGCTCTCCACGGTCGAACGGAAGCGGCGGCAGCAAGGCGATTGCAGGGAGTGGACGACATGCAACGGCGGATGTTCTTCGCCACCGGCGCGGCCGCGCTGGCCGGCGCCGCGACCGGCGGCGCGGATCGGGTGTGGGGCGCTTCGGCGCCGGCCGCATCGACGCACAGCATCATCCCCAACGTCCGGGTGCTGGACCAGGACGGGCGGGAGCATCGCTTCTACGACGGTCTCGTCAAGGATCGCGTGGTACTGATCAACTTCTTCTACACGAGCTGTGGCGAGACCTGCCCGCTCGTCACCGAGAACCTGCGCGCGGTGCAGGATCTTCTGGGCGAGCGAGCGGGGCGAGACATCTTCATGTACTCGGTCACGCTCCAGCCCGAGCTCGAGACGCCCGCGATCCTCGCGGACTATGCAGCACTCTGGGACATCAGGCCGGGCTGGAAGTTCCTGACCGGCGCACCCGACGAGATCGAGCGGCTGCGCCGGGCGATCGGCTTCGCCAGCGCCGACCCCACCTACGATCGGATCAAGGACAACCACACCGGCATCGTACGCTACGGCAACGACCGGCTCGACCGCTGGGCCGGCACCGCCGGGCTCGGCCGGCCGGCCTGGATCGCCAAGGCCGTGACGGCGCTGGCGGAAGCCTGACGCCGGCGGCTCCATTCCCATCGGTATTTTTCGAGAGGTAGCACCCTATGTTCGGGTTGGATCGTCAGGTCGCGCGCGCGCTCGAGCTCGGAAAGGAGCTCGACGCCGCCAAGCTCAGCCGCCGCGAGCTCGCGAAGCTCGGGCTCGTCGCCGGCAGCGCACACTGGGCCAAGGGTGCGAGCCTGCGCGCCGCACTCGCCCAGACCGTGCCGGCGATCCCGCTCACGCCCTGGCGGGACGAGCTGCCGATCCCGCCCAGGCTCGGCGCCGGCGGCTACAGCTACAACCCCGCCGACCACCAGTGGTGCGACCGTTACCCGGCGCAGTCCGCGCAGTGCTACGAGCTGCGGATCCGCGAGCACGGGCACAGCTTCCACAAGGACCTGCCGCAGAGCACGGTCTGGAGCTTCAACGGCACGTTCGGCGGCCCGGTGCTCGACGTGCGCTACGGCCAGCCGTTCTGCCTCTACATCGAGAACGACCTGCCGGCCGATCATGTCGGCTACGGCAACCCCGAGACCACCTCGCACCTGCACAACTTCCACACCGCCACCGAGAGCGACGGCGGGCCCTGGAACTGGCTGAAGCCCGGCGAGCACCGCATCCAGCACTACACCATGTGCCGGGCCGGGTTCAGCGACCCGCAAGGGGCCGGCAATCCCTACTACCGCGACACGACCGGCCTGGCGCCGGGCGGCACCTGGTGGGCGCAGGACGGCGGCGACGGCGACCTGCGCGAGACGCTCACCACGCTGTTCATCCACGACCATCGGCCCGAGTTCACGGCCCCCAACCTCTACAAGGGCCTGTTCATGATGGTCCGGGCGTTCGACCAGCAGGACACGGGCGACGAGAGCACGGGCTGGAAGCTGCCGAGCGGCGACTACGACGTGCCCTTGCTGTTCCAGGACAAACGGATCGTCCCGGACACGGGCGAGATGACCTATAATCAATTCGCGGTCGACGGCTTCCTCGGCAACTATCTCACCGTCAACGGCAAGATCAGACCCTATCTCGAGGTCGAGCCTCGGGCCTACCGCTTCCGCCTGCTCAACGGAGGGCCGTCGCGGTTCTACCGCTTCGTGCTGCGCGCGGGCGGCAGGAACGTCACCTTCGCCCAGATCACCGAGAGCGGCAACCTACTCTACGTGCCGCGCCGGAATCTTCAGGAGATCGATCTCTGGGTCGCCGAGCGCTCCGACATCATCGTCGACTTCAGCGGCATGGCCGACAGAACCGAGATCATCATGAGCAACACGCTCAAGATGCGCGACGACGGCCGCGGCGAGGACGTCGGCAAGAGGCTCAATCCCGATGACCCGGCGAACCAGATCCTGAAGCTCGTCGTCAAGAGCAAGGGCAGGAACTATCCGCGCTTCTCGCTGCCGAACTATTTCCGCCCGCTGCCGCCTCTGCCCGACCTGAGCAAGGTCAGGCGTCGCCTGTTCAAGTTCGAGCGCAAGAACGGGATGTGGGCGATCAATGGCAGGTTCTGGGATCCGGACCTCGACCACGCCAACGCCGCTTCCCACATCGATCCGCCGCACGTGGTCGCGCGCGACTCGGCCGAGATCTGGACGCTCGACAGCAGCTCGGGCGGCTGGGACCACCCGATGCACATCCACTTCGAGGAAGGCCAGATCATCGCCCGCAACGGCGTGTCGATTCCTGCGGCCAGCCGGCACCGCTACGATATCTACCGCCTGCGCCAGAGCCGGCTCGACGTGCTCCTGCGCTTTCGCGACTTCCCGCAGACCGATTTCCGCTCCACCGGCGCCGTGCCGCACACGCGCGACGATCACGGCCGCTACGTCATGCACTGCCACAACGTCGTCCACGAGGACCACGCGATGATGGTCACGTGGACGATCCGAGCGTGAGCGGGAGGCGAGCGAGATGCGTAGGGCCTGAACGCCGCCTCCCCGGGCGGAGGCGCAGCCGGCAGGGCCGCCTCGTCGTCCGGCCATCCGACATTCACCTCATCTTCCGGAGAGCTTCGCCATGCATCGCATCCTTCTGAACTCCTCGGCCCTCGGCCTCGCTCTCGCGGCGACGATCGCCGCCGGCGCGGCCCGTGCCGGCACCGATACCGTCGTCAACCTCGCGACCGCGCCGGGTGGGATGGTCATCGTGCCGCCGGCCAGCAACGCTCCCGCCGGCTCGACCACCCAGCTCTGGGTCTCGGACCACCTGCAGGGCTTCTGCCGCGTGGCGAGCACGACCCTGACCGGCTGCCTCACCATCGGCGCCCCCGGTCAGCCGGCCTACAAGGCCGACACCCGTCAGGTGTTCGTCCCCGACCTGTCCTCGAAGTCGATCGGCATAAGGCGCCTGACCTTCAGCGCTTCCGGCACCACGACCTCGGGCGGGCGCAGCATCAACCCGACGCTCACCGTGGCCGACGGCGGCGGCAAGACCGGCAGGCTCGGCGATGTCCGCCCCGATGCGGTGGTGGTGGACAGGAACGGCAATCTCTACGTCTCGGCCAACCGCAACGGCAACATCTACAGGATCACCTACACGGCATCGAACGACACGTACGCCGCCAGGGCGCGGGTCATCGGGCAGAGCTCCGACGGTGGCCGCGTCCTCGGGCTGGCTCTGGATGCGGCAGGCAACCTGTACCTCGCCGAAGCGGCCGGCGTCACCGTGATCACGGGTGTCGGCAGCTGCACGCCCGCGAACCCGTGCGTGGCGGACCCGTTCGAGATGCCGGACGTGTTCGCCCCGCAGGCGCTGGCCTATGTCGCGCCACATCTCTACGCGGGCGAGACGACCTACGTGGTGGTCAAGGATCTCGAGACCGGCGAGGTGGCGACCCTGACCGGCGACGCCAGCCATCCGATCATCAATGCCTCCGGCCTCGCCGCCACCAAGGGCACGCCGGCGACCGTCGACGGCAACGGCGTCCCGATCTCCCCGTCGCTCACCGGCAACATCTACGTGGGCGTGGACCGGACCGGCGGCAGCGGCAACCTGCAGGGCTTCTGGTACCGGTTCGACCCGATCAGCGTGCCCTGACCTTTCTCCGCCGGCTTCCCGACGCGGAGCGAGCCGGTTCTTCACCCCTCCATGTCGGCGCGCTCCCCCGCCCGGCCGGGCGGGGAAGTGCGCCGGACGGACGCTCCGGAGCGCGACCAGGCCTCCGCTTTCGCCCCCCTTCCAGGGAAGGATCCGTCATGAGCCGTTCCAAGGCCATCGCAGGCCTCGCCCTGACGCTCGCCGCCCTCGCCCCCGCGCTCGCCCACGCCAGGGGCGGCAGCGACGACGGCGGCCACATCGTCGCCATCCCCGCCGCCGCCTGCATCGAGATCGCGGCCGATCCGGCCGACGGCGGCCGCACCACGCTCGGCGGGGCGATCGCCCTGCAGGGCCGGCCCGGCGGCGTGTCGTCCGTGGCCCTGCGCTGCCCGCTGGCGCTCGATCGCGGCGGCGCGTCCGGCGACGACCGCCTCGCGGGCCTCGAGGTCCACTATCTCGACGGCGACGGACCGGGCGCGGACGCCCGTGTCGGCGTCTCGCTCGTCCGCACGGCGCTCGCACCCGCCGCGGCCGACGGCTTCGCCGAGACGGTGGTCTGTAGCTGGAGCTCGGCGAGCAGCGGTGCGATGGCCCCCGCCAGGGCCACGATCCCCTGCGCGTCGCCCGCGACCGATGCGTTCTACCACGTCGACGTGCTGCTGACCGTCCAGCCCGGCCCGCAGCGGGCAGCGTTCGTCGGCCTCAAGGTCATCCGCTAGCCCGCCCCAAGGAACTATTCCCTACTTCAGGAGGAAGATCATGCCTCGTCATCCGGCTCTCGGCGCTTCGGCCTGCGCCACCGTCCTGGCTGCGCTCGCCGCGGCGGCCTCGCCGGCCCGCGCGCAGGTGCCTCCCCCGGATCTCGTCATCGAGGGGCCGATCGACGGCATAGCCGAGGACGGCAAGGCGATCCATGTGATGGGGATCAGGATCCGCGTCGACAGCGGCACCTTCGATACACCCACCCGACTGGGCGTCCCCCTCGCCGACATGACCAAGTCGCTGCCCGGGCGGCCCTCCGGCTTCCTGCACGGCACCGCCATCGTGACCGGCGGCAGCAACGGCCGCGACGTCTACGCCACCAACGTGTTCTCCGATGTCAACGAGAACGTCATCGTCGGAGAGGTGACGCAGAAGGACCCGCTGGAGGTCAACGGCCTGCCAGTGGTCCAGCTGCCCCAGAAGCCCGCCGCCGGAACGTCCGACTTTCCGATCCCGTCCAGCCAGCCCCGGAACATCTTCGGCTTCGACATCAACCCGAGCACGATCGACGAGGGCACGCTGGTCTCGATCGAAGGCTATCTCGGCACCGATGGCAGGCTCTACTGGCACACGCTCGAGGCCGACGCGGGCCGGCCGCTGAACCTGAAGGCCGAAGTCAGCATCCTGCGCGCGCAGTGCCGCAGGAACGGCAACGGCAAGGACGAGCTCGAGGTCCGTGGCGCCGTGCATCCCGCCTCGGGCAGAACGCTGACGAGCCCGGTGCCGAACGTCGAGATCTATCTGCAGGGGGCGACCTCGCCCATCCTCCGGGCGACCCCCGTGATCGTGGCACCGGCACCGGCGACGATCGCCGGGTTCTACGCCGAGTACACGGCCCGCAGCAACAAGCTCACCCTCGGCAGATGTCCGCAGACGATCACCGTCAAATGGGGGGGCGACACCGACGCTCAGGTCGCGACCGTCGCGCCGTGACATCGGATCGCCCTCGCGACCCGAGAGCCGCCTGCCGGCCGGCCGCGGACGAGCCTGTGCCCATGTTCCCGCGTGCCGCCCCATCGCCGACCCGCTCCGCAGCCGCGCTGCGCCGGCGGCGCCGGCATGGCCGCGTCATCGCTCGCCGGCACGGCCTCGCGGCCATGCTGGCGGCCGTGCTGGCGGCGTCGACCGCATCGGCCGACGGGCCCTGGCGGCCGGCGCAAGGGCAGCGGCTCGATCTGCAGATTCTGCCGCCGCTCGATCTTGCCCGCCCCGTCGACGTGCTGGCGCTCGATCCGTTCGCGACCTCCCCCGACCAGGTGCGCCGGCTCTCGGTCAAGGGGATCGCCACGGTCTGTCATCTCGCGGCGGGGGTATGGGAGAGCTGGCGGCCGGATGCCTTCG
The DNA here is from genome assembly GCF_037908215.1 of Benzoatithermus flavus. NCBI lineage: Bacteria > Pseudomonadati > Pseudomonadota > Alphaproteobacteria > Geminicoccales > Geminicoccaceae > Benzoatithermus > Benzoatithermus flavus. The sequence goes on along the minus strand of NZ_JBBLZC010000011.1, from coordinate 8,547 downwards.
CCTTTCCGCAAGGCGTTCTCGGCCGCAACGTCCCCGGCCGGCCCGGCACGCGCCGGCTCGAGGTCGGAGACCCGGCCGTGCTGCCGCTCCTTGAGCGCCGGCTCGACCTCTGCCGCGAGCGCGGCTTCGCGGGCGTGCTCCTCGCCGGGTTCGAGAGCGGGCCGGCGGCACCGGCTCTGCCCGGCTTCGTCGGGGCGCTCGCCGCCGCCGCCCGCGCGCGCGGCCTCGCGGTCGGGGCGTTCGGGGAGCCGGCATCGATCCAGGGTCTCGCGGGCGTGCTCGACTTCGCCGTGGCGGCGGACTGCCTCGCCGCCATGCCGGGCTGTGTCGCGGCCGCGCGCACGTTCCGGGCTGCGGGCAAGCCGGTCTGGCTCGTCGCCTACACCAACGCCACCGCCCGGATGACGGCGCTGTGCGCCGAGGCCGCCGGTGCCGGCGCGACCGTGCTGTTCAAGACCGCAACGCTCACCGGCAGGCTGCACCGCCGCTGCGGCTGAGGCCGCGGGCTCATCCCCTGCCGATCCGCCCTCGCGGCACCGTCTCGCACCCGGCGATCCGAAGCGGCGCCGTCCGCATGGACCGCGCTCCGGCATCGCCCGCCGATCCCCGAAGGAGCCGTTCCCGCAGGACAGAAACGGAGGAAGAGCAGTGAGCGCCCGATTCCGTGAGGACATCTTCGACAATGTTCGCGCCGAAAGGCCAGCAGAGACGACGATGTCCCCAATGATCGAGCCGGCATGATCCGCAAGAACGATCGGATGTCTTCACCATGACGGCGAATCGGTTCATCCGCCTCTCCGATCTTGCGGCCCGATGCCACTGTCCGATATGGGCGAATGTCCGATACCGGGTCGTCGGGGCAGGGAAAATCCGCGGCCCGGTGCGGATGATCGCACGATGTGCGTGGGGGATCGGCGTGGACGGGGCCCGAGACCCGGGCCGGGAACCGCGAAAAGCCTGGGCCTGCATGGGCTGCCGCCGCCGCATCGGCGCTCTGGCACGGCTCGTGCAACGACCGGGGCAGGGGTGCACGGCGCCGAACCCGAAGGTCCTCGCGGTCGGGCTGCCGGCGTGCCACGCCCGACCGGAGCGCCCGTCATGAGCTTCGCTTCGCTCTCGAGGGTCAAGGACCATATGGCCGCCCGCGCCGGGTCCGCCGCGGCCTCGGTCTCCATCCGTCCGTGGCGGCGGGCGGGTCTGCTCGCCTGGCCCCTCGCGGGCGTCCTGTCGTTCGCCGGCTTCAGCGGCATCTCGGCCTATCTGCTGCACCGCCACCTCGTCGTCCATCTGCTGACGCTCGACACCGAGCGGACCATGGAGCTCGTGAACGATGCCTTCGCCGCCGGGACGGCTGATCCGGCGAGGGCCGAGCGCCTGCTCGCGGCCGTCGCCGGCCTGCCCGACGTCGCTCGTGCCGTGCTGCGGGCACCCGACGGCAGCATCGTGCGCTCGTTCGGCGGGCACGGCGTCGCGCAGGCCGAGGACGGGAAGGAGCTCGTGGCCGAGGCGGCGGCCGGGCGGCCCGCCTTCGCGTTGGACCCGGCCGCGCAGGGCCTCGTCGCGAGCTACGTGCCGCTGTTCCGGAGCGGCGGAGCGGACCACGCGGTCGTGGGCGTGCTCGAGCTCCACCGCACCCCCGACCACGCGCTCGCCCTGCTCGCCGGCAGCGGACGCTGGATCGCCGCAGGCACGGGCCTCGGCACGCTGCTGATCCTGGGCGGCCTGTGCGGGGCGACGCGCCGTGTCGATGCCGAGATCCGGCGGCAGGCGGCGACGACGCTGGACGAGTGCCTCGCCACGGCCGCCGCGCTCACCACCGCCGCCGGCCATGGGCTGCGGGATCCGCTCGCCGCGATCCGCTCTTGCGCCGAACAGGCCGTGCGCGCGCCCTCGCCCGAGCGGGTTTCGGCCCTGCTCGACGAGATCATGGCCCGTTCCGACCAGATCGAGGCATGGATACGGCGCTACCTGCTCGAGGTCCGGGCCGAGGGTGCGCCCGCGGGCGCATCGCTCGGGACGGCGCTCGCCGCCGTCCGTGCAGCCCGCGCGGCCGAGCTTTCGCGCCGCAGGATCCGTTGGGAGGAGAGGGAAACGGCGTGGCCTGCGGTCCGGCTCGACCCGGAAACCCTGGAACAGGTGCTGAACGGTCTCGTCGCCGACGCGATTCACGCCATGCCGTGGGGCGGGACGATCAGGATCGGCGCCCGCCCGGCCGGGGACGACATCGTCGAGCTCGAGATCGCTGCCATGGGCCACGGCCCGAGCGAGGAGCGACTCGCCCGGGCCTCCGCCGCACCGGCGGCCGGGCCGCCGGGTCCGGGCCTGGCCGCGATCGAACGCATCCTGGAGCACCGGAATGCAGACATCGCCCTCGCAAGCGGGACAAGCCGCGGCACGGTCGTCATACTCCGGCTGCCGGTCGCACGCGAGGTCGGCCTGTCGCGGGGGCAGTGATCCCGCCGAAACGTGCCGGGACATGATCAGGTTTGCTCGGGCTCCATGGGCGAGGGCCACTGCCGCGGGTGCTGCATGCACCCCCGGTACGAAAGGATCGCTCGTGCCGCCGCGGCCGGCCGTGGGCAGGATCAGCCTCGTCGCCTGGTTCCTGATCCTGAGCCTGATCTCGGTCGCGGCAGTCAGCTTCACCTCGGCCTGGCTCCTGCAGCGCTTCATGAGCGAGCGGATGTTGGCGCTCGACGTCAAGGTCACGACCGAGTTCATCAACCACGTCTTCGGCATCGAGGACGCCGACCGCTACTTCGCCGCGGCCAGAGCGGGCGAGCCGGCGGACGAGCTCGCGCGTTTCTTCGTCCATGTCGGCCAGATGCCCGACGTGCTGCGTGCGAACATCTACCGCCTCGATCACACCGTCGTCTGGTCGACCGCGCCCAGCCTGATCGGGCGGCGCTTCGCCCGCAACGAGGAGCTCGAGGAGGCTGCGCGCGGCGAGCCGATCTTCGCCTTCGGCATCGCCGGCGAGGAGGACGCGAAGGACGAGCACGTCGACTTCGTCGAGCCAGGGCGTCCTTACGTCGAGAACTACATCCCGATCTTCCGCGGTGGAAAGAGCAGAGGCGAGGTCGTGGGCGTGGTCGAGATCTACCGCAGCCCGCACGCCCTGTTCGAGGCGATCCGCTCCGGCCAGCGCCTCATCTTCACCAACGCGGCGCTCGGCGCCTTCCTGATCGTCACGGCGCTGATCTGGCTGGTCCGGCGGGCGGATCGCGTCATGCGCGCGCAGGCGAAGGCGATCGCCGAAGGCCAGCGGCTCGTCACCGCCGGCGAGATGGCGGCCGCGGTGGCGCACTCGCTCCGCAATCCCCTGGCCTCGATCCGCTCTTCCGCCGAGCTCGCGGCCCGGCTGCGCTCGCCCGAGCGGGTCCAGGCCCTTCTCGACGACATCATGGCCCAGTCCGACCGGCTGGCGCAGTGGGTGCGGCAATATCTGAGCGCCGACCCGCCCGAGACCGGGAACAAAGGCGCCGATCTGCGGCAGGTGCTCGCGAGCGTGCGCGCCAACAACGCGACCGAACTCGAGCGGCACGGAATCGCCTGGCACGAGAGCCCGGCCGCGACCGTGCCCGCGGTCGCGATCCCGCCCGGTGCGCTCGAGCAGGTGCTGAACGGCCTCGTCACCAACGCGATCCACGCCATGCCGGAAGGCGGCAGCATCACGATCGCGCTGCGGCCCGTCGGCCGGAGCGCCGTCGAGCTCGTGATCGCCGACACGGGCTGCGGCATGAGCGGGGAGCAGCTCGCGCGCGCCTTCACCCCGTTCGTCACCTCCAAGCCCTCGGGCCTGGGCCTGGGCCTGGCGCTGGCACGACGCATCGTGGAGCGCCACGGAGGACGCATCACCCTGGAAAGCGTGCCCGCGGCCGGCACATCGGCGATATTGCTCCTACCGGTTGCGAGATAGCGGGCGGTCCCATGGCGCACGGCATCCTGATCATCGAGGACGAGACCTCGCTGGCGCGCAACATCAAGGACTATCTCGAGGAGGACGGATTCGAGGCACGCTGCTGCGGCGACGGCGAGAGCGGCCTGAAGCTGGCCGAGAGCTTCCGCCCCGACTTCGTGATCCTCGATCTCCAGCTTCCCGGCATGAACGGGCTCGCCGTGCTCCGCCACCTGCGGGCGCGCGAGTCCGGCATCAAGGTCGTCATGCTGACGGCGCACGGCAGCGTGCAGACCGCGGTCGAGGCGATCAAGGCCGGCGCTTACGAGTATCTCGCGAAACCCGTGGTCCTGAGCGAGCTGAAGCGCGTGATCGACCGGGCGCTCGAGGAGGAGCGCACGACGACGGCTCTCTCCTATTTCCGCCGCCGCGACGAGAGCCGGGCCGGAATCGACCGGATCGTCGGCGAGAGTCCGGCGATCCTGGCGCTCAAGACACGCATCCGGCAGCTCGTCGCGGCGGAGGCGTCGATCCAGGGCGTGCCGCCGCCCGTGCTGATCAGCGGCGAGACCGGCACCGGCAAGGAGCTGATCGCCCGCGCGATCCACGTCGCCGGGCCGCGCCGGCAAGCCCCGTTCATCGAGCTCAACTGCGCCACGCTGCCAGCGCACCTGATCGAGGGCGAGCTGTTCGGCCACGAGCGCGGTGCGTTCACCGACGCCAAGGAGAAGCGGATCGGCCTGTTCGAGGCGGCGGGTGGCGGCACCATCTTCCTGGACGAGATCGGTGAGCTCGACCCTTCGCTGCAGGCGAAGCTCCTGCGCGTGATCGAGACCGGCCGGGTGCGACGGCTGGGGGCGAGCCGCGAGATCGCGGCCGATGTCCGGGTGGTCGCGGCGACCAACCGGCCCCTGAAGGAGCTCGCAGCGGAAGGCCGGTTCCGGCCCGATCTCTACTACCGCCTCTCGGTGGTGACGCTGGAAGCGCCTCCCTTGCGCGAGCGCGGCGAGGACATCGTGCTGCTCGCGGAGCACTTCCTGCGCCAGCACGCCCGGCGCTACGGCCGCCAGCCGCCGGGCCTGGGCGCGCAGGCGCGGCAGGCCCTTCTGCGCTACGGCTGGCCCGGCAACGTGCGCGAACTCAGGAACCTGCTCGAGCAGATCGTCGTGTTCCACCACGGCGACGAGATCGAGGCCGCCGTCCTGCCGTTCGCGCGCGACGGCGCCGCGCAGGTCCTGCCGGCCGAAGGGTTCGTGCTGCCGGAGCAGGGAGTCGACCTCGAGGAGCTCGAGCGCAGCCTGACGCTCCAGGCCCTGACCCGGACCGGCTGGAACATGACCCAGGCCGGGCGCCTGCTCGGCATGTCGCGCGATGCCATGCGCTATCGGGTCGACAAATACGGCCTGCGCCTCGAGGACGGCTCCTGAAGCCACGTGTCCGCCTTGCGGATCGAATTTTCGTTTCATCGCAGCGGAATTCGTGGAAAATGTCCGCCGACATCCCTGGTCGGGCGATCGCGACGATCCGCTCCGGCCGAGCTTCCCGCGGAGGACGATGGACGGTGACCACGAGCTACGACCTGCTGAAGGCCGAGATCGCCGCCAGATGCCCGAGCCTCAGTCCGCGCCTGCGCCAGGTGGCCGAGTTTGCGCTCACCCATCCCGACGACATGGCGCTCGAGACCATCGCCGTCATCGCCGAGCGGGCCAAGGTCCCGCCGTCGAGCCTGATCCGGTTCGCGAACGCCTTCGGCTTCGACGGGTTCAGCGCCATGCAGCGCGTGTTCCGCCGGCAGCTCGTCGAACGCTCCAGCGACTATGCCGCGCGCATCCGCGCCTTGCGGCAGTCCGATGCCGCGGCCTCGCCGGCCTCGCTCCTCGACCGGCTGGTCGAGGCCGGCATACGCTCGCTCGATCAGCTCCGTCACAGCACCCGGCCCGAGCAGCTCGAGCGGGCGGCCGCGCTGCTCGCGCGCGCCGAGGTGATCCACGTCGTGGGCCAAAGGCGTGCCTTCGCGGTGGCATCCTACCTGAGCTATGCCTTCGGCCAGCTCGGTCCGCGCACCCACCTTCTGGACGGGATCGGCGGCACGACGCTGCAGCAGGCCAACTTCATCGGCGAGCGCGACGTGCTCGTCGTGATCTCGTTCGCGCCTTACGCTCCGGAGACCTTGGCCGTGGCGCACCGGGCGGGCGAGCGCGGCGTGCCGATCGTGGTGCTGACCGACGGGCCGCTGAGCCCGCTCCTGCCGCTGGCCGAGGTGGCGTTCGAGCTGCAGGACGCGGAGCTCCAGGGCTTCCGCTCGCTCTCGACCACGATGTGCCTGGCTCTGGCTCTCGTGGTGCAGCTCGGCCAGAAGCTCGGCGAGGACGGCAAGGGCCGGCGGTCCTCTCGGCCGGCGCGGCGCGCGCGGGTCGAAGCGCGCCGGGCGGAAACCGAAGCGCCGGAGCCCGCGGACGCTGCCGGCTGAAGCCGGACGGGACCGCACCCGTGCCGGCAGCGTGGCGCCGTGCAAAAAAGTGAAAAAAATGTTCCATTCAACCTTGCATTCCGAATGAAAATTTTGTTCTATGGGCGCGCCCGATCGGAGCACGCAGGAGAGGCGAAAGCCGCCCGCCGGGATCGGCAAGGAACGGGATTGGGGAGAACGGGCATGGAGAGGACGGTGCGGCTCACGACGGCGCAGGCTCTGGTGCGCTTCCTCGCGGCGCAGCGCACGATGATCGACGGACGCGAGGCGCCGCTGTTCGCCGGCTGCTGGGCGATCTTCGGCCACGGCAACGTCGCCGGGATGGGCGAGGCGCTCTACCAGGCGAGGCAGACCCTGCCCACCTATCGCGCCCACAACGAGCAGGGCATGGCGCTCGCCGCGGTCGCGTTCGCCAAGGCGAAGAACCGTCGGCAGATGATGGCCTGCACCACCTCGATCGGGCCGGGCGCCATGAACATGTTGACCGCGGCCGGTGTCGCGCACGTCAACCGCCTGCCGGTCCTGCTGCTGCCGGGCGACGTGTTCGCGAACCGCCGCCCCGACCCGGTGCTGCAGCAGATCGAGGATTTCAACGACGCCACCCTGAGCGTCACCGACTGTTTCAAGCCGGTCTCGCGTTGGTGGGACCGGATCACCCGGCCCGAGCAGCTCCTGACCTCGCTGCCGCGCGCGGTCCAGGTCCTGACCGACCCGGTCGAGTGCGGACCCGTCACCCTCGCCTTGTGCCAGGACGTCCAGGCCGAAGCTTGCGACTATCCGGAAGCGTTCTTCCGTGTCCGGGTCCACGTTCCCCGCCGGCCCGGTGCGGACGCCCCGGAGCTGGAGCGCGCGGTACGCATCCTGCGCGAGGCCGAGCGACCCCTGATCGTGGCGGGCGGCGGCGTGCTCTACGCCGAGGCCGCAGAGACGCTCCAGGCCTTCGCGGCCGAGCACGGCATCCCAGTGGCCGAGACCCAGGCCGGCAAGAGCGCGATGCCCTGGACCCATCCCATGGCCGTGGGTGCCATCGGCGTCACCGGCACCTCGGCCGCCAACGCGCTGGCGCGGGAGGCCGACGTGATCCTGGCCGTGGGCACGCGCCTTCAGGACTTCACCACCGGCTCGCGGGCGCTGCTGCCGGGCTCGGCCACGCTGATCCAGCTCAACGTCCAGCCTTACGATGCCGGCAAGCACAACGCGGTGCCGCTCGTGGGCGACGCGAAACGCACGCTCGAGGATCTGACCGCGGCCCTGGACGGCCATGCCACCAGCAGGGCATGGCAGGAGCGGGTGAAGGCGCTCGTCGCCGAATGGAACGCAGCGGTGGACGAGGTGACGGCACCCGGCAATGCGGACCTGCCGACCGATGCGCAGGTCGTGGGGGCCGTGAACCGGGCGGCGGGCGCCGATGGCGTCGTGGTCTGCGCCGCGGGCGGGCTGCCGGGCGAGCTGCACAAGCTCTGGCGGCCCCAGCGGCCGAACGGCTACCATCTGGAATACGGCTTCTCCTGCATGGGCTACGAGATCGCGGGCGGGCTCGGCGTGAAGATGGCGCTGCCCGAGCGCGAGGTGTACGTCATGGTGGGCGACGGCTCCTACATGATGTTGAACGCGGAGCTGCAGACCTCGGTGCTGCTCGGCAAGAAGCTGATCGTTACCGTGCTCGACAACCGGGGCTTCGGCTGCATCAACCGGCTGCAGCAAGCCTGCGGCGGGGCGCCGTTCAACAACCTGATCGAGCACGTCGACCACAAGGCGAGCGATGCCTGGATCGACTTCGCGGCCCATGCCCGGGCGATGGGGGCCGAGGCCGAGAAGGTGACGGGCATCGGCGAGCTCGAGCTGGCACTGGAGCGCGCCAGGGCGGCCAAAGGCACCTATGTCGTCGTGATCGACACCGATCCCCTGGCGACGACCGAGGCGGGTGGTGCCTGGTGGGACGTGGCCGTGCCCGAGACCTCGCCGCGCGCAGAAGTGCGCAAGGCGCGCGAGGGCTATCTCGAAGCCCGCGCGGCGCAGGCCATGGGCTGAGGAGCGGGTCGCGGCAGGCCGCGGCCGGCAGCAGGGATCAACGGAGGACAGGCGCCATGCCGAGAGAGATCCAGCACTTCATCGGCGGCAAGCTGGTGGCGGGCCGCAGCGGCCGCACCGCGCCGGTGTTCGACCCGGCGACCGGCGA
>NZ_JBBLZC010000066.1:0-1300 GCF_037908215.1 Benzoatithermus flavus | reverse complement strand
GGCTCGACACGCTGGTACGCCTCTCGACCCTGCTCGGGGCGAGCGATCAGCAGGCGGTCGATCTCCGGGCGGTGGTCGAGGCGACCCTGGCGCCGTACCGCGACGCCGGCAATCTGCACCTCGAAGGACCGCGCCGGCTTCTGCCGGCGCGGATCGCGCGCACGCTGAGCCTGATGCTGCACGAGCTCGCCACCAATGCCGCAAAGTACGGCGCTCTGTCCCGCGACGGCGGCACGGTCGACCTCGCCTGGTCCAGCATCGAGGCGCCGGAAGGTCGTCTCGTCCTCACCTGGACGGAACGCGGCGGCCCCCCGGTCGAGCCGCCCCGACGCCGGGGCTTCGGCTGCACGCTCATCGAGCAGAGCGCGCAGCACGGCCTCGGCGGCACGGCGCGGCTCGCGTTCGGGCGAGAGGGCGTGAGCTGCCGGATCGAGCTTCCACTGCCGCCATGAATATCTCGGGTTGAGCGCGGTGCTTTTCTAGGATAAAATACTGGCATCCCGGAACTTGGTCCCGAGGTCCGCGCATGACCACCCTGCCCTCCCCCCGCGCGCCCGCGCAAGCCGCAGCCGCACGCACCAACGGCGCCCGCTCGCACCGCCCCGCCGAGGGCAAGGCACGCGCGGCCCCGAACGCCACCCGCCACGGCCTGGGCGCCACCCGCTTCTACCTTTTGCCCGACGAGGACGCCGCCGAGTACCAGGCCTTCCGCGACGACCTCCTCGCCGCGCTCCACCCCCGCGATGCCGCCGAGCGGCACGCGGCGGAGCGGGCGATCCAGGCCATGTGGCGCCAGAGCCGCGCCGACCGGCTCGAGGCCGAGATCCTGGGCGAGCTGTTCGCCGCCAAGGAGATCCAGGACCAGGCAGAAGCGCAGGCGGCGCGCCAGGCGGCGTTTCGGGCGATGAGCACGCTGCTGCGCTACCGCGGCCGGATCGAGCGCGAGCGGGAGCGGGCGTTGGCGGCTTTCCATGCCTTGCGCCGGCAGCTGCCGCCGGCGGCACCGCCGCCGGCGAGCACGAACGGACCCGGCGCGGCGAGCCCTGCTGCTCCGGCGCCGGCGGCGGCAAGCGGCACGAACGAACCCGCCGCTCCGGCGAGCCCGGACCTTCGCCGCCTGGCACCGCTGCGGAACGGCACGAGCGGACCCGCGCCGGTGCGCCCGCTCAACCGCCACCAGCGCCGTCGGCTCGCGGCCCTGGAACGACAGGCGCAGCGCAAGGCGGCCTGAAGCGCCGAGCCGTCATGCCAGGGGGACGGCGTGCGAAGCTGACCAGGCCCACGAGGCGCAGACCGCGGC
>NZ_JBBLZC010000010.1:0-171795 GCF_037908215.1 Benzoatithermus flavus | reverse complement strand
CGAGCGAGGCGAGGATGGCGAGCCGGGCCGCCTCGCGCGCGGGGTCGGCCTCGACCGGCGGCAGGACCGCCGCGTCCGCGGCCGCCGCGTCCTCGGCCGCGTCCTCCTCCTCGTCCTCCTCCGGCTCCTTCTCGTCGTCCAGCGCCGCCACGGTCTCGGCCATGGCGGCGCGGGCGCGCGGGCTCGCCGGCGGGCCACCAGCGCGGAGTGCCGCCCGCTCGCGCAGGAGCAGGTTGACCGTGCTGACCTTGCCGTCGGCAAGGGCACTCTCGATGCCGAAGCGCAGCATTCCCTGGAGCCGCTCGTTCCACGCCTCCTCGGAGAGATGCAGGAGCCGCGCCTGCGCCACCCGCAGCCGGGCGAAGCCGACGTCCTCCAGGAGCCGCTCGAGCGCCTCGAGCTCGATCCCGGCCTCGGCGGCCGCAGATTCCAGATCGTCGCCGAGCGCCAACTGGCGCGCCGCGACCAGGCGCTGGCGCGGGGTGGGAAAGGGCATGTCACGCTCGGTCGACATGCCGCCAGCATAGCACCGGCGATATAGGAATTCAATCACAAAACTTCGAAGGGATCCCCGTCCGTCGGCGCACGCGCCGACGGACGGGTCAAGGCCACGGGAGAGCGATTCCTCCCGCGGCACCCCACGGGACATGGCGTCCCTTACCGTGGAATCGCCACGGCTTTCCCCTTGCTAAGCAACCCCAGTATGGCGACAAACGCAGAACATGACAATGCCGAGTTGATGTGCGGGGAGTGATGCAACGATGGCAAGGATACTGGGCCTCGACATCGGGATCGGCTCCTGCGGCTGGGCGCTCCTCGACACGGAGACGATCGACCCGGCTACCGGCGAGGTCGCAGCCGGCCCGAGCATCGTGGCGTGTGGTGCCCGCTGCTTCGACGTGCCCGAGGAGCCCAAGACCAAGGAGCTGAAGAACAAGGCCAGGCGGACGGCACGAGGACAGCGGCGGGTGACGCGGCGCCGCCGGCAGCGGCTCGCCGCCATCCGCCGGCTGCTGCAGGCCGAGGGACTGCCCCTGCCGGGTCCGATGCCGCCGAAGACACCGGCCGACCGGGTCTGGCGGCTGCGTGCGGAAGGGCTCGACCGCCTGCTTTCGGCGGAGGAATGGGCGCGCGTGCTGATCCACCTGGCCCGGCATCGCGGCTTCAAGTCGATGAGCAAGCGCGAGCGGCTGGACAACAAGAGCGATGCCGGCAAGGCGCTCCAGGGCATCGCCCAATTGCAGCAGGTCGCGGCAGGCTATCGCACCGTGGGGGAAGCGCTGGCGCTGGCGCCCGCTTTCGCGCTGCGCAAGCGCAATACCACCGGCGACTACAGCCATACCGTGCTGCGGCAGGACATCGAGGCGGAGGCGAGACGCCTGTTCGCGGCCCAGCGGGTCGAAGGCAATCCGCACGCGGCCGAGGCGCTGGAGCGGCGTTACACGGCGATCGCTTTCGGGCAGCGGCCGCTGCGGTCCAGCCTGGACGCGGTCGGTCCGTGCCGGTTCGAGCCGGCGGAGCGCCGGGCGGCGAAGCGCGCGCCTTCGTTCGAGCTGTTCCGCTTCCTGCAGACGATCAACCATCTCCGCCTGAGCGCACCCGGCGCTCCGGCCCGCCCGCTGAATTCGCACGAGCGTGCGGTCGCGCACGGCCTGTTCGCGACCAAACAGGAGCTGAAATACAAGCATCTCCGCAAGGCGCTCCGGCTGCCGGAGAAGGTGCGCTTCGACGGGCTCGCGGCGACGAAGGACCCGGAAGCCAAGCTGCTCGCGGACTTCACCGGCTCGGTCAAGCTGATGGGCGCCCTGGGCGAGGAGCGGTTCGCGGCTCTCCTGGAGAGCGAGCCGGAGAAGCTCGATGCCGCGATGGCGGCGATCGTGTTCCAGAGCACCGACGAGGAGGTCGCGGCGGTGCTGCGCAAGGCCGGACTCGGCGAGGACGACGTCACGGCGCTGATGGCGCGGATCGACGACTTCGCGGGGCCGAAGTTCAAAGGTGCGGGCCACATCAGCGCGCTCGCCTGCCGGCGGCTCCTGCCGCATCTGCGGGCGGGGGCGAACTACAGCGAAGCCTGCCGCCTCGCCGGCTACGATCACACCGCCTTGGGTGCCATCGATCTCGACCGGCTGCCGAACCCGGTGGTGCGCAAGGTGATCGGCGAGTGCCTGAAGCAGGTGCGCGTGCTGTTCCGGAAATACGGCCTGCCGGACCGGGTGCACGTCGAGATGGCGCGCGATCTCGGCAAGAGCCGGGAGGACCGGCTGGAGCTCTACCGCGCGGGCGAGGAGCGGGCGGCCGAGCGGGAGCGGCACCGCGGCGAGTTCCGCGACCTGCTCGGCCGGCTGCCGGACGACGAGGAGCTGCTGCGCTACGAGCTGTGGCAGGAGCAGAACCATCGCTGCCTCTACAGCGACGACTACATCTCGCCCGAGCAGCTCGTCGCCACCGACAATGCGGTGCAGGTCGACCACATCCTGCCCTACTCGCGCAGCGGCGACGACGGCTACCGCAACAAGGTGCTGGTGACGGCGCGCGCCAACCAGGAGAAGCGCGACCGCACGCCCTGGGAGGCGTTCGGCGAGAGCGACCCGGCATGGTGGCAGGCGTTCGAGATGCGGATCGGGCGGCTCGGGAGCCAGTTGCACCCCGAGAAGCGGCGCAAGCTGCTGCTCAAGTCGTTCGCGGAACGGGAGAACGCCTATCGGGCGCGGCACCTGCAGGACACGCGCTACGCCGTGCGCGTGTTCCGCCTGCTGCTCGAGAAGCACTGGCCGGATCTTCGCACCCGCGCCGGCGAGGAGCGGCGGATCTTCACCCAGCCGGGGGCATTGACCGCGCTGGTACGGCGCGGGCTCGGGCTCGACCAGGCCAAGCGGAGCGGTACCCTCGGCGACCGCGACCATGCGCTCGACGCCCTCGTGGTCGCCTGGACCGATTCCGGGGTGGTGCAGCGCCTCACCAACGAGGCCAAGCGGCTCGAGTGCCAAGCGCGTGCCCGGCTGGTGCCGGAACTCGTGGCCGACCCGGCCGAGAAGGAGCGCCTGCGCCGGGCGTTCCTCGCCGCAGCGGAAGCGGTGTTCGTCTCGCGGCCGGAGACCCGGCGCGGCCGCGGCCCGGCACATGGAGATACGCTCTACGCCTTCACCGCCAACGGCGACGGCAGCGTGACCCGCTTCCAGAAAATCCCGGTGGCGAAGTTGGAGAGGAAGCATCTCGACATGCTGAAGGACCCGGAGCGCGCCCGCGCCCTCAGGCAGGCCGCCGAGGTCTGGCTCGACGAGGCGGAGCGGCGCGGCTTCAAGCCGGGCAAGCTGGACAAGTACGTCGCTCTGCATCCGCTGCGGATGCCGACCCGCGACGGGCGGGAGGGGCCGGCGGTGCGGCACCTGACGGTGCAACTTCCCGAGCGGATCAAGGGCGGGATGACGGTGCGCCGGGGCGAGGCCGCGGCCCATGTCGACGTCGCCTCGATGGTGCGGGTGGACGTGTTCGCCAAGGACGGCAAGTTCTACCTGGTGCCGATCTATGCCTGGCAGATCGCCGACAGGGCGCGCTGGCCGAAGCCGCCGAACCGGGCGATCAAGGCGGGCGCCGCCGAGAAGGACTGGTACGAGATCGGTCCCGGCCATGCGTTCCGCTTCAGCCTGCATCCGGGCTCGTTCATCGAGGCCGAGCGCCGGGACCGGGACGGGCGGCTGGTCGAGCGGCACGCGGGCTACTTCCGCTCGGCCGATCGCACCAACGGGCGCATCAGCTATTCCCTCGCCCACGACCACGATTCGCGCTCGCAGGAGCGCTTCACCACGATGACCCTCAGCTCTTTCCGCAAGTTCCACGTCGACCGGCTCGGGAACCGGTTCGAGATCGTGCAGGAGCCGAGGCTATGGCATGGCGAGGTGTGCTCGTAAGCCGCCCGACGCGGCTGTCGCTCGACAACCGGTGCTGCCTCGCCGAGACCGAGGACGGCCCGATCCGGCTGGCGTTCGAGGATCTGAGCTGGGTGATCCTCGACACGCCGCAGGCGAGCCTGTCGGCGGCGGTGCTGGCGGCGTTCGCCGATGCCAACGTGCTGGTGCTGACCTGCGATGCGCGGCATCTGCCGAACGGGGCGCTGCTGCCGCTGCAGGGGCATTTCCGGCAGGTGGGCACGCTGCGCCGGCAGGTGGCGGCCAGCGACGCGCTCAAGCGGCGGCTGTGGCAACGGCTGATCGCGGCGAAGATCGCGAACCAGGGGACGGTGCTCGATCTGCTCGGCCGGCCGGGCGGCCGTGGCCTCGCCGCCATGGCGCGGCGCGTCGAGCCCGGCGATCCCGACAATCTCGAAGGCCGGGCAGCGCGGGAGTTCTTCTCGAAGCTGTTCGCGAACTTCCGGCGGCGACGGGACGGCGACGTGCGCAATGCGATGCTCAACTACGGCTATGCCGTGGTGCGGGCGGCGATCGCACGGGATCTCGCGGCGCAAGGGTTCCACCCGGCGCTCGGCCTTCACCACGATTCGGTCGAGAACGCGTTCAATCTCGCCGACGATCTGATCGAGCCGTTCCGGCCGCTGGTCGATCTCGCCGTGGTGCGGCGGCTCGAGGAGCGGGACGAGGGTGCCGGCGAGAGCCTCGCGGTCGAGGACCGGCGGGCGCTCGCGGCCGTGCTCTCGGCGAGCGTGCGCCTCGGCGAGGAGACGCTCGCCATGGTGCACGCCGGTGCCCGCGTGGTGGACGGGCTGCTCGCCGCGCTCACCGAAGGCCGGCCGGCGCTGCTGCCGGTGCCGGCACCGGCCGGGTGAGCCGTCCGTGCCCGCGGAGGCGGCGCGCTACATGTGGCTGTTCTGCTTCTTCGACCTGCCGGTGAAGACCAAGGCGCAGCGCAAGGCGGCGGCCCAGTTCCGCAAGCTGCTGCTCGGCGACGGGTTCAACATGCTGCAGCTCTCGGTCTATGTCCGGGTGTGTCGCGACCAGGACGGGGTGGAGAAGCACGTGGCGCGGATCTGCAAGCATCTGCCGAAGCAGGGCAGCGTGCGCACGCTCGCCGTGACCGAGCGGCAATATGCGCGGATGAGGACGCTGGTGGGCGAGAAGCAGGCGCACGAGAAGCCCGGCGGCGATCAGCTCCTGCTGCTCTGATCCCCTTGCGAGACGGTTTTTCGCCGTTCTCGCAAGGGGTTATGGAGAATCGAGCTTAGCAGGGGGAAAGCCGGAGGGAAACCACGGCTGACGGCTCAGGCGAGTTTGCGGGCGATCCAGCTTAGCAGGGGGAAAGCCGGAGGGAAACCACGGCTCGCCGTTTTGGCTTGGACGGGGAGGCTGGAGCTTAGCAGGGGGAAAGCCGGAGGGAAACCACGGCCGGCATGAGGAGCGCGAGATCCAAGATCTGAGCTTAGCAGGGGGAAAGCCGGAGGGAAACCACGGCCGCCCGCCGGGGATCGTGACCGCGTTCGGGAGCTTAGCAGGGGGAAAGCCGGAGGGAAACCACGGCGGGCGGCGCCGGGGCGCGCGGGTCCTTCCGAGCTTAGCAGGGGGAAAGCCGGAGGGAAACCACGGCCAGCGCATAAGCCGCGCGCACGCCGTCCACAGCTTAGCAGGGGGAAAGCCGGAGGGAAACCACGGCTGAAGACCGGCGATTGGAGCGACCTCGTCAAGCTTAGCAGGGGGAAAGCCGGAGGGAAACCACGGCTTGTTGGCGCTCTTCTTCTTGCCGGCACTGAGCTTAGCAGGGGGAAAGCCGGAGGGAAACCGCGGCAGCGCGCCGTTCCAGCACGTCTTGACGGGTAGCTTAGCAGGGGGAAAGCCGGAGGGAAACCACGGCCGCCGATGCCGACCTGCGGATCAGCCTCGGCCCGAGCGGGCGAGGCGGGCGTTCCGGTTGCGCTCGAGCCCGTGATGGATCGTCCGCTGCCAGGCCTCGGGCCGCAGATCGGGCGGGACCTCGATCGGCTCGGGAAAGTTCTCGCGCGCATGGAGCAGCGTGGCCGCGGCCCGCTCGCGCAAGGCAGCGCCCAGCCGGTCCTCGGCCGCCATCTCCTCCAGGGTCTTCTTGCGGGCGAAGCCCCATTTGCCGTTCTCGCTCCAGGACGCGACGTTGGGATGGGGGCGGACGACGAGGTCGATCACGTCGCGCACCTGGAGCGCCTCGATCTCGTCCGCGGCCAGCGTGATCTGGCCGGGAGCGACGCGGCGCGCGGTCGGGCTCGTACCGATCGACCAGTTGAGGTCGTCGAGGATCCACCAGCCGCCGGGCCGGAGCAGCTTCTCGCTCAGGAGAAAGGCGAGGCTGTCGGGCTCCCAGGTGTGGGCACCGTCGAGGAAGACGAGGTCGAAGACGGGCCGCGGCTCAAGGCGCAGGAAATCGCGCAGACGCCAGTTGTAGGTCGCGCGCTCGAAGAACGGGACGATGATGCTCTCGAAGCCGAGCTCGCGGCTGAAGTCGAGGATGCCCGGCCGGTAGGCGGCGACCTCGAGCCGGTCGATCGCGACCACCCGGCCGCCACCCAGGCTCGCCACCGCCGCGGCGGCGTAGCAGGCGCTGACGCCGTGGCAGACGCCGAGCTCGAGCACCCGGCGCAGCTCGTGCCGGCGGATGAACTCGTAGAGGATGCGGCCGTTGGCGAGGTCGGTGTAAGGATAGCCCTTCACGACCGCGTGCACCTCCTCGACGGTGGTGGCGGGCGGGCGGCGGGCGTGGATCGGGGGCTCGGTCAAGCGGCTCACCTCCCGGTCGGCGCGCGGCGCGCGCCGGCGTCGGTCGCAGCGGAGCGGAGCAGGGCGCGGGCCTCTTCGGCGAGATGCGGGCTGTCGGCGATGGCGGCGAGCCACTGCCGGGCCTCCCTGCCGAAGGCCACCACCCGCAGCGGCTGCCATTTCCGGCACAGGATGCCGAAGCGGCGGATGCGGTAGAGCTCCCAGTCGCGGCCGTCGGGATCTCTCGGCTGCGGCAGGTGCTCGAAGAAGGCCCCCCGGCGGCGGAAGGGCGCGAACGCGGTCCGGTCGGTGACGAAGACGGGGACGAGGCCGGGAAAAGGCGGGGCGGCCGCGAGCCGGTCCGCGAGCGCGGCCTGCTCCTCCTCGCTCAGGCCGAGGAGGAGGGCCAGCACCGTGCGGCCGGCACCGGTCAGGAGCGAGGGGGCGGGCGGGGCGGCGGGCTCGGCCGCTTTCGGCCCGAGGCGGGCGAGCAGGGTTCGGATCGGGACCAGGCCGCGCGCGAGGCGGCGCCCGAACCGCGCGGTCGCGTGGCGGGCGATCTCGTCGAGCCGGCGCTCCTGCCGGTGCCGGCCGGCCGCGAGCTCCTCGAGCCTGCGGCGCAGGCCATCCAGCGCCTGGCCGAGCGCGCGCGTCTCGGGCGGCGGGGCCGCGAGCTTCTGTTCGAGGCCGGCGAGTGCCGTGCGCAGGCCGGCGAGTTCCGTCAGGATCCGCTCGTCCCGAATGCCGGGAGCGGCGGGGCGGATCGGCAGCGGCCGTGCGCGTCCGGAACGGATCTGGCGCGCCATTTTCCACCTTGTCGTCTCTGCGGCTGCCTCTATTAGCGGAGCGCGCAGCCGGCCGCCAGCGCGGGCGTTCCGGCCGGAGCCACGCCCCGCATGAGCCGCAGCCACGACATCCTCGTCCTCGCCGATCTCCGCTTTCCCGGCGGGACCTCGACGGCGATCGCGGCCGAGATCGAGGCGCAGGCCCGCGCGGGCCACCGCACGGGCCTCGTCGCGCTGAAGGCGCCGGTCTTACGCTTTCCGCATCCGATCCATCCCGAGATCAAGGCGCAGATCGCGGCCGGGCGGGCGGAGCTCCTCGATCCCGAAACACCGGTGAGTGCGGGGCTCGTGCTGATCCACCACCCGCAGGTGCTCACCCATCTGCCGCGCGTCCCGCTCGGGATCGCCGCGGAGCACGCGCTGCTCGTCGCCCACCACCCGCCGTTCGATGCCGAAGGCAGTCCGTTCTACGACTGGCGGCGGATCGACCGGAACGCGGCCGCCCTGTTCGGCCGGCGCGTGCCGTGGGCGCCGGTGGGGCCGGCCGTGCGGCGCCAGCTCGCAGCCCTGCCGGACGGGCCGGCGCTGTGGGCGGCGGACTGGCACAACGTGCTCGATCCGGACGCGTGGCGGGTGGCGCGCGGGCCGGCACCACGGACGGTGCCGGTGATCGGGCGCCACAGCCGGCCCGATCTCCTGAAGTGGCCGGCGACCCGCGAGGAGGCGCTGCGGATCTACTCGGCAGCACCCGGCGCCGTCGCGGTGCGGATCCTGGGCGGCGACGCCGCGGTGGCAGCCTTCCTCGAGCCGCTGCCGGCTCATTGGGAGCTGCTGCCGTTCGGCAGCGTGCCGCCGCGAGCGTTCCTCGCGAGCCTCGACACGTACGTCTACTTCCATCATCCGCGCTGGGTCGAGGCGTTCGGGCGGACGGTGCTCGAGGCGATGGCCGCGGGTCTGCCGGTGGTCCTGCCGGCCTCGTTCCGGGAGCTGTTCGGGGCGGCGGCGCTCTATGCCGAGCCGGCCGAGGTCCAGGCGGTGCTGCGGGCACTCCATGCCGATCCCGCGGCCTGGCGCGCCGCGGGCGAGCGCGCCCGGACCGCCGTGGCGGAGCGCTTCTCGCTCGCCCGACACGCGCAGCGGGTCGCGGACGTGATCGGCAGGCCCACGGCGGGCGGGCCGCCGCGTCCCCGGCGGCCGCGGACGGTCCTGTTCTTCACCTCGAACGGGATCGGGCTCGGCCACGTCACGCGAGCGCTCGCGATCGCGAAGCGCTGCGGCCCCGGCATCGAGCCGGTCTTCGTCACCCTTTCGCAAGGGGCACGGCTGATCGAGGAAGCCGGGTTCGCGGTCCAGTACCTGCCGTTCCACGCCTATCTCGGCGCCGACGTCAACCGCTGGAACCAGCACCTCGCGGCCGAGCTCGGCGAGGCGATCCGGTTCTACGATCCCTCGGTCGTCCTGTTCGACGGCAACACGCCTTACGCGGGGTTCGTGCAGGCACTTCAGAAGGCGGAGCGCGCCTGGGCGGTCTGGGTGCGCCGCGGCTTCTGGCGGCCGGGCAGCGGAGCGGCGGCGCTCGAGCGGGAAGGAGCGTTCGATGCGGTGATCGAGCCCGAGGATCTGGCCGAGATCCTGGACGAGGGGCCGACCACGCAGCAGCGCGGCCGGACCCGGCGCGTGGCGCCGATCCGGCTGGTCGACGGGGCGGAGCTCCTGCCGCGCGAGGCGGCGCGGCGGGCGCTGGATCTGCCGGGAGCGGGTACGTGCGTCCTCCTCCAGCTCGGCGCCGGCAACAATTACGACTTCGCGGGTCTGCAGGAGCGCGCGATCGCGCTTCTCTCGAGGGTTCCGGGTCTGACGCTCGCCGCCCTTGAATCGCCGATCGCCCTCGAGCCGCCTTCGGACGGGAACGGGGTGCGCCGGCTTCGCCTGTTTCCGGCCGGCCGCTATGTCCGGGCGTTCGATTTCGTCGTCAGCGCCGTGGGCTACAACTCCTATCACGAGCTCCTGCTCTCGGGCACGCCCGCGCTGTTCGTCCCGAACGAGCATCCGATGATGGACGACCAGCGCGCCCGTGCCGAGCACGCCGAGCGGATGGGCTGGTCGCTCGCGCTCCGCACGGACGACATCTACCGGCTGGGGGCGAAGCTCGACCGGCTGCTCGATCCGGGCGAGCGGGAGGCCATGCGGCGGCGCATGGCGCTCCTGCCGCAGCGCAACGGCGCCGAGGAGGCGGCCGAGATCGTGCGCGAGATGGCGCTCACCGTGCGTGCCGACCGGGCAGGCTGAGGCCGCGGCCGGTCAGGGTGCGGCGTCGCTCTTCCTGAACGGCTCGAACACGACGCTTTCGAGCCGGCCGTTGCCGACGCAGATCGTGCCCTTCGCGAACCGGCCGCTCCCGGCCGAGGTGAAGCTGATGGTCTCGCGATTCACCAGCTCGTCCGGCTTGCCGCCCTTGCGCAGGCGGTGAATGGACTTGGTCGCGACGTAGATGGCGTCGCTGTAGATTTTCGCTCCCTTGCCGCGGGGCTCGACCCGCGCCACGAGCCGCGCGTCGAGGCGGAGCGTGCGGAGCAGGCCATAGCGCCGTCCTTTCGGCCACTTGCCGGTGCGCACCTCGGCCTTGTTGGCGCCATAGGTCCTGGGCGGCTCGGCGGGGCGGCCGTCGACGAGCAGGGTCACGACGCCGCAGTCGAGGAAGGGCCTGGGATCGCCGCTGTAGCGGGCGACGACGAGGCGCTGCTGCGGATCGACGCTCTCGATCCTGAAGCCCTGCTCCTCGAGCGAGGTCCAGATCGTCTGGAGCACGGCGTCGGGCGCCTCGTTCACGAAGCGCGAGCGCTGGCCCTTGGGTGCCCGCTCGGGTGGGGCGTAGGCGAAGCTCTCCTTGGCGGCCCACCCGGCGGATGGTGCGACGAGGAGCGCCGTGGCGAGGGCGAGGCCCGCCGCTGCCGCCTTGACGCTCGAGGACGTGAGCATGGGCTCGGTTCTCCCTGCCATCCTGGCCGCTCAGTAGAGCGAGAGCGCTGCGGTCTCGATCGTGTGGCGGCGCCCCTTGGCGCCGGGGCGCGCAGGCGGGTCGACGTCGACGAGCGCTTTCACCGGCCGGCCCTTGAGCGAGTGCTCGACCAGGAGCCGGAAGGCCTCCTCGGCATATTGCCCGGTGGGGAACAGCTCGAGATAGCGCTCATAACCCGCGACCGTCCGCTTCTTCCGCGCCTCGGCCCAGACCTTCTGCTCGGCGGCGCTCGCTCCCGTCTCGGTTCCGGCGGGTGCCTGGGCGTGGCCCGGAAGCGGCGGGGCACTGCCCGCGGCGGCGGCGAGCAGCAACGCGCGAAGACGCTCGAGAGCGGCCTTCAAGGCCGGACGCATGGGCGAAGCTCCATCCTGTGAGCCGCCGGCACGGCCGATCTTCTTGGCGTTTCTTGCCGGCGTCGACCCGGAGGCTCGGCAGGTAGTTCCACACTCGGCGGGCGGACGCAAGGCCGGCGGCAGGAAACGGCACCCTGTCGTAGGCGCTTCACGCGCGGTCGGTCGTGTGGGGGAAGGGGGCGGGAATGCCGACGGGCGGCGGGCTTCCGGGCGGGCACCGCCTGCCGGCGCGGAGTCCGACGTCATAGGCCGCCTCTATGGAGATGGCAGCCGGCCGGCATTTCACGCTGCCCTCGCCACGATGCAGAAGGGCAGCATGGAGCACGAAGGTGGAGAGCAACCATGAAGCCGATCTGGATCGTGTGCTGGCGCGGGCTCGACGAGGTCCGCATGAGCCGCGAGGACGCGCTCGACCGGCTGGAGCAGCTCGATGCGCTCGGCATCGAGGCCGAGCTGTTCGAGGTCAGGGACGGGCGGCGGCGGAAGCTGTGCTGAGCCGCCGGCCGTCGGAGGAGAACGGACGATGGACGGGGCCGTGGCCCTCGCGCCGTCAGCCCGGCACCACCCAGGTGGGTGCCTGCCGCAGGAGCGCGCCGAGGTCGGTGCGCCTCCCGGCCGGCGCTTGCTGCGCGCGCCGCATCTCGTAGCTCGGGGCCGGGTCGTCGTAGAGGATGCCGACCGCGACCGGCATCGGTGGCTCGAGGGCGGCCAGCATCTGCGCCAGGACCGGGTCGGTCTGGTCGTGGCGCAGCACGCCCGCGGCATCGGGGCCGTCCGCGCCGATCGGGACGATCTCGAGCCCGAGGCCATCCACGCGCAGGCGCAGGCCCTTGTCCTTCGCCTTGCCGAAGACGAGCGGCTCGCCGTGGGCGAGGCGGATCTGCGCTTCGGCCTCGACCTCCTTGCCGGCGACGTCGTCGAAGGCGCCGTCGTTGTAGACGATGCAATTCTGCAGGATCTCGACCAGCGCAGCACCACGGTGCAGCTTCGCCCGCTCGAGGATCTCGGGCAGGAGCTTCTGCTGGGTGTCGACGGCGCGGGCGACGAACCGGGCACCCGCACCCAGCGCCAGCCGGCAGGCCGAGAGCGGGCCGTCGATCGAGCCCGCAGGCGTGCTGGACGTGCGCGTGCCGAGCCGGGTCGTGGGCGAGCACTGGCCCTTGGTGAGGCCGTAGATCTCGTTGTTGAACAGGAGGATCTGAAGGTCGACGTTGCGGCGGAGCGCATGGATCAAGTGGTTGCCGCCGATCGAGAGCATGTCGCCGTCGCCGCCTATCACCCAGACGTCGAGCGCGGGATTCGCGAGCTTGATGCCGGTCGCGATCGCGGGGGCGCGACCGTGGATGCCGTGGAAGCCGTAGGTGCGGACATAATAGGGAAAGCGCGCGGCGCAGCCGATGCCGGAGACGAAGACCGTGCGCGCGGGATCGGCGCCGAGATTGGAAAGCGCCTTCTGGACGGCCCGCAGGATGGCGTAGTCGCCGCAGCCGGGGCACCAGCGGACCTCCTGGTCGCTGGCATAGTCCTTGGGCTCGAGGCGGCAGGTGGGGGCGTTCATGCGCGGTCTGCCTCCAGCTCGGCCGCGATCGCGGCTTCGAGCTCGGCGATGGTGAAGGGCTTGCCGGTGACCTTGGAGAGGCCCTTGGCCGGGACCAGGTACTCGCTCCGGAGCAAGGTCACGAGCTGGCCCTTGTTCATCTCGGGCACCACGATCCGGCCGAAGCTTTGCAGCAGATCGCCGAGGTTTCGCGGCAGGGGCCAGAGATGGCGGAGATGGACGTGCGCGACGTCGTGCCCGCGGGCACGGGCGTTCAGGACCGCGCGCGCGATCGGCCCGTAGGTGCTGCCCCAGCCGACGACGGCGAGAGCCGCACCCGGCGCTCCCTGCTCGCAGCCCTGCAAGGGGATGGCGTCCGCGACCTTCAGGACCTTCTCCCAGCGCGCATCAGTCATGCGCTGGTGGTTGACGGGATCGTAGGAGATGTTGCCGCTCGCGTAGTCCTTCTCGATGCCGCCGATCCGGTGCTCGAGGCCGGGGGTGCCGGGCTTGACCCAGGGCCGCACCAGCCGCTCGTCGCGCAAGTAGGGGTGGAAGCCCTCGGGGTCGGTGCGAAAGCGTGCCGGGAAGGGCGGGGTCGCCTCGAGGTCGGGAATCAGCCAGGGCTCGGACGCGTTGGCGAGGAAGCCGTCGGTGAGCAGCATCACCGGGGTCATGTGGTGCACGGCGAGGCGCACGGCCTCGCGGGCCATCGCGAAGCAGTCGGACGGTGTCGCCGCCGCCAGCACCACGATCGGGCAGTCGCCGTTGCGGCCGAACACGGCCTGGTAGAGGTCGGACTGCTCGGTCTTGGTGGGCAGGCCCGTCGAGGGGCCGCCGCGCTGGGCATCGACGATCACGAGCGGCAGCTCGGTCGCGACCGCGAGGCCGATCGCCTCGGTCTTGAGGGCGATGCCGGGGCCGGAGCTCGCGGTGACGCCGAGGCTGCCGGCATAAGAGGCGCCGATGGCGGCGCACACGGCCGCGATCTCGTCCTCGGCCTGGAAGGTGGTGACGCCGAAGGTGCGGAGCTTCGCGAGATGGTGCAGGAGGGCCGAGGCCGGGGTAATGGGATAGGAGCAGAAGACCATCTCGAGCCCGGCCTTCCTCGCCCCGTCGAGGAGGCCGAAGGCGAGCGCCTCGTGGCCGGTGACGGTGCGGTAGATGCCGGGCACCATCGGCGCGGGCTCGACGTGGAAGGCCGGGAGCTGCGGGATCTCGGCCGTCTCGCCGAGCGCATGGCCGGCATCGAGTGCTGCGATGTTGGCGGCGGCGAGCTCGGGCCGGTCCGCGAAGCGCTGCTCGAGCCAGCGGACGGTGGGTGCCCGGTCGCGCTCGAACATCCAGTAGACGAGGCCGAGCGCGTAGAAGTTCTTGCAGCGGAGCTGCTCGCGGACGGAGAGGCCGGTGTGCTTGGTGGCGGCACGCGTGCCGGCCGTGATGTCGACCGGGACGACGCGGTAGGGATCGAGGGTACCGTCGAAGCGCGGGTCCGCGGCGAGGCCCGCCTTCTTCAGGCTGCGCTCGTCGAAGCTGCCCGCGTCGAGAATGACGATGCCGCCGGGCTTCAGGTCCTCGAGGCTCACCTTGAGGGCGGCCGGGTTCAGCGCCACCAGCACGTCGGGATGGTCGCCGATCGTCCAGATGCGGCGCGCGCCGAAATGGATCTGGAAGGCCGAGACGCCGAAGGTGGTGCCCACGGGGGCGCGGATCTCGGCCGGGAAGTCGGGGAAGGTCTCGAGGCTGTTGCCGGCCAGGGCCGTCGCTTGCGTGAACTGCGCGCCGGTGAGCTGGATGCCGTCGCCGCTGTCGCCCGCGAAGCGGACCACCGCCGAGTCCAGCTCTAGGCGGCCGGCCGTCGCCACCCTGTTCCGCTCGCCCGCGATCGTCGCCGCTGCCGCCATCGCTCCTGCCCTTCGCCCGCCGGGTCCCGTCGTCACGGCGGCGGAGCCTGCCGCCGGATCGGACACGGTTCATTGATCCAGATCATGTGGGGAGCGGGACGGGGTCAGTGCAGCGAGGGACGCTTCAGAAAGTCGCGGCGGCTCGCGGTGCGGCACTCGAACTGCTGGCGGCGGCCGTCGCGCAGGACCGTGAGGCTCACCACCGCACCGGGCGCGCCGTGTGCCCAGAGCCGGCGCCAGAGGTCGGCCAGATCCTCGATCTCGTAGCCGTCGACCTCGATGACGACGTCGCCCTCGGCGAGGCCGGCGTCGGCAGCGGGCCCGCCTGGGGCGAGGCCGGTGACGACGACACCTTCGGCGGTGTCGCTCGCGAACAGGCCGAGCCAGGGCCGGGGCGGCCGGTTCACCCGGCCGTAGCGCAGAAGGTCGTCCAGGATCGGGGCGAGGAGATCGATCGGCACCGCCATGTTGCCGATCACGTTCCGGCTGTCGCGGATCGCCTCCTGCACGAGCAGGGAGCCGATGCCGATCAGGCTGCCATCGGGGCCGATGCAGGCGGCCCCGCCCCAGTGCGGGTGGGCCGGGGCGGTGAACAGCGCGTTCTCGAGGTAATATTCCCAATAGCCCGCGAACGGTCGCTTGGCGACGATCCGGGCAGCGAGCGCGTCGCGGACACCTCTGCCGCCCGCCACCACCACGGGCTGGCCGATGTCGAGGATCTCGCTGCTGCCGAGCGGCAGCGGTGGCGCGCCCAGGCGGGCGAGGGCCTGGACGAGGCCCAAGCCCGTCGCGTGGTCGTGAGCGACGGCATAAGCGGGTGCGGCGGTGCCGCTCGCGGTCGTGAGCCAGATCTGCTCGGCCTCGGCGATGACGTAGCCGATGGTGAGGACGAGGCCGTTGTGGTCGATCATCACCCCGTTACCGCGGCGCTCGGTGCCGAGCGACGCGGCGGTGAAGGCGTCGCTCGGGATCTGCGTGCGCACGGTGACGACCGAGGCGAGCGCCGCGTCGAGATCGTACGCGAGCTCGGCGGGATCGGGACGCGCCACAGGCGGTATGTCGTCGTTGTCCTCGTCCGCCTGCATCAGCCTCCTCCAGTATCTTCTGTGCCGGGCCGGGCTATTCACCTAGAATCCTTTCCGAAGCCGTCGAGGTCAACCGAGGATCGCGGCCGATGCGCCGGGCGGTGCTGCAGCGTCGCCCGTGCCGTGCGAGGATGCCTCGAGCCCTTGCCCGGTTCCTTCGGACAGGCTACCGCCCGTAGGGTGGGCGATGCAACGCGGATGGTGGTGGACGAGGACGCATGGGCGAGCAGCAGCCCTACCTGACGGTCCAGGAGGTGGCTCGACTGCTTCGGCTGAAGGAGCGACGGGTCTACGCGCTGGCCCGTTCCGGTGTTCTGCCCGGCCGGCGCGTGACCGGCCGGCTCCTGTTCCGGCGGGCGGAGATCGAGGCCTGGCTGGCCGGTGCTGCTGCGGGCGTGCCCGCGGCCGGGATGGGCACGCCGCCGGCCGTGCTCGTGGGCAGCCACGATCCGCTGCTCGAATGGGCCTTGCGCGAATCGGGCAGCGGGATCGCGAGCTTTCTCGACGGCAGCCTGGACGGCCTCGCCCGGCTCGCGCGCGGCGAGGCGATCGCCGCCGGGCTGCACCTGCCGGGAGCGCTGGACGAGGGGGAGTGGAACCGGTCCCAGGTCGAGGAGTGCCTGGCCGGGCGGCCAGTGGTCCTGCTGGAGTGGGCATGGCGTGAGCGCGGGCTCGTCGTGGCGGCCGGCAATCCTCTGGGAATCGACGGGCTCGAGGGCTTCCTGCGCCATCGGCTGGTGGTGCGCCAGCCCGAGGCGGGCAGCCAGCTTCTCCTCGAGCTGCTCCTGCGGCGGGCCGGCCTGCCGCGGGAGCCCTTGCAGCGCGCCGTCGCGGTCGCGCGCAGCGAGAGCGATGCCGCGCTCGCCGTCGCCGACGGCAAGGCCGATGCGGCGTTCGGCCTGTTCTGCATGGCTCGCCAGTTCCGGCTCGGCTTCGTCGGCCTCGCACGCGAGCGCTTCGATCTCGTCGTCGACCGCCACGCCTATTTCGAGCCGCCGTTCCAGCGCTTCCTCGCCTTCTGCCGCAGCCCAGCGTTCGCTTCACGGGCCGGAGAACTCGGCGGCTACGACCTGTCGGGGCTGCTCACGGTCCACTATAACGCTCCTCGGGATCCGGCTGCGGGATTGTCTCCGTCTTGAAGCGTCTTCTTCCGTGCGCGTTCGCGGTCCTGCTCCTGGCCGGAATGGCGATCGGCGCCACGGTCGCGGAGGGTCTGAAGGAGCTCCTGCGAGCGCGACGCCGGGTGCGGGACGGCGCACCCGACGGCTTCGACGTCCGCAACGAGTTCGTCCGCGCGCACGGCGACCCGGAGCACGCTGGGAATCCTCCTGGGTGCGACGGCGGCGATCTCGCTTCCCGTGGGCGGCATCGGCATCATGAACATCATGCTGGTATCGGTGACCGAGCGCACCCGCGAGATCGGGCCCAGGATGGCGATGGGCGCGCGCCGGCGGGACATCCTGCGCCAGTTCCTGATCGAGGCGGTCAGCCCGTGCCTCGCGGGCGGCCTCGTCGGGGTCGTCCCGGGCGGGACGATCGGTCTCGGCCTCGCCCGGTTCGGGATCCGGCCCGCCCGCCTCGATCCCGGCATGGCGGTGCTGGCGCTCCTCGTCCCGGCTCTGGTCGGGATCTTCTTCGGCTG
Organism: Benzoatithermus flavus; assembly: GCF_037908215.1. Lineage (NCBI taxonomy): Bacteria > Pseudomonadati > Pseudomonadota > Alphaproteobacteria > Geminicoccales > Geminicoccaceae > Benzoatithermus > Benzoatithermus flavus. Next base: position 154,799 of record NZ_JBBLZC010000010.1, on the reverse strand, counting down.
CTGGCCGGTGCGGCGGACGGCGGAACTCAACCCGATTGAAGCGCTACGTCATGAATAGACGCCAGGCGATTGCAAGATCACGATCTTTCCGGCATAGGATGATCGGCATCAACTTTCTGCGACGGTTCATTCACTCTTGCCCTGGGACCTCGAAGCCATGATGCGATCCCCGTTCGATGCCGACAAGGTCGGCCCGAGCCGCCTTCGTCGGCGGATGGCGCTCGCCGTGCTGGCGGGCGCGGCTGTCCTCGTCGCCGGTGCGGCCGAGGCGGCGCAGAAGGCGGCTGTCGCCAAGCAGCCTGCGGCGCAGGGCGAGGGGCTCAAGGTCGCGGTCGAGGGCGAGTACCCGCCGTTCAACGAGACCGGGCCGGACGGCCGCCTCAAGGGCTTCGACGTCGACATCGCCCAAGCGCTCTGCGCGCACATCGGAGCACGGTGCGAGCTCGTGAAGCAGCAGTGGGACCGGATGATCCCGGATCTCGCCGCGGGCAAGTACGACATGATCGTGAGCTCGATGTCGATCACCGACACGCGCCGCGCCACGATGGACTTCACCGACGCCTATTATCACACGCCGGCCAAGTTCGTGGGCCGCAAAGGGGCGTTCGCCGGGCTCACGGCCGACGGTCTCGCCGGCAAACGGATCGGCGTGCAGCGGGCGACGATCCACGACAGCTATCTCACCGACACCTATGGCGGTCGGGCGGAGATCACGCGTTACGACACGCTGGAGAAGGCGCAGGCCGATCTCGTCGCCGGCAAGCTCGACCTCCTGTTCGCCGACGCGATCGCGCTCAACGACGGTTTCCTCAAGACGGCGAAGGGCAAGAGCTTCGAGTTCGCGGGCCCCGACGTGCGCGACCCGCGCTGGTTCGGCGAGGGTATCGGCATCGCCGTGAGGAAGGGCAACACGGGCCTGCGCGACCGGCTCAACCAGGCGCTCGCCGCGATCCGCGCCGACGGCACCTTCGAGCGCATCGAGAAGAAATACTTCCCGTTCGACATCGGCGACGTCAAGCGCACGGCGATGCCCTGAACGTGGCGGCGCCCCGGAGGGGCTCCGGGGCGCCTGCCGTTTACGTCAAGGTAAGGACGGCCCGGCTAGCTTCGATCCGTCGACGTGCCGGTGAGGCTCGTCGTGCCGGTGGTGCCGCCCTGGCTCGAACCGGCGCCGACCCCGGCCGTGCCGGTGGTCGAGCCGCTCATGGTGCCGGACGTGCTCGACGTCGTGCCGGTGCTGCCCGTTCCCGCCGAGCCGTGCTGGCCGGTGGTCGAGGAAGTCGAGCTGCCCTGCCGGCTGCCGGTCCAGGACGAGCTGCCGGTCTGGCTGCCCTGCCAGGACTGCGGCCGGACGCGCAGATTGTTCTGCACGTACGTCACGCCCGAGACGTTCTCGGCGATGTCCTCGGCCCGGCGCCTGGCCTCGCGGCTGTCGACCGTGCCCGAGAGCGTCACCTCGCCGTTGCTGACGCTCACGTCGATGTCGGAGGCGTCGACCCAGGGATCGTCGGCGAGACGGTCGTTGACGTCCTCGCGGATCCGGTCGTCCGAGCGGCGATAGCCTTTGGGGCCGCGGCCGCGATAGTCCTGCTCGCGGCGACGCTCGGCGTCGCGGTCGCCGAACCAGGATGCGACCTCGTCGGAAGCGCGCTCCCAGAAGCCGCGCTCCCGGCCGCGGCCTTCGCGGGTGCCGTAGCCCTCGCGGCCATAATCGCCGCCGCCCCAGCCACCGCCGCCGTACGTGCCGGCCCCACCGCGGCCATAATCGCCGCCATAGCCGAAGCCGCGGCCCTCGTTGCCGACATAGCTGCGGCCGGCGGCCTCCCGGCCGTAGCCGTAATCGCCGCCACGGCCGCCGGCACCGTAGCGCCACTCGTCGCGGCCGTAGCCCTCCGAGCGTTGCCGCCAATCCTCGCCGCCACCCCGGCCGCCGCCGGCGCGCCGCCATTCGTCGCGCTCGTAGTCGGAGCCGGTGTAGCCGCCACGGCTGCCGCCCCACTCGCGGCCGTAACCGCTGCCGTAGCCGCTGGAGCCGTAGTCCTCGCGGCTGTAGGTACGAGCACCCTCGCGGCCGTAGCCGCGGCCTTCGTGGCCCTCGCCCCACATGCCCTCGCGCTCGCGGCTCCCCTCGCCGCCACGGCCATAGTCGCGACCGTAGTCGCCGCCGTAGATGTCGGACGAGCCCTCCCGGCCGTAGCTCGTACGGCCTTCGCTGCCCTGGCGGCGATAGCTCTCGTCGGTCCAGCCGGCACCGCCGCTGTAGCCGCCGCCACCGTGCTCGCTGCCGTAGCCGCGCTGGCCGCCGCGCCAGTCGCCGCCTCTGCCTTCGCGCCAGTCGCGTCCCTCGCCGGAACGTCCCCAGCGCTCGCGATCCTCTCGCCAGCGACTCTCGTCTGCCATGGTGGATTCCTTTCCGTTGGCCCGATCGTCAGCCGTGATCGGCTGTCATCAGAACCCCCGCGACCATGGGCAGTTCCCGGCATCGATCTCAGGGCTCGCGCAGCACCACGCGGCATTCCGCGGGCAGCGCCGCCAAGGCGACCGGCCGCGCCGGCTGCGTCGTATCCTTGGGCTTGTAAGGAGGCCGGCCGAGCCAGCGCTCGAGCTCGGCACCGCAGCCGTCGCCCGCCGGCGGCGGATCCTGGTCCTCGCACGAGAGCTGACCTGCCGGGCAGCGCAGGCGGACGTGCATGTGGGCGTCGTGGCCCCACCAGGGCCGGACCTTGCCGAGCCAGCGCCGATCGCCCTCGGCCGTGGCGCAGAGCGCCGCCTTGATGCCGGGATTGACGAAGATCCGCGCCACTTCGGGCGACAGCGCCGCGCGCCGGATCAGGGCCGCCTGCCGGCGGCCGAAGCGGCTCGGGTCGACCGCGTAGCGGTCGTCCTGCACCATCGAGACCGGAACCAGGCGCTCGCGGTCGTCGAGCGACAAAGGCCGCGCCGGCGGCGGCATCAGCCAGATGTCGGCGTCGAGGCCGATCTGGTGCGAGGCGTGGCCGAAGCGTGCCGGCCCGCCGCGCGGCTGGCCGAGATCGCCGACGAGGATGCCGACCCCGTCCTCGCGCTCGGTGTCGGCCGCGAGGCGCTCGATGAAGCGGACGAGGCTCGGATGACTCCAGTTGCGGTTGCGCGAGAGCCGCATCACCTCCCAGCCGGGGCCGCTCACCGGCAGCTCGACTGCACCACGCAGGCAGCCCCTGGCGTAGGAGCCGATCACCTCCGGCCGGCGGTCGGCGGTGGGCTCGCGGACCGCGCCGAAGAGCTGGTTGGCGGAGAGAGTCTCGCCGCTGGCGGCGGGCACGGAGACCGCTGCCGCGAGCGAGACGGCGAGGCCCGCGAGGACCCCGCACCAGAAGGTGCGAAGCAACCACATGCCGATTCGTTCCCGCAGATCATCGTTCTGCGGTTGATGATGCTCGGCCGATGGTTGTCAGACAATGAACTCTCGGTCGCGCTTTGCGCGAATATCAACTCGCCGACGGCTTGGCGTTGGGAAAGAAGAGCGGCTCCCCGGCGATCTTGTAGGACGCGATCGCGGCCTGGCCCTCGGGGCCGATCAGCCAGTCGACGAACTTCTGGCCGAGCTCGGCCTTCACGTTCGGGTGCCTGGCCGGATTCACGAGGATGACGCCGTACTGGTTGAAGAGGCGCGGATCGCCTTCGACCAGGATCGCGAGGGGGCCGCGGTTCTCGAAGCTGAGCCAGGTGCCGCGGTCGGCGAGCGTGTAGGCGCTCATCGCAGCGGCCGTGTTCAGCGTCGGTCCCATGCCGGAGCCGGTCTCGCGGTACCAGGTCCCGCTCGCGGCCCTGGCGTCCACGCCGGCTGCCTGCCAGAGCTTGAGCTCGGCCTTGTGCGTGCCGCTGTCGTCGCCGCGCGAGACGAAAGGGGCCCGGGCGTCGGCGATCTTCTTCATGGCTTCGGCCGCGTCCTTGCCGCCCTCGACGTGGGCGGGGTCGTCCTTCGGGCCGACGAGGACGAAGTCGTTGTACATGACGTCGAAGCGCTGCACGCCCCAGCCTTCGGCCACGAACTTCTCCTCGTCGGGCCTGGCGTGACACAGGAGCACGTCGCCGTCGCCGTTCATGGCGTTCTTGATCGCCTGGCCGGTGCCGACCGCGACCACGCGGACCTCGATCCCGGTCTTCTTCGTGAACAGCGGCAGGATGTGGCCGAACAGGCCGGACTGCTCGGTGGAGGTGGTGGACTGGACGGTGATGAACCGATCCTCGGCCCGGGCCGCGGGGCCGGCGGCGAGCCCGCTGCCGAGGACCACCGCACCCAGCACGATGGTCAGGAATGCGCGACGAGGCATGGGTCGTCCTTTCTCGCTTCGGGGTGAAAAGGTCAGAGCGCCAGGTCGCCGGCGAGGTAGGCGCGCGCGATCGCGGAGCGAGGTCCGGCGAAGAAGGCGGCGGCCTCGGCTTTCTCGACGGCTCGGCCCTGGTGCAGGAACACGACCTCGCGCGCGAGCCGGCGCGCCTGGCCGAGATCGTGGGTGACGAGGAGGATGGCGGTGCCGGCGCCGTGCGCCCGTTCGATCAGGGCTTCGATCGCGAGCGTGGCGGCGGGATCGAGGCTGGCGGTGGGCTCGTCGAGGAACAGGACCTCGGGCTCGCAGGCGAGGGCTCGGACGACGGCGAGCCGTTGCTGCTCGCCGCCCGAAAGGAGGCGGGCCGGTACGCGGGCGAGGTGGAGCAGGTTGCCGAGCGTCAGAAGCTCCTGGAGCCTGGCTCGGCGCCTCGAACGGGAAAGGCTCTGCCGTTTCAGCACGTAGTCGAGATTGGCGGCCGTCGAGCGGCGCAAGAGCACGGGCTTTTGGAACACCATCGCCTGCCGGCGGCGCACGTCGGCATCGGCCGCGCGCCCGGCCCAGGTGATGGCGCCGGCCGTGGGCCGGAGCAACCCGTGCAGGAGGCGCAAGGCGAGGCTCTTGCCGGCCCCGTTGGGACCCAGGATCACGGTGAGAGCGCCGGGCTGAAGCTCGAGGTCGAGCCCGTCGACCAGGCGCCGGCCGGCCGTCTCGAGCACGAGTCCCCTGGCTTCGAGCGGCAGGATCGGCCGGGCCCGGACTGCGGCCGCGGGTGCCGTGAGCGCGAAGGGGGTCTCGACCCTAAGCATAGGCGGTGTGCGCCATCGTCGCCCGGATGCCCGCGACCGCGGCGTTCACGGCCGTGGTCAGCGCCATCAGGATCAGCCCCAGGGCCAGGGCCAGGGCGAGGTTGCCGCGCGCCGTCTCGAGTGCGATCGTCGTGGTCATCACCCGGGTGACGTGGTTGATGTTGCCGCCGACGATGATGACCGCTCCCACCTCGGCGATGGCCCGCCCGAAGCCGGCGAGCGCTACCGTGAGCAGGCTGTAGCGGGCGTCCCAGAGGAGCGTGCGGACGAGATCGAGCCCTGCGACCTGGAGCGAGCTGAGCTGCTCGTCGTACTCGCGGTGGAGGTCTTCGATCACCTGCCGGGTCAGCGCCGCCACGATCGGAGCGACCAGGACGGCCTGGGCCAGGATCATGGCGGTGGGCGTGTAGAGGAGCCGCAGGAAGCCCAGAGGCCCCGCGTTCGAGAGCAGGAGATAGAGGAGCAGGCCCGCCACTACCGGCGGGAAGCCCATGAGCGCATTGAGGAGGACGAGGACGGCGCCGCGTCCCGGAAAGCGCACCACCGCGAGCGCTGCGCCGAGGGGCAGCCCGACGAGGCAGGCGAGCACCACCGCCGACAGGCTCACCCGCAGCGAGAGCAGGACGATGGCGACGAGGTCGGGATCGGCGCTGACGATCAGCCCGAATGCCAGGCCGAAGGCGGCGGTGAAGTCCTGCAAGGCTTCCCTCCGAGATCTGCATTCCATGCGGAGACAGGGAAAGGAAAAGCACAGAATGCAGTATCTGGCCAGCGCCGACCCGGCTGCGATGCCCGCGTCGCAAGTGGATGATGGGTAAATCCAGATTGATTGACGGTCCAGGAATGGATTCGATGCGCGATCCCGCCGCCTTCTTGCCCGGTGTGGGCACGGATCGCATAGTCGGGCGGCAGCCGAGGCGGGGTGATCCGCCTCGGCATCAGGACGGGCCGATCCGCGCATGACCGAAGCCGCACCGCTCGAGACACTCGCCCGGCTGCTCACGGCCGAGGCGGCGCATCTCTGCCGCTCGCTGGCCGGGGCGGTCGTGGTGGCGGCCGCTGCCTGCATCGCCGGCAACGATCTCGGCGCCGTCCTGCGTCTGCCCGAGGCCGCCGGCCGCCGGCGCCGGATGGTGCTGCAGCGCGGGCACGTGGTCGAGCTGGACGGCGTGTCGCTCCTGCACCTGCTGCGCTTCGCCGGGGCCGAGCCGGTCGAGATCGGGACCGCGCGCGAGACCAGAGCGGACGAGCTCGCCGCGGCTCTGGCCGAGGGAGCGGCCGCCGGGCTGTTCGTGGCCGGAGCGGGCGAGGGCGGGTCCGTCGCGTTGCCGGCCTTCTCCTGGGCCTGCCGTGAAGCGCACGTGCCGTCGCTTGTGATCGCCGACGGCTCGCTGCCGCCCTTGGCGGCGCTCGATGCCGGGGCCGATCTCGTGCTGGTGGATCCCGCACGGATTGCGGCGGCACCCGAGGCCGGGCTCGTCCTCGGCCGGCGCGATCTCGTGCGGGCGTGCGCGCTCCAGGAGCGCGGCATCGGCGCCCTGGTCCGGGCGGAGGAGGGGGTGGCCGCGGCCTGCGTGCGGGCGTTTCGGGTCGCGGCGGGGGAGCTCGCGGGCGGGATCGCCGTGGCCGACCCCGGCTGACGCCCGAGACGATAGGCCATAGGCGCTATGGCCTATCGCGCGGGTCTGCTCTGCGCTATCCAGCCCCGCACCGCATTTCCGGCGAAGGCAACAGGACCTGCAGCATGACGAAGCAGCTGCTCCATCTGGTGTTCGGCGGCGAGCTCAAGGACCCGACCGCGACCGAGTTCACCGACCTTGCGAACCTCGACATCGTGGGCATCTACCCGAACTACGCCGAGGCCTTGAAAGCGTGGCGCGCCAAGGCGCAGGCGACGATCGACAACGCGCACATGCGCTATTTCGTGGTGCATCTGCACCGCCTGCTCGATCCCGCGACCGACACCCGGTCCACGAACGGCGAGCCCGGTCAGGGCTGAGCCGCGAGCAGGCGGGCCGGACTCAGCGCTGCGGGCTCGATGCCGGCATCCTCGATCTGGCCCGGCACCGGCTCGCCCTTGACCAGCGCGGCCGCGAGCGCGGCCAGCGCCGGCGCGGTCTGGATGCCGTAGCCGCCCTGGCCCGCGAGCCAGAAGAAGCCCGGTGCCCGCGGATCGAAGCCGGCCACGGGCGTCTTGTCGGGCGCGAACGAGCGCAGGCCCGCCCAGCGGCTCTCGATCCGGCGGATCGGGAAGATGAAGTTCTCCTCGATCCGCTCGACGCAGATCGCGACGTCGAGCTCCTCGGGCTGGGCGTCGCAGGGATCGCACGGGGTCTCGTCGGCGGGCGAGCACAGGAGCCGCCCGGCGTCGGGCTTCAGATACCACTCCTCGGCCACGTCGGCGACCATGGGCCAGGCGCGGACGTCGCTGTCGGCTGGGGCGGGGACCGTGATCGCGGTGCGCCGCTTGGGGACGATGCCGAGCGGCCCGAGGCCGGCGAGCCCGGCCAGCGTGTCGGCCCAGGCTCCGGCGGCATCGACGAGGATGTCGGCCTCGACCACGCCGTCGCGCAGGCTCACGCGCCAGCCGGCGCTCGCGCGCTCGATGCCGAGGAGGCGGACATCGGTGCGCAGAGTGGCGCCTCGGGCGCGCGCACCCTTGACGAAGCCCGCGAGGATGGCGCCGACGTCGAGGTCGAGCAGGGTGGGATCGAGCATCCCGGCCACGATCCGCTCGGCGCGCAAAGCGGGCACGAGCGCCCGGCAGCCGGCACCGTCGAGCCGCGCGACCTCCGGCACGAACCGGCGCGAGCGCTCGATCTCGGCCTCGAGCTCGCCCTGCTGATCCTCACGGGCGGTGACCAGGATGCCGCGCGGGCTCGAGAGCGCCACTTCGGTGAAGTCTGCGGGTGGGGCGAGGTAGAACGCTGCCGAGCAGGCCGACAGCGCCCGGATGGTGTCGTTGCCGTAGGAGCGGTGCAGCGTCGCGGCCGAGCGGCCGGTGCTGTGATAGCCGGGCTGGCTCTCCTGCTCCAGCAGCAGCACCCGCCGGTCCGGCGCCAGCATGTAGGCGAGGGACGCGCCGGCGATGCCGGCACCGACGATGACGACGTCGAAACGCTCCATGGATATCCGTTCCGTCAAGGTCAAGAGGTGATGCCGAGCTCGGCGAAGCTCAGGAAGGATACCGGCTCGCCCGGCTCGACCCGCTCGACCTCGGGGCCGAGTTCGACGAGGCCGTGCGCCTCCACCATCGAGGTGAGGATGCCCGAGCCCTCGCGCGGGACGTGCCGTGCCGCGAGCCCGGCTTCGGTCGCGACGAGGGTGGCGCGCAGATATTCGCTCCGGCCGGGCTTCTTGCGGAACGCGAACGCGGCAGGGACCCGGAACGCGTTCGGCCGGGGCCAGGCGGCACCCGCCAGCCGCAGGAGCACGGGTCGGGCGAAGAGGAGAAAGCAGACCATGCTGGCGACGGGATTGCCGGGCAGGCCCACGAACACGGCCTCGCCCAGCCGGCCGAAGGCCAGCGGCCGGCCCGGCTTCATCGCGATCTGCCAGAAATCGAGCCGGCCCATCGCCTGCACGCTCCTGACGACGTGATCTTCGTCGCCGCGCGAGGCACCGCCCGAGGTCAGGACGACGTGATGCCGGGCGGCGGCGCGGCCCAGCACCTCGCGCACGGTGTCGGGATCGTCGCGCACGATGCCGAGGTCCTTGATCTCGACCGGCAGGGTGGCGAGCAGGCTCATCAGGATGAAGCGGTTGGCATCGTACACCCCGCCCGCCGGCAGATCGAGGCCGGGCTCGACGATCTCGTCGCCGGTCGAGAGCACGGCCACCTCGAGCCGCCCGAACACCGAAAGCCGGTCGCGGCCGAGCTCGGCGGCGAGCCCGATCTCCTGCGGGCGGAGCCTGGCGCCGGCTGCGAGCACGGTCTGGCCCCGGCGCACGTCCTCGCCGGCGAGGCGGCGGTTGGCGCCGCACTTCAGGCCGGGCGGGATCGTCACCGCGGCGCCGTCCGGATCGAGCGTCACCTCCTCCTGCAGTGCCACCGTGTCCGCACCGTCGGGCATCATGCCGCCGGTGAGGACGCGCAGCGCCGATCCTGCGGGCAGGGTGCCGGTGAAGGGGTGCCCGGCCGCGGACCGGCCGGGATGGAGGGGAAGCCGCACGGCTTCGCTGCGCATCGCAGCCGTGAAGGCGAAGGCGTAGCCGTCGACGGCGCTGTTGGCGAAAGTCGGGACGTCGCGCGGGCTGACGAGGGGCTCGGCGAGGCAGCGCCCGACGGCCGCGCGTAAAGGCACGGTCTCGGGGCACACCATCGGCGCCGTGCGTGCCTCGAGGAGCGAAAGTGCCTCGGCGACCGTGATGCGCTCGCCGCCATAAGCGAAGCAGTCTCCGGCGAGCCGGCTCATGATGCCGCACGCTCCATCCGCTCGAGGATGAACGCGGCGATTCCCGCGACGTCGTCGAGGTCGAACTGCGGCAGCGGGAGGTCGGGGAAGGGCTCGTCGGTCGCGAGGGCCACGATGCTCGGGTCCTCGCGCGCAAGCAGCGGCGTGCCGCGCGCACGGCGGTGCACCTCGAGCTTCGGATGCGCGAAGCGCTTGAAGCCCTCGACGAGGACGAGATCGCAGGGTGCCAAGCGTGCCAGCAGCTCGTCCAGGCTCGGCTCGGGTGCGCCGCGCAGTTCGTGGACGATGGCGAAGCGGCGCGCGGTCGCGAGCACCACCTCCTGCGCCCCGGCCTCGCGGTGGCGCCAAGTATCCTTGCCGGGCTGGTCGAGTTCGACCTCGTGGTGCGCGTGCTTGACGGTCGAGACGCGAAGGCCCCTTCCCGTCAGATGCTCGACCAGGCGCACGACCAGCGTGGTCTTGCCGTTGTTCTTCCAGCCGACGACGCCGAAGACCTGCATCGCCCTTCCCGCTCGTGGCTCTACCCTCGCGCGCCGCCGCCCGGTCCGCTATAAGCTCCCGGCCGCACCGCGCCTGAGCGGAATGTGCAGCGCGGGCGGCGCCTCGGCAAGGACGGCGGACGAGCGGTAGGGCCTGATCATCGATGAGCGAGCAGCTTCTTGACACGCGCGGTCTGTCCTGTCCTCTGCCGGTCCTGAAGGCGAGGAAGCGCCTGATGGCCATGGCGCCCGGCGAGCGCCTGCGCGTGCTCGCGACCGATCCCAAGGCACCCGGCGACTTCCGCCTCTACTGCCAGGAAACCGGTCACAAGCTGATCGAGGAGCGGCAGGAGGGGCAGGATTTCGTCCTGGTGCTGGAGCGGGCCGGATAGAGCCGCGCGTAGACAGCCGAGAGGGGAGCGGGACCGGCGGTGCCGGCCGCGACATTTTCGACGTGAATGCCGGTGACAGCGAGGTCGGCCCGGGTAGCGGCGACGCGATCGCCGACTTCACCCGCGGCCAGGACCGGTTCGATCCGGGATCGCCCTCGCGGCAACCGACTTTTATCTCCGAACGCGCCGCGTGACCGGCCGGATGGCCTCTGGGGGTTATTCCGGCAGGCCCGCCAGCGTCGCCTCCAGCAGCCAGTCGACCACCATCCGGCAGGCCTCCTCGGGACTGGCACCTTCGCGCAGCGCCTCGTGGTAGAGGGCGAGCTGACGGTCGGCGCTCGTACCCCGCTCGACGATCTCCCGCGCCCGCTCGACCTCGGCGAGGCACCCGAGCTCGCCCGCATCCTCGCGCACGAGCTCGATCAGCTCCTCGATCAGCATGGGCATCGGCTTGAGGCAGCCGGCGCCGAGATCGGCGAGCTCGGCTTCGATTCCATAGCGCTGGGCGCGCCACTTGTTCTCCTCGAGCAGGATCCGGCGATAGACGCGCCAGCTCTGGTTGCAAGTGCGCAGCCGCCAGAGGCGGTGCAGGAGTGCCTGGAACAGGGCGGCGATGGCGAGCGCGTCCTCGAGGCTCGTGCAGACGTCGGTGATCCTGAGCTCGAGCGTGGGGTGCTTCGCCGAGGGGCGGATGTCCCACCAGACCTGGGTCGGATCGCTGCACAAGCCCGTCCCGGCGAGAAGGTCCAGAAGATCCCGCCATGCACTCCAGCTTGCGAGATATTCGGCCGAGCCCGAGCGCGGCAGGTTGCCGAACACCGAAGGGCGGAACGCCTTCAAGCCCGTCGGGCGGCCGCGCCAGAACGGCGAGCTGGTCGAGAGCGCCAGAAGGTGCGGCAGGAAGTAGCCGGCCTGGTTCATGAAATCGATCCGGAGCTCCTCGTCCTCGACCGCGACGTGGACGTGCATGCCGCCGATGAGCTGACGGCGGGCGAGGGCCTGGTAGTCGTCGGTGAGCGACTGGTAGCGGTCGAGCTCGGTGCTGCGCTGCTCGTCCCATTCGGCGAAGGGGTGGGTCGAGGCGGCGATCAGGCCCATGCCGTGATCGCGGGCGATGGCGGCGACGGTGCGCCGCAGCCGGGCGAGATCGCTCCTGGCCTCGGCGATCCGAGCGCAGATGCAGGTACCCACCTCGACCTGCGACTGGAGCAGCTCGTTCGTGACCTGCTCGCCCAGAGCATCCTCGCAGGCCGTCATGAAGCCGGGATCCGGCGACTGGACGAGGGCGCGCGTGAGGGGATCGACGAGGAGATACTCCTCCTCGATGCCGAGCGAGAGCGTGGGCTTGCGTGGCGCCATGACGGGCGGACCTCCTTGATCGACGGTCTAGGAGGCGCCGAGCCCGGTCCGGGTTCCCACCTCGCCGGATGGACTCAGTTCGTCGGCGGAGGGCGCAGCGCGTGCCGCCAGGAGATCAGCCCGCCCGGCTGGTCGAGATTGTCGCCTTCGAACGGCCGGTAGAGGTCGGGATCGGCGAGCGGCCCTTGCAGCGCCGCGTGGACGATCCCGGCGAGGCGTCGGGCCTTCTCGGGCGTGTCGATCTCGTCCTGGCGGATCTCGAGCATGACGTGCGGCAGGCGCGGGCGTTGGGCGTGGAACTCGACCGTGAAGCCGAACTCGCGCAGGCCCGAGTAGGGCTGGTTGTCGCCGACCACGAGATCGCCGCGGGCGCGCAGGGCCTCGAGCACCGGCCCGGCCAGCCGCCGGTCGCCGCGCCAGAGCACGCCGATCTGCCAGGGCCGGTCCTCGCCGTTCAGGCGCGGGGTGAAGCTGTGCACGGCGATCAGCACGGGCACGATGCCGGCGCACCGGAACCGGCCGATGCGCCGGGCGATCGCGCGATGGTAGGGCAGGAAATAGCGGACCACGCGATCGAGCACCGCCTCGAGGTCGAGTCCCTGGTTGCCGGGGACGATGCAGCCGTCGCTGATCTCGGGGATCGAGGTCGGCGTTCCGGGCCGGCGGTTGGCGTCGATCACGAGCCGCGAGACGTGGTTCAAGATCGCGGGCGCATCGAGAAGGAGGGCCAGGTGCTTTGTCACGTCGGCGGCGCCGATGTCCCAGCCGATGTGGCGGGCGAGCGCCTCCTCGCTGATGCCGAGGCGGTCGAGGCCGCCCGGGACCAGCTTTCCGGCATGGTCGCACACGACGAGGATCGGTGCCCGGCCGGCCGGATGAAACAGCTCGACATGGGTGGGGTCGGGAACGGGAACGATGCGCATGGCGCGGGAATAGGCCACGAAACCAGCGGCTTGAGAAGAGTGCCGTGACCGAGCCGTTCGCTCCACTGTGACGTGATTGCACCACCTCCCGATCGGCCGCCGGCTGCGTTCCTTCGCGCCCAAGGTGATCGATGGACTTTTGGCAATCAGCCCGTATAGACAGGTCGCGTTCGGACCGGTCGTATCATCGAGCGGGTGGTTTGCGCATGGAGCGCAGCTTGGCGAGACGAGGTATGTGGGCGACGAGCGTGGCCGCAGCGATGCTGGCCGGTGCCGCGCTCCTGCACGGCTCGCCGTCGGCCGGAGCCGGCGAGGTCCTCAAGGCCGACAAGATCGTGGTCGTGAAGAGCGAGCGCCGGCTCTACCTCCTGCACGGCGGCGAGATCATCAAGAGCTACCGCGTGGCCCTGGGCCGGCAGCCCAAAGGCACCAAGATCTACGAGGGCGACGGCCGCACGCCCGAGGGCGTCTATCGTGTCGCGGCCTTCAACCCGGACAGCCGCTTCTATCGTTCGATTCGGGTCTCGTACCCGAACGAGGCGGATCTGACACGGGCGCGAGCGCTCGGCCAGTCGGTCGGCGGCAACATCATGATCCACGGCCTCGCCCCGGAGCGGCGCCAGTTCGGATCGGACCACTGGCTCTACAACTGGACGAGCGGCTGCATCGCGGTCACCGACAAGGAAATCGACGAAATCTGGCAACGGGTCGAGCTCGGTACGCCGATCGAGATCCGTCCATGATCCCGGCGGGCTCTTTTGGAGCCGCTCCCTGCCCGGAAACGCATCGGAACGCGGGCATGGGGCGAGGAGCCCCGGCGGGCTCGTTCCGATGATTTTCTCGCCTTCGAAGCTCACGACACCCAATTGGAGGGAACAAGCATGAAGAAGCTCTACAGCCTCGCTCCGGTCGCAGCCGTGGCGGTTCTCGCTCTCGGCGGCTGCGCCTCGAAGGGCGACATCGAGTCGCTCCGCAGCGAGATCTCGGGCCTGCGCTCCTCGATCGAGTCGGTCGACGCCAAGGCGACCCGCGCCGAGGCTGCCGCCCAGAAGGCTGCTGCCGACGCCGCCGCCGCCAACGCCTCGGCCACCGCGGCCAGCCAGAAGGCCGACCAGATCTTCCGCGCCGGCCTGCGGAAGTAACGGCGCGCAGCGAAACGCGAGACCGGCTGCGGGCTCGTCGCTTCGCTCGCGACGTGTGCGCCGGTGCCGGGGCGGACTTGCCTCCGGCCCGGCGTGCACGATCTAGATGAACGACTGCCACAAGAAGCGGCGGAACGCCTTGCTACAAGGTTCGTCACGGTCTCGTGCCATGATCTCGCGTCGGCTCTTCGGCCTGCACGTCCTCGGCGCCCTAGGCGCTGCCCTCTTCCTGCCGCACGCAAAGGCCGCCACGGCCACGGTTTCTGCGCCGCAGCGGCGGACCGGCGATCTCGTCGGTGAGATCACCTACTACGTCACGCACGCGAACGAGACGCTGCTCGACATCGCCCGCGCCCACAATCTCGGCGTGCCCGAGATCTCGGCGGTCAACCCGGGCGTGGATCCCTGGGTTCCGGGCGAGGAGACGCTCCTCATCCTGCCCACGGCCTTCATCCTTCCGGATGCGCCGCGCGAGGGGATCGTCATCAATTACGGCGATCTCCGGCTCTATTATTTCCCGAAGAACGGCCCGGTGCAGACCTACGCCCTTGGCATCGGCCGGGACGGGTTCGAGCTCAAGTACGGTCAGACCCGGATCGTCCGCAAGAAGGAGAAGCCGACCTGGTATCTGACCGAATCCGAGAAACGCGACCATCCCGAACTCGGGAACGCCGTGCCGCCCGGGCCGGACAACCCGCTGGGCGAATACGCCCTCTATCTGGGCTGGCCCACCTACCTGATCCACGGCACCAACAAACCCTACGGCGTCGGCCGGCGGGTGAGCCGCGGCTGCTTCCGCATGTACCCCGAAGGGGTGGCGCGCCTGTTCCGCGAGGTCCAGGTCGGCACCAAGGTCACGGTCTTGGACCAGCGGGTCAAGGTCGGCTGGCACCAGGGCGAGCTCTACATCGAGGTTCAGCCCGACATCTACCAGATCGACGAGCTCGAGGCGACGCAGACCATGACGCCGCGGCCGCCCGAGGGCGACGTCCGCCAGCACATCCTGAACAAGGCCGGCGCCGACGCGGCCCGAATCGACTGGAGCATCGTGGACAACGAGCTCCTGTTGCGGCGAGGGATCCCGGTTCAGATCACACGGCCGGAGCTGCCGGTCGTGTCGGAGCGGGAGCCGTCGCTGCCGATGGCCGATGCCGCTTCCAGCATCACCGCCGACAATGATCCGCTCGACGGTCTGCGCGCGCGGGTGGCGCCACCGGCGATCGTCCGACCTGGTGCCGACAGGAGCGGCTTCTACTGAATCCGTGGAAGCACACAGCTTATCCACAGGATGAAAATCCGCGTTGATGGCGGCTGAGGATGGCTTGAGAGTGCCATCCGCCGCCGTCCTCCGGCGCGGCGGCATGGTCGCCGGCGCGTCGGCGAGCGGTCTTCGATCGTACCCCGAAACATCCGGCGATACCAGGCCGACCCGGCCGTCTCCGGTCGGGACGGCGCTCTTGCGCGACCGCTGTGCTTTCCTCGTCGCAGCGGCCCGGCGGCGCGGTGTCCACGATTCATCCACAGGGCGGCTGCCGATACGGCCTGGAGATGGGCTTGAGGCTTGTCAATCCGAATCATCGGCCGGCAGCCACGTTTCCCGACGAGGGTGACAAAAAGGCCCGGGAGACGCGCTCCCGGGCCGAAGATGGAGGAGAATACAAGGAAAGAACGCCCCGCTTGCCCGACGGGACGTATGCGTACTTTTAGCTACAACCAGTGGTCGAGCCGCAAGTATCGCATTTCAGGCAGGTGCCGTTGCGCACCAGCGTGAAGTTGCCGCAGGCGGAGCAGGGGTCGCCGACATAGCCCTTGAGCCGGGCCATCTGCGCCTGCGCCGCGCGGCTGTTCGTGCCGCCCGACGGAGCCTCGGCGGCAACCGCCGGGCTCCCGGTCGGGCCGGGTCTCTTGGCCGCATCGCTCGCGGCACCGCCGCCGGCGAGCAGCCGGAGATTGCCGCGGACGAAGCCGGTCGAGGCGATCTGGCGGACCGCCTCGCTGCCCATGTCGCCTTCCTTGATGCCCTTGCCGAGCGCATCGTGACGCACGTCGGCCGGCTCGACGTTGGCGAGGTCGGTGCGGCCGAGATAGGACACGGCGAGCTCGCGGAAGATATAGTCGAGCACCGAGGTCGCCATCTTGATGGTGTCGTTGCCCTGCACGACACCCGAGGGCTCGAAGCGGGTATAGGAGAACGCCTCCACGAACTCCTCGAGCGGGACGCCGTACTGGAGGCCGATCGAGATCGCGATCGCGAAGCTGTTCATCAGCGAACGGAAGGCCGCGCCTTCCTTGTGCATGTCGATGAAGATCTCGCCGAGCGTGCCGTCCTCGTACTCGCCGGTGCGCAAGTAGACCTTGTGGCCGCCGACCACGGCCTTCTGGGTGTAGCCCTTGCGGCGGCTCGGCAGCTTGCGACGGTCGTGGATGAAGCGCTCGACGATCCGCTCGGTGACCTCGATCACCTTCTGGACCTGCGGCTTCTCCTCGGCCTCCTCGTCCTCGCCGAGATCCTCGGGCAGCATCGAGGCCAGGGGCTGGCTGAGCTTGGAGCCGTCGCGATAGAGCGCCAGGGCCTTGAGGCCGAGGCGCCAGCCTTGGAGATAGGCCGCCTCGCAGTCCTTCACCGTGGCGCGCGCCGGCATGTTGATGGTCTTCGAGATGGCGCCGCTGATGAAGGGCTGGGCTGCCGCCATCATCCGGATGTGGCTGTCGACCGAGAGGAAGCGCTTGCCCTTGCGGCCGCAGGGATTGGCGCAGTCGAACACCGGCAGATGCGCTTCCTGCAGATGCGGCGCGCCCTCGACCGTCATGGTGCCGCAGCAGAAGGCGTTCGCGGCCTCGATCTCCTCGCGCGAGAAGCCCAAAGCCCTGAGCAGGTCGAAGGACGGATCGTCGAGCTGCTCGGCGGTGAAGCCGAAGCGCTCCTTCAGGAAGCCGTCGCCCAGCGTGTAGCGGGTGAAGACGTACTTGATGTCGAACGCGGTCGGCAGCATGCCCTCGAGCTTGCGCAGCGCATCGTCGGTGAAGCCCTTCGCACGCAGGCTATCGTGGTTGATGCAGGGTGCCCCGTCGAGCGTGCCGTAACCCACGGCATACCGGGTGATGTCCTCGATCTGCTGCTCGCTGTAGCCCAGCGTGCGCAGCGCCGTCGGAACCATCCGGTTGATGATCTTGAAGTAGCCGCCGCCGGCGAGCTTCTTGAACTTCACGAGCGCGAAGTCGGGCTCGATGCCGGTGGTGTCGCAGTCCATGACGAGGCCGATCGTGCCCGTGGGGGCGATCACCGAGACCTGCGCGTTGCGTACCCCGTGGCGTTCGGCGAGCTGAACCGCCTCGTCCCAGGCACGGCGTGCGGCCGCGACCAGATCCTGGTCGGGGCAGTTGCCGGCATCGAGGGGAACGGGCAGGGTGTGCAGGCTCTCGTAGCCGGTCGTCTCGCTCCAGGCGGCGCGGCGGTGGTTCCTGAGCACGCGCAAGACGTGCTCGCGGTTCGGCGCATAGTCCGGGAAGGGGCCGAGGGCGGCAGCCATCTCGGCCGACACCTTATAAGAGGTGCCGGTCATGAGGGCGGTGATCGCGGCGCAGAAGGCGCGACCCTGCTCGCTGTCGTAGGGCAGGCCGCAGGCCATGAGCAGCCCGCCGAGATTGGCGTAGCCCAGGCCCAGCGTGCGGTAACGGTAGGACAGCTCGGCGATCCGCTCGCTCGGGAACTGGGCCATCAGCACCGAGATCTCGAGCACGATCGTCCATAAGCGCACGGCGTGGACGAAGTCCTGAACCGCGAACCGGCCGTCCTCGCGCCGGAAGCACATCAGGTTGAGCGAGGCGAGGTTGCAGGCCGTGTCGTCGAGAAACATGTACTCCGAGCACGGGTTGGACGCGTTGATCCGCCCCGAGGCCGGGCAGGTGTGCCAGTCGTTGATCGTGGTGTCGTACTGGATGCCGGGATCGGCGCTGGCCCAGGCGGCGAAGCCGATCCTGTTCCACAGGTCCCGCGCCTTCAGCGTCTTCGCGACCTTGCGGTCGGTGCGGCGGAAGAGCTGCCAGTCGCGGTCCTCGAGGACGGCGTTCAGGAAGTCGTCGGTGACCCGGACCGTGTTGTTCGAGTTCTGCCCGGAGACGGTGAGGTAGGCCTCGCTGTCCCAGTCGGTGGCGTAGGTCGGGATCTCGATACCCGTGTAGCCCTGGCTCGCATAGAGGATGATCTGCTGGATGGCGCCTTCGGGCAGCATGGCCTTGCGCGCCGCGCGCACCGCCTTGCGCAGGCCCGGGTTCTCGCGCGGATCGAACCGGTCCGCACCTTGATATTCCGGGTCGTGGCACGCGGCCATGATCGCCTCGGCGTGCTGCTTCAGGAGCTTCGAGCCGGCGACCAGCGCCGCCACCTTCTGCTCCTCGACCACCTTCCAGTCGATGAAGGCCTCGATGTCGGGATGGTCGGCATCGACGATCACCATCTTGGCCGCACGGCGCGTGGTGCCGCCCGACTTGATCGCACCCGCGGCCCGATCGCCGATCTTGAGGAAGCTCATCAGGCCCGAGCTCTTGCCGCCGCCCGACAGGCGCTCGCCCTCGGCGCGCAGGTTCGAGAAGTTGGTGCCGGTGCCGGAGCCGTACTTGAACAGGCGTGCCTCGCGCACCCAGAGATCCATGATCCCGCCCTCGTTGACGAGATCGTCCTTGATGCTCTGGATGAAGCAGGCGTGCGGCTGCGGCCGCTCGTAGGCCGAGGTCGAGGCTTTCACCTGGCCGGTGACCTCGTCGACATAGAAGTGGCCCTGCGCCGGGCCGTCGATGCCATAGGCCCAGTGGAGGCCGGTGTTGAACCACTGCGGCGAGTTCGGGGCCGCGTACTGGCGCGCCAGCATGTAGCGCAGCTCGTCGAAAAAGGCGTGGGCGTCCTCCTCGGAGGCGAAGTAGCCGCCTTTCCAGCCCCAGTAGGTCCAGGTTCCGGCGAGACGGTCGAACACCTGGGCAGCGCTGGTCTCGCCCGTGAAGCGCTCGGCTTCCGGCAGCTCGGCCAGGGCCTTCTCGTCGGCGACGCGGCGGCACAGCCAGGCCGGGACACCCTTCTCCCGCACCGGCTTGAGCCGGGCCGGCACGCCGGCTTTGCGGAAATATTTCTGCGCCAGGACGTCGATCGCCACCTGCGACCAGCCGCTCGGCGCCTCGAGCCGATCGAGGCGGAACACGACGGACCCGTCGGGATTGCGGATCTCGCTCGACGCCGAGCGGAATGGAATCGCCGCGTAGGGCGATTCGCCTGCCCGCGTGAAGCGACGCTGGATCTCTAGGGGCACGCTTCTCCTCCTGTCTGAGAGTAGATTGTTCTCGACATGTTCGTCAAACCGAATCTGCCGCTCTGAGATTCGCGGGCGGACGGATCAAGAATAGGCTGAGCGCCATCAAATAAGGGCTGAGTTTATGCGACGAGATGCTGACCGGCAATGATGCGCCGCCGCTTGTCCACGGGTTCCACAGGGCGGGAGTAAAACGGCGCGCCACACCCCTGGCTCTCCTTGCAGATCCGGGTTCGGCCCCGGGAAGGGCTCGACGGGAGCATGATACGCCTCGAAGAGGTCGGTCGCAACAAGATCTGGGGCTTGAGCGTGCCGCTAACTACAATTTGTTGCGGCCCGGGCACGGCGCAGACCCGGGTATCCGGCAGCGGCGCGGGGCGAGCGAAGCAGCCGGCGCGTTTCCGGCCGGCGGAAACGGCAACGAAATCAATATCAATATAAGCTTATCATCAGTTTATAGCGACGATGGTCGCCGGCGCGTGCGGTCGGGCGGGACCGTGGGCTGTCCACGGCCTGTGTGCGATTTGGTGCATAAGAGGTGTGCACGAAAACGAGCCGCCGCCGGATGCGGCATCCCGTTTGCTGCATCGCGATCATGATTTTGGGTCAAGTGCAATCAACCGCCGTTGATGATCGTTTCATCCACAGCGGCGGCTGGTTATCCACAGACGGGCCGGCGGATCCCCCGCCCGCCGAGGTGGCAGCGCGCCCTCTGGACAGGGCACGCGTCTTGCCCATAGTGGCGGCGGTTTCAGCGGGCCCTTGGAGCATCTGCCGTGTTGAAGTGGTTGCGCGCGAACACGCTCGGCACCTACCTGTTCACCCGTCGTCGCGGCGAACTAGTCGGCGAGGACGAGTTCGGCAACAAGTATTACCGGGAGAAGGGGGCGCGCGATTGGCGCTCCGAGCGGCGCTGGGTGATCTTCGCCGGTGACGGGCTCGAGATCGATGGCAGCGCCGTTCCGCCGGGCTGGCACGGCTGGCTCAACCACGCACGCGAGAAGGCGCCGAGCGAGGAGCCGCTCGTCGTCAAGCGCTGGGAGAAGGAGCACCAACCCAACCTCAGCGGCTCGCCCTTCGCCTATGTGCCGCCCGGCCACGAGCGGCGCGGCGGCCAGCGCCAGCGCGCCACCGGCGATTACGAGGCCTGGCGGCCTTAGCCGGCGGTATCGCGCCGGCGATAGAGCTCGAGGTCGAGCAGCGCCTCGAGCGCCTCGTCGGGCTGGGCGCCGGCGATGAGATGATCCTCGCCGAACACGAACACGGGCACGCCGTTGATCCCCAGAGCGTAAGCGCGCTCGTGCGCCGCCGCCACCTCGGCGAGCCGTGCCGGCTCGGCGAGCGCGGTACGGGCCGTCTCGGACAGGCCGATCGCGGCCGCGATCGGCTGCAGGGTCTCGATGCGGCCGATATCGGCCCCCTCCTCGAAGAAGGCGCGGAACACGGCCTGGACCGCCTCGACGAGCCGGCCGTGCTCGGCCGCGGTCAGCACCAGCGCGTGCGCCAGCGCCGTGTTGGGCTGCGTGTCGATGGCGGCGAAGCGGAACCGGATCCCTTCTTGAGCGCCGATCGCCGCGATGCGGCGGACGACGCTCTGTGCCTGGGTGGGGCTACCGAACTTGCGCTCGAGATAATGCGCCCGCGCCACACCCTCGCGCGGCAGATAGGGGTTGAGCAGGAAGGGATGCCAGACGAGCTCGACCGGTGCTCGGGCCACGAGTCGCCGCAACCGGACGAAGGCGATGTAGCACCAGGGGCAGGCGAGGTCGGCGACGAGGCGGACCCGAGCCTGCGCTCGTGGCCGGCCGTGGACCAGCCTCGCGTTCGCAGGAGCTTCGGCCATCATGCCGGATCTCCGGACACCGTCTCGGGCAGACCCCAGATGCGCGGCGTGGCCAGCTCCAGGCTGTTGTTCGCGGGATCACGGAAATAGAAGGAACGGCCGCCACGCGGCCAGGCCTGCTCGTGCTCGATCGCGACTCCATGCGCCTCGAGCCGTCGTTTCCAGGCGTCGAGCTCGCTCTCGGGAACGGCAAAACAGACGTGACCGGCGCCGGTCGCCCCGTGCGCCGGCACCTCGCGGCCTCGCTGCGAGGCTTGCGGATTGAACAGGAGCAGCATGTTGCTGCCGATGCGGAAGAAGCAGAACAGCCCGGGCTTGCGGCTGTCGAGGTCGAGGCCCAGCACCTCGCCGTAGAACCGCTCCGCGGCGGCGAGGTCGTCGACGTAGAGAACGGTCTCGAGCACGCGGTCGAGAGGGTGCATGGGCGTCGGCTCCTCGTGAGACCCCCTGCAGAGCTACGCTCTCAAGGCGCACGCTGGCAAGATCCGCGAGCAGACCGCCGGGGTGGCGCCATCATCCGCCATGAATAAAGAGGAATGATGCTCGATTGATGGATCGGTCCCGCCCGGACGATTGCCTTGATGCGGAATCATGCCGGACGTTGTCCGGAGCCTGTGTATGACTCGAGGTCGGGCGGTGGAAAGAACGCCCTGCGAAGCGGGCAGGCGGCGGTCCGGAACCGTGCTATGCTCATCGAGTTCGGCTCGAGCACGGCCCCACTCATGGCGACATGGGGTCCGAATCGGGTCGTGTCGGACCTCGAGGAGGGCGCGATGTTCAACCCGGCTGCCGTGCTCGCCGCCGCCTTCGCCGAGCATCTCGTCGATGGCTATCGCACCGTCTACGGCAACCGCGAGCCCGACCACAGCCCGATCATCCGCTCCATGGCGCAGCTCGCGGTGGAGCGGATCTCGTCGAGCGACGCGCTCTATCACGATGCCCAGCACACCATGCTCGTGACCCTGGTGGGCCAGGCGATCCTGCGCGGCCGCATCATCGTCGAGGTGGTCACACCCGAGGACTGGCTCCATTTCACGGTCGCCACCTTGTGCCACGATCTCGGCTACCTGCGCGGGATCTGTCCCGGCGACGAGGAGGGCCGCTACGTCATCGACGAGCACGGCCACACCATCGAAGCACCCCGCGGCGTCTCCGACGCCTTCCTCGCCCCCTGGCACATCGACCGCGGCAAGCTGTTCGTCCGCCATCGCTGCCGGGCGATCCCGGTCCTCGACGTGGAACGGATCGCACGCGCGATCGAGCTCACCCGCTTTCCCATCCCTTGCGATCGGGATCACGCCGAGACCGGCACCGAGCCGGCGCTGGTGCGGGCCGCCGACCTGATCGGCCAGCTCGGGGACCCCGACCACCCGCGCAAGCTGAATGCGCTCTATTACGAGTTCTGCGAGACCGGGATGAACGAGAAGCTCGGCTACCGCTCGCCGGCCGACCTCGCCGAGCAGTATCCGCGCTTCTTCTGGTCGAAGGTCGAGCCCTATCTCGGCACGGCGATCCGGCATCTCGAGCGGACGGTCGAGGGCAAGCAGTGGATCGCCCAGCTCTACGCCCACGTCTTCGTCGAGGAGCACCGTCGCAGCCGTCCCGGTCCGGAGCGGGCGCCGCGCGCGAAGGCGGCGGAGCCGCCGGCCACGGTCGCCGCGCTGCATCCGGAAACGCGGCGCGGCGGCCGGGCCAAGCGGCGGGCGTGAGGGTCGGACTCAGAAGATGAAGTCGGCTTCGGTGAGCCGGTGGATGCCGACGAGCTCGATCGCGGTGTCGGGTGCCAGGTCGTCGTCGAGGTTCACCTGAACGATGGTGTTGCCGCCGGCATGGGCGACGCGGACCTGCTCGTCGTCGGTGAAGCGGGCGGTGCCGATGAAGGCCAGACCGCTGTCCAGGCTCAGCGCCTCGATCGCGAGCCGGTCGCCCTCGGCGAAATCGAGGACGAGATCGCGCTCGCCCAGTTCGGTTTCGTCGGCCGAGAGCACGAACCGGTCGGCACCCGGACCGCCGCGCAGGACGTCGTGGCCCAGCCAGCCGTTCAGCTCGTCGGCGCCGGCGCCGCCGTCGATCTCGACCGGGATGCCCTGGTCGTGGGAGCTGATCGTGTCATCGCCGGCATCGCCGAAGATCCGTCCGCCCCCGAACCGTAGATCCGGTCCTTGCCATCGCCGCCGTGCAGTTCGTCGTTGCCGTCGTCGACGAGACGATCGGCGCCGCGGCCGCCCCAGAGGATGTCGTTGCCGAGACCGCCCACGAGGCTGTCGTCGCCGCTGCGCCCGAACAGACTGTCGGCGGCCGCCGTGCCGACGAGCGTGTCGTTGCGATGGGTGCCGTATCTTCTCGCCATCACCGTTCCTCTGAACGATCCGGAGTCGTCGCGCCGACCGGCCCCGCTGGGCCGGGCGAGGCTCGCTCTTGCTCCGGCAGAAACCGCCGGTTGAATGAACCTAGGAGACGAGGCGCGGGCCGCTTGTGTGAAAACGCACGAAGCGGCCGTTTCGAAACAATGTTCTCTTTTTATTTTACAGTCGTGGTGATCACGCCACGGCCGGCCCGCTGTCAGGCGCGGGCGATGCTGGCCTCGGTGGCGGCCGGATTCTTCAAGGTCTGCAGCACGACGCAGTAGCGCTCGGTGAGCTTCAGGAGCGTGGCGAGCTTCTCGTCGTCGGCGTCGGTGTCGAGGGTGAAGCGGAGCCGGATCGCCTTGAAGCCGACCGGGGCATCCTTGGCGACGCCGAGCGTGCCGCGGAAGTCGAGGTCGCCTTCGGTCTCGACCGTGCCCTGCCTGATCTCGATGCCGAGGGCGGTGGCCACCGCCGAGAGAGTGACCCCCGCACAGGCGGCGAGGGCTTCGAGCAGCATGTCGCCGGAGCAGGCCTGAAGGCCGGTGCCGCCCGTAGCGGGGTGCAGCCCGGCTTCGACCAGGGCACGGCCGGTCTCGACCCGGCAGGCGAGGCCTTCCTGACCGATCTCGCCCCTGGCCTTCAGGGTGATCACGGCGGCGTCGGGATCCTCCTTGTAGCGGGCCTTGAGCGGGGCCTGCAGCTCGCGCAAAGCGTCGGCGTCCATACCTTCTTCCTGATGCTACCTCTGCGTGGAACAGGGCCGGGTCAGGCGGCGAGCTCGACGGGCCCGTGCGGCAGCTCGGCGAACAGCCGCTCGCGCAAGGCCGCCAGCGCCGTCCCGTCGCGGGGGCGCGGCCGGGGCAGGCTCACCTCGAGCTCGAGCCGCACGCGGCCGGGATGCCCGCCCAGGACCACCACCCGGTCGGCGAGATAGAGTGCCTCGTCGAGATCGTGGGTGACAAGGACCATCGTCGGCCGGTCCTCGGCCCAGAGCCGCAAGAGCTCCTCCTGCAGCGCCTGACGGGTGAGGGCGTCGAGGGCGCTGAACGGCTCGTCGAGCAGCAGCACAGGGGGGCGCGTGACGAGGGCGCGCGCGATGGCGGCGCGCTGCGCCATGCCGCCGGAGAGCGTCTTGGGCAGCGCGTCCTCGAACCGGGCAAGGCCGACACGGGCCAAAGCCGCGCGCGCGAGCCGCATCCGCTCGGCCTTGGGCAGCCGCCGCGGCAGGCCGAAGGCGACGTTGCTCACGAGCTTCAGCCACGGCATCAGCCGGGGCTCCTGGAACACGACCCCGATCCTGGGCGAGGGTCCCGAAAGGCGCTCGCCGTCGAGCAGGATGACGCCCGCGCTCGGGGTCTCGAGGCCGGCGACGAGGCGAAGGAGCGTGCTCTTGCCGCAGCCGCTCGCTCCCACGACGGCGAGGATCTCGCCCGCGCGCAAGGAAAGGCTCACCTGGCTCAGCGCCTCGTAGCCGTTCGCGAAGCGCTTGGCGATCCGGTCGATCACGAGCATGGACCTCACCCCGCCTTCGCGAAGCTGTCCTGCCAGGCGACGAGCCGGCGGGTCAGCAGGACGAGGAGCGCGTCCGTGG
This sequence comes from Benzoatithermus flavus, assembly GCF_037908215.1. NCBI lineage: Bacteria > Pseudomonadati > Pseudomonadota > Alphaproteobacteria > Geminicoccales > Geminicoccaceae > Benzoatithermus > Benzoatithermus flavus. Next base: position 129,888 of record NZ_JBBLZC010000010.1, on the reverse strand, counting down.
CCTGGCCGAGCAGCGCGAACAGGACGAGAGCGGCCAGGATCTGGGCGGCGTTGCCGGTCATCTGGCCATCGACCAGGAGATAGCCCAGCCCTTCGGAAGCGCCCATGAGTTCGGCCGCGATCACGAACATCCAGGCGAGGCCGAGGCCGCCGCGCACCCCGGTGAGCCAGGCCGGGAGCGCTGCCGGAATCAGGATGCGGCCGATCAGGGCGAGGGGGCCGAGCTGGCAGACCCGCCCGACCTCGACCAGCTTCCGGTCGACGCCCTGGATGCCGGTCACGAGCGAAAGGTAGATCGGGAAGAAGGCACCGGTCGCGATCAGCGCCACCTTCGAGGCCTCGAAGATCCCGAACCACAGCACGAACAGCGGCACCCAGGCGATGGACGGAATGGCGCGCAGCGCCTGGAGCGTGGGATCGAGGAGCCGGCGTGCGGTGGCCGAAAAGCCGGCGAGCGCGCCGAGACCCGTGGCGAGGGCGAGGCCGAGCGCGAAGCCCGCCGCCACCCGAGCGAGGGTGGCGGTGGTGTGGCGGGCGAGATCGCCGCTCTGCTGCAGCTCGACGATCGCACGCGCCACGACCGAGGGCGGCGGCAGGAGCCGGGCCTCGATCCAGCCGGCGCGAGCCGCAAGCTCCCAGGCGGCGGCGGCACCCAGCGGCAGCAGCAGGCCGAGAACGAGAGGATGACGCAGGAGCCGGGCCGGAGCCGTGGTCGCCGGACCGGTCCCGGCCTCGACGCCCAGCCGCTCGATCACGGTGCTCATGGCGCCGCCGCGACGCTGGTGGCGAAGCTCGGATCGAGAAGGGCGGCCACCTTTCCCTTTACGTCAACGTCAGGCTCGATCATCCCGCCTGCCTGCAGCGCCTCGCCGGCGGCGAGGATGGTGGCGCGTACCGCCTCACCGGGGCGCGGGTCGACGAAGGCGGTACGGGCGAGCTGCTTCTCGGCCACGGGCTCCGGCAGCTTCGCGGCTCCGGCCAGGAGCTTCACGAGCTCTTCCGGATTCTGCAGCGCCCATTGCCGGCCGCGCTCGTAGGCCCGGAGCACCTTCTGCACGAGATCCGGGTGCTCGGCGGCGAAGGCCTCGCGGACATCGAGCACGCCGTAGGTGTTGGCGTCGGGATCGCGGTAGAAGAGCGGGTAGCCGCGCTGGATCTCGACGTCGGCCATCATCGGGTCGAGCCCGGACCAGGCATCGACGTCACCGCGCTCGAGGGCGGCCCGACCCTGGTCGTGCTGGAGGAGGACGAGCCGGACGTCGCCGGGCCCGAGCCCGTGCTTCTCGAGCGCGCGCAGGAGAAAGATGTAGGGATCGGTGCCCTTGGTGACCGCGATGCGCCGGCCCTTCAGGTCCTCGACCTTGGCGATGCCGGTATCGGGACGGGTGACGAGCGCCGTCCATTCCGGCTTCGAATAGACCCAGACGGTGCGGATCGGGTTGCCGTTGACCTTGGCGAGGAGGGCGGCGGCACCCGCGGTCGAGCCGAAGTCGAGGCTGCCGGCGTTCAGGAACTCGAGCGCCTTGTTCGAGCCCAGGCTCTGCACCCAGCGGACGGCGATCCCGTCCGGCTTCAGGGCCTCCTCGAGCCAGCCCTGCTGCTTCAGCACCAGGCTCACCGGATTGTAGTAGGCCCAGTCCAGCGTGATCGTGTCGGGTCGGCCGGCAGCGCGGGTGGTGCCGGCACCGGCGAGAAGCGCCAGGCCGAGGGCAAGGGTGTGGCGACGGGAAAGCTGCATCGAGCGCCTCATTCGCTCGCACGCTGGTTTGCGCGCCGGTTGCGATCAAGGCGGGAGGAGGCCGGCCCAACGGCCGGGCCGAAGCCCGCCGCAGCCTGGTCGTACGGCGGGATGCCGGACGCTTTAGCCGCACTTGTTACGCGCCCGCAAGCTGTCGCTCAAATCGGCGCGATGTAAATGGATTTATATCACGGCAGCAAACTGTCAAGGGAATTAATATACATAAAAATATAGTTATTTATGCGCCCCCGCGTGCAGCCATGCTTGCAAGGATCGGTGTCAGCATGCGCCGTGGGTCGAAAATCCGTTCGGGCAAGGACGAGCGATGCCGCGAGCGGCGACGGCCTCGTCCCCTTCCTTCGGCGTGGCCGCCGCGATCGCGCACGATCTCGCCGGCTACGCCCATCGTCCCTGCGGTGGCGAGGTGCCGTGCGCGTCAGCCGGTCCGCGCGCCGGCAAGGAAAACCTTGCGCCAGGGACGAACGGTCACAGTCTCGAACAGGCCGCCCTTGGTGTAAGGATCAGCATCGATGAAGGCATCGACCTCGGCGCGGTCGTCACTATCGAGCACGATCATGCTACCGACGGGTGTGGTGCCGTCCTCGGCCAGCATCGGGCCGGCAGCGAGCAGCTTCGCGGCATGGCGGGTCAGGTGCTCGAGATGCGCGGGCCGGAGCTCGGTGCGCAAGGAGGCGCTTCCCGGCTTGTCGAGGGCGACGATGACGTGGGGCATGATGCGGGCTCCCGTCGGGGTTGTGTCGTGGCAGCAACAGCAGCCGACGACTTGCAAAGAAACTGCGACGATCTGTGACAAACGTCACGGTTTCTCAACCATAATAGCGCCAGCAAGAGGGCAGGGCGGCCGAAAGATGCTCGGAAAGGGGCGACCGGCCATGGTGGCGCGTGTTCTGGTCTATCTCTACATGGTCCTGCTCGGCATCAGCTTCCTGATGGAGCAAGCTCCGCTCGGGGTCGCGATCGGCCCCTGAGCGCTGCCGTTCTCCCCGGCTACGGGCGTTCCAGCTCCGGCAGGCCCAGGCGGCGCGCCACCTCGCAGGCGATCGGCCAGGAGGCGGTAAGGCCCGGGCTCTCGATCCCGAACAGGTTGACGAGCCCCGCGATCCCGTGCCGCTCGGGGCCGTCGATGACGAAGTCGCGCGCGGGCGAGCCCGCCGGGTCGAGCTTGGGCCGGATGCCGGCATAGCCGGGAGCGAGAGCGCCGTCGGGAAGGTCCGGCCAGTATTTGCGGACTTCGGCGTAGAACGCGTCGGCGCGGGCCGGATCGACGTCGTAGTCGATCCGATCGACCCATTCGGTATCGGGGCCGAAGCGGCACTGGCCGGCGAGATCGACGGTGACGTGCACGCCCAGGCCCGCCTGCTCCGGGACCGGGTAGATCAGCCGCGAGAACGGCGAGCGGCCGATCAGCGTGTAGTAGTTGCCCTTGCAGTAATAGGCGGTCGGCACCAAGGCCGGGTCGAGGCCCTGAAAGCGCCGGGCGAGGTCCGGGGCGTCAAGGCCGGCGCTGTTGACGAGGCGGGTCGCGAGCAGCTCCATGGGCGCAGCACCGCCGACCTCGAGCACGATGCCCTCGGATGTGACGATGGCGCGCTCGAGCGGGCTCTCGAAAGCGATCATGGCGCCGTGCGCCTCGGCATCGCCCTGATAGGCCAGCATCAGGCCGTGGCTGTCGACGATGCCGGTGGTGGGCGACCACAGAGCACCGGTGCAGCGCAGCGCCGGCTCGAGCTGAATCGCCCGCTCGGCCGGCCAGGGCTCGAGGTCGGGCATGCCGAGGCCGGCCGCGTTCTTCCGGATGGTCTCGAGCGTGGCGAGCTGGGCCTCGCTGGTGGCGACGATCAGCTTGCCGCAGCGGACGTGCGCGATGCCGCGCTCCTCGCAGTAGCGATAGAGAAAGCGCTTGCCCTCGATGCAGAGCCGTGCCTTCAGGCTGCCGGCGGCGTAGTAGATGCCGGCGTGGATCACCTCGCTGTTGCGCGAGCTGGTCTCGGTGCCGATGGCATCCGCCCGCTCGAGCACGATCACCTCGAGCCCCGCCATGGCGAGCCGGCGGGCGCAGGCGAGCCCGACCACGCCAGCGCCGACGACGACGCAGTCGACCTTCTCCATGGCGGCTCTCTAGCGCCCGAGCGCTCGGTCGAGCTCGGCGTCCGACAGGCCGAGGCTGCGCGCGGCGGCGAGGATGTCGGCAAGGCTCTTGTCGTCGATCGGCACCCCTTCGGCCAGCCGCCGCTCGCGCGAGCGCTGCTCGGGCTCACCCGGCAGCAGGACCTCGGTGAAGCCCGGTGCCGGCGGCGAGGCCTTGATCCAGTCGCCGACGGCGAGCGTCTCGCGCGCGATCTGCATCGGGTCGCCCACGGCCGAGGCGTCGAGAACGAAGGAGAGCATGGAGTTGACGATGCCGTCCTGCCGCGCGTGGTGCGGGGCGATGGTCATGCCGCCCGTGACGGCAGCACCCAGGACCTCGCACAGGATGGCGAGGCCGGAGCCCTTGTGGCCGCCGAAGGCGAGGAGGGCACCTTTACGCGTGTCGACGTAGATGGTGGGATCGGTCGTGGGCCGGCCGTGCTCGTCGATGAGCACACCTTCCGGCACCGGCACGCCCTTGTTGCGCGCGACCCTGGCCTTGCCGAAGGCGATGGCGCTGGTCGCCATGTCGAGGAGGAGGAGCGGCTTGCCGTCCGGTCCCGGCACGCCGACCGCGAACGGGTTGGTGCCGAGCCGGGCGTCGCTGCAGGCGTAAGGAGCCTGGAGCGGATCGTGGTCGCCGACATTGACGAAATGGATCGAGACCATGCCGGCGGCGCAGCACTGCTCGGCCCAGTGCCCGATCCGGCCGACATGGGCGCTGTTGCGCAAGGCCACGACGACGGAGCCGTTCTGCTTCGCGCGCTCGATGCCGCGGCGCATCGCCTCCTTCGCCATCGCCTGGCCGAAGCCGCGTTTCGCGTCGAGGACGAGAACCCCGCCCCGATCGGCCACGAGCTCGAGCGTCTGGTTCGGGACGAGCAGGCCGGCATGGAGCATCCGGACATAGTCCGGGAACATGCCGATCCCGTGGCTGTCGTGGCCGGCGAGGTTGGCGGCGACCAGATGCTCGGCGACGTCGCGCGCCTCGGTCTCGCTGCTGCCCATGGCGCGGGCGATCAGGAAGGCGAGGTCGTAAAGGCGCTCGGAGGGGATGTTGGGCATGGCGCGCTCACGGGGCTCGAAGGTCTCGGGCGGTGCCTCTGCCCGCCGCCGTTCGCTGCTACCAGAGCCGGAAGGTCGCGGGAAGGTGCCCGTGCCGGCGACCTCCCATGCCGGTTCAGATCGGAAGACCACGGGCGCGCCGGTCCTCGGCATAGGCCCGATAAGCCTTCCGGGTCGCGGCGAGCAGGGAGCCGTGCAGTGCCGCGCCGGCGGCAAGCAGGCCCGGATGGCGGGGCTCCGGCTGGTTGAGCCGGATCGGCCCGCCGCCGGCATCGGTGACGACCGCCCCGGCTTCCGTGAGAAGCAGGGTGGCGGCGGCGATGTCCCAGTCGTGGATGCGGCGCCAGGAGAGATAGCCGTCGAACCGGCCCGAGGCGACGAGAGCCAGCTTGTAGGCGAGCGAGCCCATACCGGTGAGCCGGGCGTTCGGGAACAGGCTCGCGAAGTTGCGCTTCCTGCTCTCGAACCTGCTGGCCGCGATCCGCGCCCCCTCGAGGCTGGTCGCCCGGCTCGCCGCGAGCCGCTCGCCGTTGCGGAAAGCGCCCTCGCCGAGCCGGGCCTCGAACATCTCCTCGGTCGCCGGGTTGAAGACGAAGCCCATGACGGGATCGTTCTCGATCAGGAGACCGACGCAGATCGTGAACTCGGGCGTGCCTTCGGCGAAGGAGCGGGTGCCGTCGATGGGGTCCACCACCCAGACCCGTCGCCGGTCGAGCCGGGTGCGGTCGTCTTCGGTCTCCTCGGAGAGCCAGCCGTCGGTGGGATAGGCCCCGAGGAGCTCGGCATGGAGAAAGCGGTCGATCGCGACGTCGGCCTCGGTCACGACCTGGCCCGGACCCTTCTCCCAACGCTCGTGCTTCTGCCGGAAGAAGCGCATGGCGATCCGGCCGGCCTCGCGGACGGTCTCGCGCACGTGGGCGGCCTCGGCGGCCGGGACGGCGACGCCGGTCATCGGCCGGCCACCACGAGCCCGTCGATGCGGAGCGTGGGCGCATCGACGGCACCGCGAAGCTCGAGGTCGGAGGCGGGGACGAGGCGGGCGAACATCTCGGCGAGATTACCGGCCACCGTGACCTCGCTCACCGGGTAGGCGATCGCCCCGTTCTCGATCCAGAAGCCCGCCGCACCCCGGCTGTAGTCGCCGGTGACCGTGTTCACACCCACCCCCATCATCTCGGTGACGTAGAACCCTGCCGCGATGTCGGCGATCAGCGTCTCCGGTCCCACGACGCCGGGCTCGAGGAAAAAGTTCGTGGGCCCGGGGCTGCCGAGCGCCGCACCGCCGCGGCTGGCATGGCCGGTGCTCGCGAGGCCCAGGCGGCGCGCCGTCGCGAGGTCGAGGAGCCAGGTCGTGAGCACGCCGCCGTCGATCACCTTGCGCCGCGTGCCGGCGATGCCCTCGCCGTCGAACGGGCGCGAGGCGAGCCCGCGCGGGCGGAGCGGATCGTCGACGATGGTGACCCCGGGCCCGAACACGGGCTGCCCGAGCCGGTTCTCGAGGAAGGTCCGGCCCGCGGCCACCGCCTCGCCGCCGATCGCCGCCGCGAGATGGCGCAGCAGCCCGGCGGCCGCGCGCGGCTCGAACACCACCGGGACACGCGTCGTCGCCACCTTGCGCGGACCCAGGCGGCGGACCGTGCGCTCGCCCGCGGTCCGGCCGATCGCTTCGGGCGCCGGCAGGTCGGCCCGGTGGGTTGCCTGGCGGTATTCGTGGTCCCGTTGCATCGCGGTGCCGCTGCCAGCGAGGACCGTGACGCCGAGGCCGAAGCGGGTGCGGCGGTAGCTGCCCGAGAAGCCGTTCGTGGCCGCGAGCGTCACCGTGGCGGCGGACCACGAGGCCGAAGCGCCGTCGGTGTTGGTGACGCCGGGAACGGCCCGCGCTGCCGCCTCGGCCGTGGCCGCGGCGCGCTGCAGCGACTCGGCGGCGGGCTCGCCTGCCGGGTCGGCGAGGTCGAGCTCGAGCACTCCGGCGGCGAGCTCCTCGGGTGCGGCGAGGCCGGCCCAGGGGTCCTCGGGAAGAAGTCGCGCGGTCGCCACGGCCTCCTCGCTCAAAGCACGGAGCGAGTCCGCATCGAGCCGGTTGGTGGCCGCGGTCGCGACCCGGCGGCCGACCAGGACGCGCACCCCCAGCTCGCGCTCCTCCTTGCGCTCGAGCCCTTCGAGGGCGCCCAGGCGCCAGCTCAGGCCGAGGCTCGTGCGCTCGACCAGGAGAGCGTCGGCGGCATCCGCACCGGCGCGGGTCGCAGCGGCGAGGACGGCTTCGAGAAGCAGGCTGTCGTCGGTCATGGCAGGCGACATGTAGCGGTGACACCGCGCGCGGAAAAGGTACGACCACGGCGGCGAGCGCGGGCAACGGGGCGGGTCAGGCGCGGATCAGGAGAATATGGAGTATCGACTGATTCTCCGCGAAAAGGAATCAGGATGGTCAATGCAGGCTCAAGATTGTCAGGAGGTCGTGTGGCGCGGGTCGCGGCGGGGCAGCCGAGCGGGCAACCCGCATGGCATGGTCGGTTTGCCGCAGCCCGGAAGCCGCCATCCGGTCGTCATCGAACGGCGCTGGGCCCGGGCTCGCAAGCAGCACGCAGCAGGAGGTAGCAGCATGATCGACCGCGCCGCCATCCGCAGCGCTCTGGCCGTCATCCTGGCCTTTGCCCTCGCCGTCGGCGCCGACCCCGTGGTCCGCGCGGCCGAGCCGCTCCGCGCCTATGTGGCCGATGCGTCGGGCACGTCGGTATCGGGCATGTCCTCGGGCGGCTTCATGGCGGTGCAGTTCCAGGTCGCCTTCTCCAACGACGTGATCGGAGCGGGGATCGTCGCCGGCGGTCCCTATTACTGCTCGGAAGGCAAGATCGAGCTGGCGCTCGCCCGCTGCACCGGCACCTGGGCCGGGCCGCCCGATCCGGCGCGGCTCGTGGCGTTCGCGCGCGAGGCGGCGGTGAAGGACGAGATCGACCCGCTCGAGAACCTGGCGCGCCAGCGCGTGCTCGTGTTCGGCGGTATGTTCGACACGATCGTGACCCCGCCGGTCGTGGCGGCGCTCGCCGCGTTCTATCGCGAGGCCGGCGTGCCGCCGGAGCGGCTCGCGATCCGAGCCGATCTTCCCGCCGGGCACGGCTTCGCGACGCAGGACTTCGGCAGCACCTGCGCCGCGACCATCCCGCCCTTCGTCAACGCCTGCGGCTTCGACCTCGCCGGGGCAATCCTGCAGCACATCTACGGCAGCCTGCAGCCGCCGGCGCAGGCGCCCGCAGGGCGTCTCGTCGAATTCGATCAGAGCGAGTTCCTGCCCGATGCGAGAGCGCATGGGCTCGACGATACCGGCCTCGTCTACGTGCCCGGACCGTGCGAGCAGGATGCGCGCCGCTGCCGTCTCCACATCGTCTTTCACGGCTGCCTGCAGGGCCGCGAGCGGGTGGGCGATCTTTTCGCCACCCGCACCGGCTACAATCACTGGGCCGACAGCAACGGGCTGATCGTCCTCTACCCGCAGGCCGTGGCGACACCGCGCAACCCGGACGGCTGCTGGGACTGGTTCGGCTACGACGACCCGGCCTTCCATGTGCGGTCCGGCCGGCAGATGGCGGCCGTCAAGGCGATGCTCGACCGGATCGTGGCGCCCGGCCGTTGACGCGGGGCTCACTTCCAGATCGGCTTACCTGTGCCGGGCAGGCCGTAGCGGTCCCATTTCCGGGTGACCTTCTCGACGATCTCCTCGGCCATCCTGAGCTTCCGGCCCCACTCGCGCCTGGTCTCCGGCGGCCACTTGTCGGTGGCGTCGATGCCGAGCTTGCTGCCCAAGCCCGACTCGGGCGAGGCGAAGTCGAGATAGTCGATCGGCGTGTTCTCGATCACGACGAGATCACGGCCGGGATCGACGCGGGTGCTGATCGCCCAGATCACGTCGTTCCAGTCGCGGCAGTCGATGTCGTCGTCCACGACGATCACGAACTTCGTGTACATGAACTGGCGAAGATAGGACCAGACGCCCATCATGATCCGGCGCGCATGGCCGGGATAGGCCTTCCTGATCGAGACCACGGCCACACGGTAACTGCAGCCCTCGGGCGGCAGCCAGAAATCGACGATTTCGGGGAACTGCTGGCGGATCAGCGGTACGAACACGTCGTTGAGCGCCACACCCAGAACCGAAGGCTCGTCGGGCGGCCGGCCGGTGAAGGTCGAGAGATAGATCGGATCGCGGCGCATGGTGATCGCCGAGATCCGGAACACCGGGAAGGGCTCGACCGCGTTGTAGTAGCCGGTGTGATCGCCGTAAGGCCCCTCGTCGCCGTACTCGTCGAGGCTGACATGGCCTTCGAGCACGATCTCGGCCGTGGCCGGCACCTTGAGCGGGACGGTGACGCAGTCGACGAGCTCGACCTTCTTCCCGCGCAGGAGGCCCGCGAACTGGTACTCCGACATGGTGTCGGGCACCGGTGTCACCGCCGCCAGCGTGACGCCGGGATCCGCACCGATCACGGCCGCGGCCGGGAGCGGGTCGCGCCGGGTCTGCTTCCAGCGCTGGTGATGCTGCGCCCCGCCGCGATGCTTGAGCCAGCGCATGAGCGTGCGGTCGCGGCCCAGGACCTGCATGCGGTAGATGCCGAGATTGAAGCCGTCCTCGCGCACGCTCCCCGGACCTTTGGTGACGACCAGCGGCCAGGTGATGAGCGGTGCCGGCTCGCCCGGCCAGCAGGTCTGGATCGGCAGCCGACCGAGGTCGATGTCGGAGCCCTCGAGCACCACTTCCTGGCAGGGGGCGCGGCTCACGGTCTTCGGCTTCATGGCGAGCGCCGTTCGGAGGAGCGGCAGCATCTCCCACGCCTCGCTCAGGGATTCGGGCGGGACCGGCTGCTTGAAGAAGGCGAGCGTCTCGCCGAGCGCCTTCAGCTCGTGCGGCTCGCGGTCCATGCCCCAGGCGACGCGCTCGACCGTGCCGAAGAGGTTCGTGAGGACCGGCATGGTATGGCCCTCGACGTGCTCGAACAGCACGGCCGGCCCCTGCTCGGCCAGAAGGCGCGTGTGGATCTCGGTGATCTCGAGGACCGGCGAGACCGGCTCCCTCACCCGCACCAGCCGGCCGCGCGCCTCGAGATGCGCCATGAACTCGCGAAGGGAAGCGAACGGCACGGCAACGGACTCCTCGCTGGCAACGGGCCGGTCGCGGCCCCGGGTCAGCGAGATAGCCGAGCCTTCGGGCCTGTCCAGCCCCGAGGACGATCGCGACCGGCCCGGACGTCCGGGCCGGCCGCGCCGGTGTCATCGGCCCTTCTGGAGCGTGCAGCCGTAGCTGCCGATCTGCGCCGCCGCACCGGCATCGAGGATCGGGAAGCCCGGCGGGAAGGCCTTCGTACCACCCGCGACCGGCTTGCTGTCGAGGCGGAGCGCGCCCTCGAGCTTGCCCGAGGCGCCGATGGCGAGCGTGATCTGTCCGGCCTTCACCCCGGCGAGAACGACGTCGAACACGTGCCCGGCCGCGAGGTCGCCGCCGATCGGGCCCTCGAGCGTCGCCCAGAGCTGCCGCCGGCCCTTGCGGTCCTCGTAGCGGACCTTGCCGGTCGTGGCGCCGCCGTCGGCCCGGATGCGGCACTCGAGGCGGAGATCGCGGGGTGGAACGGGCTTGGGCGGCTTGCCGGACGCGGCGAACGCGGCCGGGCTCGCGAGGAGGGCGAGAAGAGCGAGACATGCCGACGAGGCGTGACGGGGCTGCATTGTCGTTCTCCCTGGCAGCATCGGCCGGCGTTGGTCCGGCCCGATGCTGCGGGTATAAGCCCCTTGCCGCGGCTATTCAACTTCAAAGAGAATTAGAAAGCGATCATGCGCTGCCGGTTCAAGCGGCGTGCCGCCACTTGATCGAGCAGCCCATGGAGGGAATCTGCTCCTGCGGGCCCTTGCCGGTCTCCGCCACCTGCCTCATCGCCTCGTAGAGCTCGCGACGGGCGGTGGGTGCTGCGGCTTCGCGCTTCGATTCGTCGAGCCGGCCGCGATATTGCAGCTCGAGATCGGCGTTGTAGCCGAAGAAGTCGGGGGTGCAGACCGCACCATAGGCCCTCGCGACCTCCTGGGTCGCATCGTGCAGGTACTTGAAGGGGAAGCCCTTCTCCTCGGCCCAGCGCTTCATGTTCTCGAAGCTGTCCTCGGGGTAGGCTTCGGCGTCGTTGCTGCAGATCGCGATCGTAGTGACGCCCAGCGCCGCGAGATCCTTCGCATCGCGGATCAGGCGGTCGATGATCGCCTTCACGTAGGGGCAGTGGTTGCAGATGAACACGACCACCGTGCCCTTGGATCCCTTCAGGTCCCCGAGCCGGTAGCGTCTGCCGTCGGTTGCGGGCAGCTCGAAGTCGGGGGCGGGCTCGCCGAAATTGCAGACCGGGGGGATCGCTGCCATGGTCGGGTCTCCTCGCGGGTGGTTTGCACGCGAGCCGTTCTAGCACAAGCGCCACCCTCGTGGCGCCAGGCCCCGGAGAAGGAAGCCCGTGACCACGGTCGAGATCGCCGATCCCGCAGCGGTGCGGGCAACACCCGCGACGAGAGCCCAGCTCGTGGCCTGGGCGCTCTACGACTGGGCGAGCTCGCCGTTCTTCGCCGTCGTCATCACCTTCGTGTTCGCGACCTACGTCACGACCGCGGTGGCGCCCGACGAGATCGAAGGCACCACGCTCTGGAGCCGGATGACCGTCGTGGGCGCCATGCTGATCGCGCTGACGAGCCCGGTTCTGGGGTCGATCGCCGACATCAACGGCCGCCGGAAGCCCTGGCTCTTGGGCTTCACGCTCGTGAGCGCGGGGGCCACCGCCCTGTTGTGGTTCGTGGCACCGCATGCGGCCTGCCTGCCGCTGGCGCTCTCGCTCGTCCTCGTCGCCAACGTCGCGAACGAGATCGGCCAGTCGTTCTACAATGCGATGCTGCCCGACCTCGCCCGCCACGAGGAGCTCGGCCGCTGGTCGGGCTGGGGCTGGGGGCTGGGCTACATCAGCGGGATCGTAGCACTCGGCCTGATCCTCCTCGTCTTCATCCAGCCGGAGACCCCGCCCTTCGGGCTCGACAAGGCCGAAGCCGAGCAGGTCCGGATCATCGGGCCTCTGGTCGGGGTCTGGTTCGTCCTGTTCTCGCTACCGCTTTTTCTCGTGACCCCCGACAAGCCCGCGAGCCCGCGGCCGTTCGAAGAGAGCGTGCGGCTGGGCCTGCGGACGCTTGTGGCCACGCTCAAGGACGTGCGCGGCAACGCCAACATCGCGAAGTTCCTCCTCGCCCGGCTGATCTACAACGACGGGCTCAACACGCTGTTCGCATTCGGCGGCATCTATGCCGCCGGCACCTTCGGCATGGCGCTGAACGAGGTGCTGCTGTTCGGGATCGCGCTCAACGTCACGGCGGGCTTAGGCGCCTTCGGCTTCGCCTTCATGGACGATCGGGTCGGCTCGAAGCCGACGATCCTGGTCGCGATCACGGGCCTGCTCGTCGCCGGAACGATCGCGCTGCTCGCGCACGACAAGACCACGTTCTGGATCGTGGCGCTCGTGATCGGCATCTTCGTGGGCCCGGCGCAGTCGGCGAGCCGCACGCTGATGGCGCGGCTCGCCCCGCCCGAGCAGCGCACCGAGATGTTCGGGATCTACGCGCTCACCGGCAAGGTCACGGCGTTCTTAGGCCCGTTCCTGTTCGGCGAGGCGACGAGCTGGTTCGCTTCGCAGCGGGCCGGGATGGCGACGATCCTCGTCACGTTCGTCGTGGGCGGGCTCCTGCTGCTTCCGGTGAACGAGCCGCGGCGGGGCTGAGCCGCCGCGGCCAGGCCGATGCTCAGGACGAGGCGGCGAGGGAGGAGCGCATGCGCTGGATGATCGAGGGGGTCAAGGAGCCCGTCTGCGGCAGGCCCTGCGAGGCCTCGAACTGCATGATGCCCGAGCGGGTGCGGGCACCGTAGACGCCGTCGATCGGCCCGCGATAGTAGCCGAGCGCAGTGAGCAGGCGCTGGGCGGTCATCACGTCGGCCGTGCCGGTCACCGCCGCCGGGGTGGCGGCACCCGTGCGCTCGCGCTTCCACTGCTCGTAGAGGTTCTGCTCCTCGATTTCCTTCCGGACCTGCTCCTTCTGCAGCGCGCTCTGCCGCTCGTAGTCGAGCTTCCGCTGCGTCTCGAGGTCGGCGTTGGCCTGCGCCTGCTGGGCCGAGCGGATTTCGTTCGGCCGGTCGACCAGGACGTTGCCGGCGATGCCGCCCAGAAGCGCGCCGCCCAGCATCGCCAGCGTGTTGTCGTGCTTGCCGGCGATGGCGCGGCCGAGGAGCGCGCCCGCACCGGCGCCGCCCGCCGTGCCGAGGCCGATGCCGGAGGGCGAGGTGACTCCGGTGTTGTAGTTCTGGCCCTGTGCGCAGGCACCCAGAGCCAGGGCAGCCGCGAGGGCGCCCGACAACGCCAGCGGCCGGGTGGAAAGGATGCGCCCGAGATCAGACGACATGGTGCTCACTCACTTGGAAGCTTCGAACCGCATCACCTCGTCGAGCGACAGACGGCCGTCGCCGTTCGTGTCCGCTCGCCGGAAATCCTCGAGCTTGCCGGCCATGACCTCCTGGAAGGAGAGCCTGCCGTCGCCGTTCGTGTCGAGCCTCCTGAAGGCGGCGGGATCGGCATCGACCAGCTCGTCGGGCGTGAGAAACCCGTCACGGTTGGCATCAAGACTGTGAAACCGCTTCGCCTGATCGGCCCCGAGCTCGGCCTCGTCGACGAAACCATCACCGTTGGTATCCGCAGCCAGGAAGGCGAGATCGCTCGTCTTCGGTCCCGTTTGTGCCCGACCCGTCGTAGCCGAACCGAAAGCGACGAGCGATGCGACACCGATGATCATCGCCAGAACGTGTATGCTGCGTCGTGCGCTCATGCCCGCTCCCCGACAGTTCCGGTCCGCCGCGCCGAGATGCGCCGGCCTCGCCGGAGCGGCTCGTCGGCCCTCTCCGGCCGGCATCGCTCCTGCCGCACTCCTGCAGACGTCGGACGACGTCATCACGGCTATGATGATGTGTGCACGCTGCGGAGCATGTACCAGGGGAGCGGGACGGGATGGCCGGAACCAAAAAGCCGCTGCTGACGCGCCGACGGTGGCTGCAGGCGAGCGCCGGCCTCGTGGCGGCAGCCCCTTTTCGCGGTCTCGCGCAAGGAGCGCCGGCCGTGGTCACCGCCGAGCGGATGCGGCCGCGGGCTCCTTACGGTGCGCAAGCCGGCGACGTCGTCGGCGACCGGGCCATCCTGTGGAGCCGGGCCGACCGGCCGGCACGGATGACGGTCGTGTGGTCGACCACGGAGAGCATGGCCGATCCGCGCGCCGCCCCGCCGGTGGATGCCCTGCCCGAGCACGGGCTCACCGCCAAGATCGACCTCGAAGGCCTGCCGCCGGGACAGCGCATCTTCTACGAGATCCGCTTCTCCGATCCGGGCGATCCCGACCTCGTGAGCGAGCCCGTGCGCGGCAGCTTCGAGACCGCGCCGGCCGAGCGGCGGAACATCCGCTTCGTCTGGGGCGGCGACGTGGCCGGGCAGGGCTGGGGCATCAACCCCGATTTCGGCGGCATGCGCATGTTCGAGACCATGCGCGCGGTCGAGCCCGACTTCTTCATCCACTCGGGCGACACGATCTATGCCGATCACCCGATCCTGCCCGAGGGGCGGGCGCGCAACCCCGACGGCAGCGTCTGGCGCAACGTGACCATCCCGGAGAAGCTCAAGGTCGCGGAGACGCTCGACGAGTACCGGATGAACCACGCCTACAACCTGATGGACGAGCACGTCCGCCGCTTCAACGCGCAGGTGCCGGTCTATGCGCAGTGGGACGACCACGACGTCCTCAACAACTGGTATTGGGAGCTCAGGAAGGACCGCGACCGGCGCTACAAGGAAGGCAGCGTCGCCGTGCTGGCGCATCGCGCCATGCAGGCGTTCCACGAGTATCTGCCCACGCGCCGGCACCCGCTCGAGCAGGAGCGGATCTTCACGAGCTTCCGCTACGGGCCCTCGCTCGAGGTGTTCCGCATCGACCTTCGGAGCTATCGCGGCGCCAACGAGGAGAGTCTCGAGACCGCTCTCTCGCCGCAGGCGCGGATCGTGGGCCAGCGTCAGCTTGCCTGGCTGATGGCAGCGCTCGCCGCCTCCACCGCCACCTGGAAGGTGATCGCCTGCGACAAGCCGCTCGGGGTCGTGATCTGGGACGATCCCGACACGCGCGTGACCGTGGACGGCGTGGCGCAGGGCCACAACGGACGCCCGCTCGGCCGCGAGCTCGAGATCGCCGATCTCTTACGCTTCATCCGCGACCGCAACATCAGGAACGTGGTCTGGCTCACCGCCGACATCCATTACGCCGCGGCACACCGCTACGATCCCGGCCGGGCCCGGTTCCAGGAGTTCCTGCCGTTCTGGGAGTTCGTGGCGGGGCCGCTCAACGCCGGCACCTCCGACCCGAAGCGGCTCGATGCCACCTTCGGGCCCGAGCTCGTGTTCATGAAAGCGGCCCCGCCGGGCCTGTTCAACCTGCCGCCCTCGGCCGGGCTGCAATTCTTCGGCCAGGTCGACATCGACGGAGCGAGCGAGGTGATGACCGTGCGGCTCAAGGATCTGAGCGGCGCCACCCTGTTCACGCAGGAGCTGATGCCGGAAGCCTGACGACCGTTGATCGGAAGGATCAGGCTTATGGGCTTGAGGCGACATAAAGGAACCATCAAGCGGCTGCATTCCGGCTCGCTGCTGCCTGGAAGCGGGGCCGCAGCGCGCTACTATCCAGGTCTCGCCGTCCCTCGACCCGGTTGCTGGAGGAGCCCGCCATGTCGTTCCGCTCGAGCAGCCCGAGCTTCCGCCGTGCTGTGATCACCGGCGCCAGCAGCGGCATCGGCGCCGCGTTCGCGCGCGCCCTGCCGTCGCGGACGGCGCTCCTGTTGACCGGGCGCGACGCGGCGGCTCTCGAGGAGCTCGCGGGCGAGCTGCGCGGTGCCGGCGGGCGCGAGGTGCGGGTGGTCACGGCCGATCTCACCGAGGCGAGCGGGCGCGCCGAGCTGATCGCGGCGGCGTCCGCCTTCGCGCCCGATCTTCTGATCAACGATGCCGGACTCGGCACCTGGGGCGCCTTCCTCGAGGACCCGCAGGCGCGCATGGAGGCGACCGTGCTCGTCAACGCGCTCGCACCCGTGGCGCTCACCCGCGCGCTCCTGCCCGAGATGATCGAGCGGGCCGAGATCGAGCATCGCCGCTGCGGGCTCCTCAACGTCGCGAGCACGCTCGCCTTCGTGCCCGTTCCCTATGGTGCGGTCTACGGTGCGAGCAAGGCGTTCCTGCTCTCGTTCACGGAAGCGCTCGCGGCCGAGCTCGCCGGCCGGCCGGTCGACGTGCTCGCCGTCTGTCCGGGGCCGGTGCGCACCGCTTTCTTCCGCCGCGCCGGCATGCCGGGTGGGGCGCCGTTCGGTGCTCAGGACCCGAACGAGGTGGCGCGCCGGGCGCTCGCCGAGCTCGGCCGGCGGACGGTGACGTTCACCGATCTGCCGAGCGCGACCTTGCTATGGCCGATCGCCGACATGCGGGTGGGTCTGAGCCGGATCGTGGCGCTGGGGCTGGGCGTGGTGCGCCACTTCGCCGGACGGCGGGCGCCCGAGCCGGAAACGGGCGAGACGCCGGTGGCCGAACCGCCGGCGAAGGCGCCCCGGCCGCCGCTCGGCGCCGCCGAGCCCGAGGTGCCCGGCACGCAGCCCAAGCGCCGGCGGGGCAAGCCCGCTCAGTGACGGAAGTGGCGGATGCCGGTGAACACCATGGCGATCCCGGCCTTGTCGGCGGCCTCGATCACCTCGTGGTCGCGGACACTGCCGCCGGGCTGGATCGCGGCGGTGGCACCGGCCTCGATCGCGGCCAGGAGCCCGTCCGGGAACGGGAAGAAGGCATCCGACGCGACGACGCAGGGCCGGCTGCCGGCCTGCGTCGCGGCCCGGTGCGCGGCGAGGTGGACGGCGTCGACCCGGCTGGTCTGGCCCATGCCGATGCCGACCGTGGCGCCGCCGCGGGCGAGCACGATCGCGTTCGACTTGACGTGCTTCACGACCTTCCAGGCGAAGAGGAGGTCGGCCAGCTCCTCCTCGGTAGGAGCGCGCCTGGTCGCGACGTGGAGCTGGGTCGGCTGCAGGCGGGCGGTGTCGCGGTCCTGGGCGAGGAAGCCGCCCATCAGCCACTTGATGTCGTGGCCCATGGTGATGGGATCGGGCAGCTCGTCGAGGGTGAGGAGCCGCAGGTTGGGCTTGGCGGCGAAAACGGCCTTGGCCGCCTCGTCCACGCCGGGGGCGACCACGACCTCGGTGAAGATCCTGCCGATCTCGGTCGCGGCTTCCTGGTCGAGCGGCCGGTTGCAGGCGACGATACCACCGAAGGCGCTCACGGGATCGGAGGCGAGCGCCTTGCGATAGGCCTCGGCGATGCTTCCGCCCACGGCGACACCGCACGGGTTCGCGTGCTTGATGATCGCGACCGCCGGCTCGTCGAACTCGGTCACGAGTGCCAAGGCCGCGTCGGTGTCGTTCAGGTTGTTGTAGGAGAGCTCCTTGCCCTGGAGCTGGGTCGCCGCGGCGAGCCCGGTCGGACGGGCACCGGAGGCGGCGTAGAAGGCCGCGCGCTGGTGCGGGTTCTCGCCGTAGCGCAAGCGCTGCCGGCGCTCGCCCGCGAGCACGATGCGCTCGGGAAACTCCTCGCCGATCTCGCGCGCGAGCCAGGTGTGGATGGCGGCATCATAGGCAGCCGTGCGGGCGAACGCCTTGGCGGCGAGGCGGCGGCGGAAGGCGCCTTCCGTTCCACCCTTGCGCGCCAGCTCGGCCAGAAGCTCCTTGTAGTCGGCGGGATCGACCACGACCGCGACCCCGTCGTGGTTCTTGGCGGCGGCGCGGATCATGGCGGGACCGCCGACATCGATCTGCTCGACGCAAGTGCCGAAGTCGGCACCCGCGGCGAGCGTCGCCTCGAACGGGTAGAGATTGACGACGACCAGATCGATCGGGGCGAGGCCGTGCTCCTCGAGCGTGCTCATGTGCGCAGGCTCGTCGCGCTTGGCGAGGATGCCGCCGTGCACGCCGGGATGGAGCGTCTTCACCCGCCCGTCCAGGATCTCGGGCGCACCGGTGACGGCGCTCACGTCGCGGACCGCGATGCCGGCCTCGCGCAAGGCACGGGCGGTACCGCCGGTCGAGACGAGCTCGACGCCCCTGGCGGCGAGTTCCCTGGCGAGCTCGACGAGGCCGGTCTTGTCGCTGACGGACAGAAGGGCCCGCCGGATCGGGCGAAGAGGCATTCTTGGCGTCTCCGAGCAGGAAGCGGAAAAAAGCGGGTCAGGCGTCGCGGCGTCTGAGCCTCGCGATGAAAAAGCCGTCGAGCCCGCCCGATTCGGCGAGATGGCAGGGAAGCGTGCGCACCTCGCCCTCGGGCGAGAGATCGACCGGCAGGCCTTTGAGCTCGGCGCGCCCGATCGGGTCGCGCACCACGGGCGCATCGCTCGCGAGCAGGGCTGCGATCCGCTCCGGCCCCTCCTCGGGCTGGAGCGAGCAGACGGCGTAGACCAGGACGCCGCCTGGTTTCAAAAAGCGCACGGCCGCCTCGAGCAGGCGGCTCTGCGCCTCGACGAGGCGCGCGACGTCGGCCGGCGATTTCGCCCAGAGCACGTCGGGGTGACGTCGTATCGTGCCGGTGGCGCTGCAGGGCGCATCGAGCAGCACGGCATCGAAGGGCTCCGGCGCCTGCCACTCCAGCGCATCGGCGACGACGATCTCGGCGTCGAGGGTGAGCCGGCCCAGATTGCGCACGAGGAACTCGGCCCGCCTGGGCGAGCGCTCGAGCGCCGTCACGGTGGCACCGGCGGCGCAGAGCTGGGCGGTCTTGCCGCCCGGTGCGGCACCGATGTCGAGGACGCGCCTGCCTTTGATCCGGCCCAGGAGCAGGGCGGGAAGGGCGGCGGCCGCATCCTGCACCCACCAGGCCCCCTCGTCGTAGCCCGGCAGGGCGTCGACGAGGCCGCCCGCGCGCCGGCGCAAAGTACCCGTGGGCAGGATCTCGGCCCCGAGTGCGTCGGCCCAGCGCTCGGGCTCGCGTTTGACGGAGAGATCGAGCGGCGGCTCGATCAGATGCATGGCGGCGATCGCGCGCGTGCGCTCCTCGCCGTAAGCGCCGACCCAGCTCTCCCAGAGCCATTTCGGCGTGTTGAGCCGGGGAGCATCCTGGCCCTCCAGCATCTGCCGGCCTTCGGTCGCGAGCCGGCGCAGCACCGCGTTCAGCATCGGCATCTCGCGGGTGAAGCCGGCGGCGGCGAGGCGCACCGTCTCCGCGACCGCGGCATGAGGCGGGGTGCTCAGGAACAGGAGCTGGGCGGCCCCCAGCCGTAGCATGTTGTGGACCCGCAGCTCCTTCGGCCGGTAGCGCAGGAGCGGCAGGACCGTGTGGTCGATCTGGCCCAGGCGGCGCAGCACGGTCGTGACCAGAAGGCGTGCGAAGGCGCGGTCGCGCACGGCGAGCTTCGCGAGCTGGGGATGGCCCTGGAAGGTCTCGTCGAAGGCGCGATGGTCCGGACCCAGCACCCGGTCGAGCACGTCGAGAGCGATGCGCCGGGCGTTGGGCCCCGCGGGTGGGGTCGAGGGGCGGGTCGTCGTGGCGGCCGGCGGCGTGCCGCCGGTGGGTTTGCCCTTCTCGAGCCCCGGCTTGCGGCGGGCGAGGTTGCCGGCGCGCTCGCCGCTGCCGCCGCGAGGCTGGTTGCGCCGGTCGTGCGATCCGCGCTCGTTCATTCGGCTGCCGCTCCCTCACGGGCGAGCCCGGCCTCGATCAGGGCGCGCGTGTTGGCGATGCCGTAGATCACCGCGAACGAGCCGAAGCGCGGCCCCTCGCTCTGGCCGAGCAGCACCTCGTAGAGCGCTTTGAACCAATCGCGGAGATGCGCGAACGAGTGCCGCTTGCCGATCTCGTAGAGCTCGTGCTGTACGGCCTCGGCATCGACCCCTTCGCCGATGCCGGCGAGCCAGTCGCGCAGCTCCAGGAGCGCCTTGCGCTCCTCGGCCGTGGGCGCCCGGTAGCGCTTGTTGGGCCGGACGAAGTCCCGATAGTAGGCGATCGCGTGCTCGACCAGGCGGGCGAGGCGGGGCGAGGATTCCGGCGTGGTGCCGGGCGCGTAGCGGCCGATGAAGCCCCAGAGCACGGAAGGCTCCTCGGCGTTCACCACGCTCGCGAGGTTCAGGAGCATGCCGAAGGTGAGGCCAGGCGGCAGGCGGTCGTCCACGGGCGGGTGCCCGTCGTGGATGTGCCACAAAGGATTGCCCACCTGCTCCTGCGGGAGCTGGCGCGGGAAGGCGTCGAGGAAGCTTTCGTAGTCGTCGACGTTCTTCGGGATCACGTCGAAATAGAGCCGCTTCGCCTTTCTGGGATCGCGGTAGAGGAAGAGCTGGAGGCTCTCCTTCGTGCCGTAGCGCAGCCACTCCTCGATGGTGAGCCCGTTGCCCTTGGACTTGCTGATCTTCTGGCCCTTCTCGTCCAGGAACAGCTCGTAGGAGAAGCCCTCGGGCGGCACGCCGTCCAGCACCCGGCAGATCTGCGAGGAGAGCTTCACCGAATCGATCAGGTCCTTGCCCGACATCTCGTAGTCGACGTCGAGCGCCGCCCAGCGCAGCGCCCAGTCGCACTTCCACTGCATCTTGCAGTGGCCGTCCGTGACCGGAACCTCGGTGAGGGTCCCGTCCTCGTCGCGGAACACGACCGTGCCGCTCGCCACCCGGCACTCCTCGATCGGCACCTGGAGCACGCGGCCGGTCCTGGGCGAGATCGGCAGGATCGGGCTGTAGGTGGCGCGGCGCTCGGGGCCCAAGGTCGGCAGCACGATCCGCCGGATCTCCTCGTGCCGCTCGAGCACCTTGAGGAGAGCCCGGTTGAAGGCGCCGCTCTTGTAGGCCTCGGTCGCCGACTTGAACGTGTAGGAGAAGCCGAACGCATCGAGGAACGCCTTGAGCCGGGCGTTCATGTGCGCTCCGTACGATTCGTGCGTCCCGAACGGGTCGGGGATCGCGGTCAAGGGACGGCCGAGATGCTGCGCCACCATCTCCTGATTCGGGACGTTGTCCGGCACCTTCCGCAGGCCGTCCATGTCGTCGGAGAACGCGAACAGCTCGGTTGGCAGATCGCTGAGGCGCGTGAAGACCTGGCGCACGAGGGTGGTGCGGAACACTTCCGCGAACGTGCCGATGTGCGGCAGGCCCGAGGGGCCGTAGCCGGTCTCGAACAGGACGTAGCCCTTCGCGGGCGGCCTTTTCGCGACGCGCTCCAGCACACGCTGCGCCTCGACGACGGGCCAGGCTTTGCTCGCGGCCAAGATCTCGCGATCCTCAGACATGCTCGTCCATGTTGATCTGGGAAGGAACGGGCGGCTCCGCTGTTTAGGCCGATTTCGCTGCGGCGCAAAGGCCTCGGCCGCACTTTCGCGAGGTCCGTCATCCGCCATATGGACGGAGCTCTTGCCGGATATCGGGTGCTTCCGGCAAAATCCGCCGTCTTCTGCCAGTCGGAGGCATTTTTCGCCATGGGCCACCAGCGCCTCAAGCTCGGCGAGAACGGGCGGATCTCGATCCCGGCCGCCTACCGCAAGGAGCTCGGCCTCGAGCCCGGCGACGAGCTGATCCTGCGCGTCGACGAAGGCGAGCTGCGCATCACGAGCGCGAAGCTGGCGCTCGAGCGCGCACGGCGTCTGATCGCGCGCTACGTCCCGGCCGAGGACGATCTGGCGCAGAGCCTGATCGACGATCGCCGGGCCGAGGCGGCGCGTGAGTGAGGTCGTGCTCGACGCCTCGGCCCTTCTGGCCGTGCTGCACCGCGAGCGCGGCAGCGAGGTCGTGGAGCCTCTGCTCGGGGCGGCCGTGATCGGGGCGGTGAACCTCGCCGAGGTGCTCGCGAAGCTCGTGGACCGAGGGGTGCCGGAGGATGCCGCCTGGTCGGCCGTAGCCGGGCTCGGCCTGCACACGGTGGCGCTCGATGCCGTGCAGGTGCGTGCCACCGCGCGCCTGTGCACCCTGACCCGGCGGCACGAGCTCTCGCTGGGCGACCGGGCCTGTCTGGCGCTCGCCGAGTGCCTGCGCCTGCCCGTGCTCACCGCCGATCGTAGCTGGGCGGCGCTGGGGCTGTCCCTCGACATCCGGGTGATCCGCTGACGATCGCGCTCCCGCCACCCTTCGCCGCCTGGTTCGTGGCGCGCGGCTGGCGGCTGCGGCAGCATCAGGCCGCCATGCTCGAGGTGGCGCAGGAAGGACGGGATGCGCTCCTGATCGCACCCACGGGCGGCGGCAAGACGCTGGGCGGATTCCTGCCGAGCCTGATCGAGCTCACGGAATGCGGCTCCTCGGGCCGGCTGCACACGCTCTACATCTCGCCCCTGAAGGCGCTCACCAACGACATCGCCCGCAACCTGCTGCGTCCGGTGGCGGAGATGGGTCTTACGTTGCGCATCGAGACCCGTACCGGCGACACGCCGCAGAACCGGCGCCGGCGCCAGCGCGAGCACCCGCCCGATCTGCTGCTGACGACGCCGGAATCGCTGGCTCTCCTCCTCTCCTATCCCGAGGCGGTCCCATACTTCGCGAGCCTGCGCTGCGTCGTGCTCGACGAGCTGCACGCGCTGGCCGCGAGCAAGCGCGGCGCCCTCCTGAGCCTCGTTCTCGCCCGCCTGCGACGCCTGGCACCGCAGGCGCGCTTCGTCGGGCTTTCGGCGACGGTGGCCGACCCGCCGCAGCTCGCCCGCTATCTGAGCCCGACACCCGAACGCGTCGCCGTGATCGCGGGCGGGGCCGGGGCCGAGCCCGAGGTCCGCATTCTCGTTCCCGAAGGCCCGATGCCCTGGGCCGGTCACGTGGCGCTCTATGCGGCACCCGCCATCATGCGCGAGATCGGGGCCGCCCGGCTGGCGCTGGTCTTCGTCAACACGCGCGCCCAGGCCGAGCTGATCTTCGGCGCGCTGTGGCGGCACAATCCCGCGAACCTGCCGATCGGCCTGCACCACGGCAGCCTCGACGTCGAGCAGCGCCGCCGGATCGAGGCGGCGATGGCGGCAGGAGCCCTGCGCGCCGTGGTGGCGACGGCCTCGCTCGATCTCGGCATCGACTGGGGCGACGTCGATCTCGTGCTCCAGGTGGGGGCGCCGAAGGGAATCGCCCGACTCCTGCAGCGGATCGGCCGCGCCAACCACCGGCTCGACGAGCCGAGCCGGGCGGTTCTCGTCCCCGGCAACCGGTTCGAGCTTCTGGAATGCCTCGCCGCGCGCGAGGCGCTGCATGCGCGCGAGCTCGACGGCGGCGGCATCGCTCCGGGCGGGCTCGACGTGCTGGCGCAGCACGTTGCCGGTGTCGCCTGCAGCGGCCCGTTCGATGCCGACACGCTCTACGCGGAGGTGCGGACGGCAGCACCCTTTGCGGCTCTCTCCCGCCGCGACTTCGACGACGTGCTCGATCTCGTCGCGACCGGCGGTTATGCGCTCCGCACCTACGAGCGCTACCGCCGGATCGAGCGGCGGGACGACGGGCTCTGGCACCTATGCGATCCGCGGCTCGCCCGTCAGCACCGCATGAACGTCGGCACCATCGTGGAAGCGCCCGTGATGCGGGTGCGGCTCGGGCGAAAGCGTCTCGGCGAGATCGAGGAGACGTTCGTCGCCTGGCTCGAGCCCGGCGACACGTTCCTGTTCGCGGGCCAGCTCCTGCGCTTCGAGGGCATTCGCGACAACGAGGCGATCGTGAGTCCGGCCAAGGACCGGAGCGAGCCCAAGGTTCCGACCTGGGCCGGCAGCCGCTACCCGCTCTCGACCGAACTCGCGGGGCGCGTGCGCCGCATCCTGGCGGCACCCGCGACGTGGCGGTATCTGCCGGCGCCGGTACGGGAATGGCTCGAAGCACAAGCGCGCCACGCCGTCCTGCCCCAAGCGGGCGAGCTTCTGGTCGAGACCTTCCCGCGTCGGGGCCGGCATTACCTCGTCGCCTACAGCTTCGCCGGCTACAAGGCGCACCAGACGCTCGGCATGCTGCTGACGCGGCGGATGGAGCGAAGGAAGCTCAGGCCCCTGGGCTTCGTCGCCTCGGACTACTGCATCGCCGTCTGGGGGCTCGAGCCGGTGGACGACGTGGCGGCACTCTTCGACGTCGACATCCTGGGCGAGGATCTCGAGGCGTGGATGGCCGAGAGCTCGCTGATCAAGCGCACCTTCCGCAACTGCGCCGTCGTCGCCGGCCTGATCCAGCGGCGCCATCCGGGGGCGGAGAAGACCGGACGGCAGGTCACGTTCGGCGCCGACCTGATCTACGACGTGCTGCGGAAGTACGAGCCCGACCACGTTCTCTTACGCGCCGCGCGCGCCGAGGCCGCGACCGGCCTTACCGACATCCGCCGCCTCGCCGATCTTCTGGTTGCGGTGGAAGGCCGGATCCGGCATGTCCGGCTTCCGCGCATCTCGCCCTTCGCGGTCGCGATCATCGCCGGCATCGGCCGGGAGCTCGTGGCGGGTGATGTGCTCGACCAGTCGCTCGACGAGGCCGTGGCCGAGCTCGTCGCCGAGGCCATGGCCGACTGACCTTTGCCGGTGAAGATGCAGCTTTCGTTCCGCGGCCACGATCTCGTGCTCGACCCGTCTGGTGCCTTGTTCTGGCCACGGCACCGGCTCCTCGCCGTGGCCGATCTCCACCTCGAGAAGGGAGCGGCCTTCGCGCGACGCGGCAGCCTGCTGCCGCCCTACGACACCCACGCCACGCTCGCCCGGCTGGAGGGGCTCGTCCGGAGCCTCGCACCCGAGACGGTCGTGAGCCTCGGCGACGGCTTCCACGACCGGGAGGGGCCCGACACCCTCTCGCCCGATCTGTTCGACCGGCTGAGCGCCCTCACGCGCGCCGTGCGCTGGATCTGGATCACGGGCAACCACGACCCGTTACTGCCGCTGGCGCTGGGCGGGGCGGCGCTTTCGGAGCTGGTCCTGGACGGCCTCGTCTTCCGCCACCAGCCCGCCGCCGCGAGCGGGATCGCGGGCCATCTCCATCCCAAGGCGCGGGTATGGAGCCGCGGCCGGCTCTTGTGCCGACCCTGCTTCACAGCCGACGACGACCGGCTCGTCCTGCCCGCCTTCGGCAGCTTTTCCGGCGGCCTCAACGTGCTTGATCCTGCGGTCAGCGCTCTTTATCCTAGAGGATTTTCAGCCTATCTCCTCGGCGACGCGCGCGTTTTCCGTTTCCCCCACGCCGTGCTGGCGCCCGAGCCGGGCAGCTCTCTGCGCCGCCACTAGATCGAGCCAGCGATCGGCGATCCGCCGTCCGAACATCTCGGCCGCGGCTCCTACCGTTTCGACCTGGGCCGTGATCGCGCGGGTGAGGTCGGGCAGGCCGTAGAGCTCGTGCCGCAGCCGGGCCCAGGCGAGCATCGCTGCCCGGTCGGTCTCGAAATGGCACTGGAAGCCGTGGACGATCTCCGCCACCCGGAAGGCCTGATGACGGCAGGTCTCGCCGGTGAGCAGGAGCGTGGCTCCCCGCGGCAGGTCGAACGTGTCGTCGTGCCACTGCATCGCCCAGACCGGGCCGCCCATGCCCGCCAGCAGGGGATCGGCATCGGCGGCCGGGGTCGGCCGGAGCGGCACGAGGCCGAACTCGTGCGCTCCACCGAGATGCACCGCCGCACCCCAGGCCCGGGCGAGGAGCTGGGCGCCGAGACAGATGCCGAGCACGGGCCGACGCTCGTCGGCGAAGCGGCGGGCGAGGTCGAGAAGGGCCGGAAAGTGCGGGCAGCGATCGTCCGCGTAGGCGCTCACGGCCCCGCCCAGGATGACGATGCCGTCGTGGCTTCCGGCATCCTGCGGGATCGCGACGCCGGCTTGCGCATCGAGCGTCGTCACCATCGCACCGCGTGCCGCCATGCGCTCGCCGACGAGGCCGGCGGGCGAGGTGGAATGATGCTGGAAGACGAGGATGCGCAGCGGCATGGGACGGCCGATCTCGCGAAGGTCCGTGGGCTCCCGCCGTTGATCCCTGGCGCGGGCGATCGCATATGTCCAGCGTGAAGGACCACGCGAGCCCATGACCCAGACCCCTACCTTCGCCGACGCTGCCCGTGCCCTCGAGGAGGAGTTCGCGCTGTTCGACGACTGGCGCGACAAGGTCGAGTACATCATCGAGCTGGGCAAGGACCTGCCGCCGCTGCCGGAGGCCTACAAGACCGAGGCCAACAAGGTGCGCGGCTGCCAGAGCCAGGTCTGGATGGTGGCCGAGCTCGAGCCCGGCGGGCGCATCCACATCCGCGCCGACAGCGACGCGGTCCTGGTCAAGGGCCTGATCTCGCTGCTCCTGCGCCTCTACGACCGGCGCACGGCGCAAGAGATCCTCGACAACCCGCCGAAGGTGCTCGAGACGATCGGCCTTTCGAAGCTCCTCACCCCCGGCCGCTCGAACGGACTCTACTCCATGGTCGCCCGCATCCGCTCCTTCGCCGAGGCGTTCGCCGCAGCCAGGGTCGATGCCTGACGTTCCGGGCGGATGTCATCCAAGTTGTTGAATTCGCGGCTTCAACCCCTCTTGACAGCCTGCCGGTCGATCCCCAGCTCGTAAGACGCCGGATGCCACGATCGGGTCCGGCGGATCCGAAGGGTCAGCGCCTTTCGGATGTCTCTCGTACCCATGTCGCTCGAAGGAGGATGTGGCTATGAGGACGGTTTTCGACTTCTCACCCCTGTTCCGCTCCAGCATCGGCTTCGACCGCGTGTTCGATCTGCTCGAGAACGCCACGCGGTTCCAGACGACGGACAGCTGGCCGCCCTACAACATCGAAAAGATGGGCGAGGACCAGTACCGGATCGTCATGGCCGTCGCGGGGTTCGCGCCGGATGAGCTGAACATCACGGTCGAGCCCAACCTGCTCGTCGTCAGCGGCGAGAAGAAGGTCGACGAGAACGTGCAGTACCTGCATCGCGGGATCGCTGCCGGCTCGTTCGAGCGTCGCTTCGAGCTCGCCGACTTCGTGCAGGTGAAGGATGCCAGCCTCGACAATGGCATCCTGACGATCCAGCTCGTGCGCGAGCTGCCCGAGGAGATGAAGCCGCGTCGGATCGAGATCCAGGCGAAGGCCCTCGGCGCGGGCGCGCAGCCGCAGCAGCTCGAGCACAAGAAGGCAGCCTGAAGGCTTCTCGGCCGCGTGCGCTCGCCGACGTCGGGCGCCGATGCCCGATGCCGTCCGGCGCGCCGCGCGGGTCGAGCCGCGGTACGGGGTCGGCCCCCGTGCCGCCGGCGACCAGCAACAAAGGAGGTGAGTCATGGCCATGCGTTCCATCGTACCCTTTGGCTGGGGTGGCTCGACGCTGCCCGGCCGTATGGCGAACGACGACCCGTTCATCCGGCTGTGGAACGATGTCGATCAGCTCTTCCGTAACGTGATCGGCGACGTCGGTCCGGGCGAGTGGCTGCGGACGGGGAGCTTCGGCCCGCCGGTCGAGGTGTCCGAGACCAGCACCGAGCTCAAGGTCGTAGCCGAGCTGCCCGGTGTGGACGAGAAGGACGTCTCGGTCGAGCTGCAGGGCGACACGCTCGTCATCCGCGGCGAGAAGAAGGCCGAGGAGGAGCGTAAAGAAGGCGGCTATCACCTCGCCGAGCGCCGCTACGGCAGCTTCTCGCGGGCGCTGCGGCTGCCCTGCGAGATCGACGCCGACAAGGTCCGGGCTACGTTCAAGAACGGTGTCCTGACCATCACCATGCCGAAGCCGGCCGAGCTGCAGCGGCAGCCGAAGCGGATCGAGGTCAAGGCCGCTGCCTGACCCGTTCTCGGGTCGGCAGTGCCCGCCGCGTGCTGTCGCGACGACCGGCCGCGAGGAGGACGGCCATGCTGAACGCACGGCTGCAGGATCGGCCGACGGCGCCGGCCATGGGCCCCGAGATCATCCCCGGTGGCGCCGCGCAGGCTGCCGAAGCTTCTGCGCCGCGTCGGCGGCCCCAGCTCCGTCTGGTGTGTTCGGCCGAGCCGACCGGCGAGCCCGCCCGGGCTTCCGGGCCGATTGCCGCGGCGGCGCCGCATCGGGGCGCTGCCTGCCGCCTCTACTGCCCCGCGCCGAGTCCGACCTCGTCGGCACCACGGCTGCGCGAGCGCTGGGTGCTGGCGTTCGAGCCAACCCGGCGGCAGGAGCCCGACCGGCTGATCGGCTGGACCGGCGGCGGTGACCCGCTCGACCAGGTGCGGCTCGTGTTCCCGCGCAAGGAGGCGGCGCTGGCCTATGTCGAGCGCTACGGCCTGGTGTGCGAGGTGCGCGAGCCGCACCGGCGGCGTGCCGTGCCCCGGGCTTATGCCGAGAACTTCCTGGCGCCGCCGGAGCCGCGAGTCTGACCCGGACCCTGGACCGCTGCCCGAGTCCGGGCCCGGCCTCCTCTTGACGGCTTACTCGTCCTAGCCAGCTGGAAAGTCGAGGAACCCGATCGGAGGAGAGGCGGACGCGCGTCGTCGAGGAGCGGGCACGGACCGTTCCGAAGGTCGAATCGGGACCATCGGCGGCGCCCGCGACAGCCCGCGGGTGCCGTCCGTTTCCCGGGTACAGGATGACGGGCGGCCCGTCCGCTGCGTCCGGCCGAGCCCCGTCGCTTCTCATCGAGCGCCGCCCGGCACCTTCGCCGCCCGGATCAGACTCCGTTTCTGCACGATCGAGGCCACGATGACGCCCACGGTCACGATGCCGATCAGCACCGTGCAGACGGCGTTGATCTCGGGCGTCACGCCGAGCCGCACCGAGCTGTAGATCCGCATCGGCAGCGTGGTGGCGCCGGGGCCGGTGGTGAAGCTCGCGATCACGAGGTCGTCGAGCGAGAGGGTGAAGGCGAGCAGCCAGCCGCCGACGAGTGCCGGAGCGATGATCGGCAGCGTGACGACGAGGAAGGTTTTGAGCGGCGGGGCACCCAGGTCCATCGCCGCCTCCTCGAGGCTGCGGTCGAAGGTGAGGAGGCGCGACTGCACCACCACCGTGACGTAGCACATGGCGAAGGTCGTGTGCGCGATCACGATGGTCCAAAAGCCCCGATCGACGCCGAGGCTCACGAAGAGCAGCAGCAGCGACAGGCCGAGGATCACGTCGGGCATGACGAGAGGGGCCGAGACCATGCCGGCGAACAGGGTCCGGCCCGGAAAGCGCGCGATCCGGGTCAGCACGACGCCCGCCATGGTGCCGAGCACCAGCGCCAGGGTCGAGGCCGTGAACGCCACGCGCAGCGTGACCCAGGCGGCATCCAGGAGCTGCTGGTCGCGCAGCATCTCGCCGTACCACTGGAGCGAGAACCCGCCCCAGACCGTGACGAGCTTGGAGGCGTTGAAGGAGTAGACGACGAGGAGCGCGATCGGCAGGTAAAGGAAGGCGAAGCCCAGCGTGAGCGCTGTCGTCGTCACGCGCGTGAACCCACGGCGCAGCATCAGGTGCTCTCCTCGAGATGTCTGGCCTGCTGGCGCTGGAAGAGGGCGATCGGGATCACGAGGACGAGGAGCAGCAGCACGGCCACCGCCGAAGCCAAGGGCCAGTCGCGATTGTTGAAGAACTCGGCCCAGAGAGTCTTGCCGATCATGAGCGTGTCCGAACCGCCCAGGAGATCCGGGATTACGAACTCGCCCACGGCCGGGATGAAGACGAGAAAGCAGCCGGCGATCACCCCCGGAAGCGAGAGCGGGACGGTGATCTGCCAGAAGGCACGGATCGGGGTCGAGCCCAGATCGACCGCGGCCTCGATCAGAGATGGGTCGTGCTTCTCGAGGTTGGCGTAGATCGGCAGGATCATGAACGGCAGGTAGGAATAGACGATGCCGATATAGACCGCGGTCGTGGTCTGGAGGATGACGAGAGGCTCGTGGATCAGTCCGAGCCATTGCAGGAAGCCGTTGAGGAGCCCCTCGTTCTTCAGGATGCCGATCCAGGCATAAACCCGGATCAGAAACGAGGTCCAGAACGGCAGGATGACCGCCATGAGGAGCGTCGGCCGCCAGCGGTCGGGCGCACGCGCCATGCCGTAGGCGATCGGGAAGCCCACGGCGAGGGTCAGGACGGTCGAGACGGCGGCGATCCGGAGCGATTCGAGATAGGCGCGGATATAGAGGCCGTCCTCGGCGATCAGCAGGAAGTTGGTGAGGTTCAGCTTGAGCTGGAGATAATGGGAGCCGGCCTCCTCGATCCATTCCACGAGCGGCAGGTAGGGCGGCTGGGCGATGGCGCTCTCGGAGAAGGCGAGCTTCAAGACGGTCGCGAACGGGACCAGGAAGAACAGGAGGAGCCAGAAAAAGGGCAGGCCGATCAGGACGGCGCGGCCGAGCTTCCTGCCCAGGGCGGGGGAGCGGCTCATGACTTCAGGATCACGCTGGCATCGGGCGCCCAGGTCAGCCAGACCCGGTCCTCCCAGGTGATCGGTCGCTCGATCAGGCGCTGGCGGTTGGCCTGGGTGCAGCGGACGGCCACACCGCTCGCGAGGCGGACATGGTAGATCGAGACGTCGCCGAGATAGCCGATGTCCCAGACCTCGCCCGCCATGCAGTTCACCGCCGGGTCGGCCGGCGGCTCCTTCGCCAGCACGAACTTCTCGGGCCGGATCGCGACCCAGACCGTCTCGCCCGGCACCGCCGGCGGGCTGCGGTCGGCCAGGACGTCGCAGCCCGCGGCCTCGGAATGGACCCGCATCCGCTCGCGTCCCGCCTCGACCACGCGCGCTTCCAGCACGTTCACGTCGCCCAGGAAATCGGCGACGAAGCGGCTCGCCGGGTACTCGTACATCTCGGCGGGCGTGCCGAGCTGCACGACCTGACCCTCGTTCATGACCGCCATCCGGGTCGAGACCGTCATGGCCTCCTCCTGGTCGTGGGTCACGATGACGAAGGTGAGGCCCAGGGTCTCCTGGACGTTGACGAGCTCGAACTGGGTGCGCTCGCGCAGCTTCTTGTCGAGCGCCCCCAGGGGCTCGTCGAGCAGCAGCACCTTCGGCCGCTTGACGATGGCGCGTGCGAGCGCCACACGCTGCTTCTGACCGCCCGAGAGCTGGTCGGGCCGGCGCTTCTCCCGGCCCTCGAGCTGGACGAGGCGGATCGCTTCCGCCACCCGGTCCCGGATCTCGCTCCTGGCCAGCCGCTCCTGCTTCAGGCCGAAGGCGATGTTGTCCTCGACCGTCATGTGCGGGAACAGGGCGTAGGACTGGAACATCATGTTGACCGGCCGCCGCCAGGGCGGCACGGCCGCCATGTCCTGGCCGTCGATCAGGATGCGGCCCTGGGTCGGCGTCTCGAAGCCCGCGAGCATCCGCAAGAGCGTGGTCTTGCCGCAGCCCGAGGGGCCGAGGAGGGCGAAGAACTCGCCGCGGTAGATGTCGAGGCTGACATTGTCGACGGCGTAGAGATCGCCGAACTTCTTCGTGACGTTCTGGATGCGGATGAAGGGCAGGGCGTTCGGGTCCTGCCAGGGCTCGATCCGGGTGCGCTCCCCGCCGCCCCGCGGCCGGGGCGGAGCGGCGGGCGGAGCGACCGTGGCCCCGGACGGGGGGCGTTCTGCGCTCACCTCGGTTCCCACTTCTCGCGGTTGGGTTCGCGTGCGGTATCAGCCGCCCGTCGTGATCTTGGTCCACATCCGGGTCACCGCCCGCTGCACCTTCTGGTCGTAGGGCGTGACCACGAACAGCTTCTTCTTGAGCTCCTCCGGCGGGAACAGGTTCGGGTTGTTCCTCACCTCCTCGTCGATGAGTGCATAGGACGCCGGCACCGCGTTCGGGTAGGTGACGGCGTTCGAGGACTTCGCGATCACCTCGGGCTGGAGCAGGTAGTTCATGAAGGCGTAGGCGTTCTCGGGGTCGGGCGCATCCTTGGGCATCGCCATCATGTCGAACCAGAGAAGAGCGCCCTCCTTCGGGATCCGGTACTCGATGCTGACCCCGTTCTTCGCCTCCTCGGCCCGGGTGGCGGCGATGCCGGCATCACCCGAGTACATGACCGAGATGCAGATGTCGCCGTTGGCGAGCGCGTTGATGTTCTCGGAGCTGTGGAACTTGCGTACGAACGGGCGGACCTTCTCGAGGACGGCGGCCCCCTTCGCGATCACCTTCGGGTCCTTCGTGTCCGGGTCCTCGCCGATGTAGTTCAGCGCGATCGGGATCAGGTCGTCGGCGGCGTCGAGCATCATGATCCCGCAGTCCTTGAATTTCGCGACGATCGCGGGATCGAAGACGAGCTTCCAGCTGTCGACCGGAGCGTCGGGCATCCGCTCCTTGATCTTGTCGACGTTGTAGGCGATGCCGGTGGTGCCCCACATGTAGATGAAGGCGTGCTCGTTGCCGGGGTCGTACTTCGCCGCCTCGGCCATCAGCTTGGGATCGAGGTTCTTCCAGTTCGGGATCCTGCTCTTGTCGAGCTTCTGGAACACCCCGGCCTGGATCTGCCGGCCGAGGAAGTTCCCCGACGGCACGACGAGGTCGTAGCCGGTGTTGCCGGCGAGGAGCTTCGTCTCCAGCACCTCGTTGCTGTCGTAGACGTCGTAGACGACCTTGATGCCGGTCTCTTTGGTGAAGTCCTCGAGGATGCTCTCGTCGATATAGTCGGACCAGTTGTAGATCCTGACCACCTTGTCCTGGGCATGTGCCAGCGTGGCGGCGGTCAAGAGGGCGGCGACTGCGGCCGCCAGCCGGATCGTCGTGCGCACGAGCTTCATCTCCTCCTCGCCAGTCGCCCGATCGTGCACGAGGCGGACATCGGGGTGAGGCTTCTCGAACCGCGATCGGCCGATCGCTCGGCCCCCGCCGGTCTGCGCACCGGCGGCCTCCAACCGGTACCGGAACAGCGCCGAGCCACGCAAGCGCGCATGCTCGGGAGGATCGCTCGAGGCCCGTGCGGTGATGAAAGGAGGGGAGGGAAGTTGGAGCGGGTGATGGGAATCGAACCCACGACATACAGCTTGGGAAGCTGTCGTTCTACCACTGAACTACACCCGCGTGCTCCAAGGAATAGAGGGAACGGTGCCCGGATGCAAGGGGCCAGAAGCCTGTCAGAGACGCTTGACGCCCGCACCGATCCCGCTTACATGCAGCGCACCGCGACACGCGGGGGCGCATAGCTCAGTTGGTAGAGCAGCTGACTCTTAATCAGCGGGTCCAAGGTTCGAGTCCTTGTGCGCCCACCAAAGTTCCCCACACAGTATAGCAGCAGATTAGCGAAGGGCAGCTCCAGGCCCCGAGACCAAGCGCCGGTTTGGAGGCAATGGAAGCAAGGCGCTTCCAGAGGCCCTGCCGCAGGCGTCAGCCGAGGACGAACCCGGTAGGCGCGGCCCTGAGCAGCCCTCGGGTTCTCCCGAAGTGTCACCCGAAGCTGCAGGCGTGGAAGCACGATCTCACGCTGCCATAGGCGGTCCCTCCTGCTGTGCATGGCTCTCCTGCGCTTCGCACTGTGCCAGCCAAGCCCGAAGCGTGGCGATCCGGTACCCGATCCTGCGCGTGCTCAAGCGTACCGGCTGCTGCACCACGCGACCGTCGTGCCGATCACGGGCGAGAGCTACCGGCTCGAGGACAAGCGCCGCGCCGGATTGAGCCACCTCGGGAATCCCGGAGACGCGTTGGTGTGAGTCACGCCGCCATGGCGAGCGCACGGGATTGTTGATGGTAGATCGCTTCGGCCTCGGCCGGTGGGCTGTCGCCGATCGGGCCCAGCAGCCGCTTGTGGTTGAACCAGTCCACCCAGTCCAGCGTCGCCGGTTCCACCGCTTCCCGGTCGGGCCAGGAACGCCGATGGATGACCTCGGCCTTGTACAGCCCCTCGATCGTCTCGGCCAAGGCATTGGCGTAACTGCCGCCGACGCTGCCCGCCGGCGGTTCGATCCCGGCTTACCCGGCGCCGCAGCGTCTCGGCCGTGCAGCCCATCTTGCCGGCAACCGACGCGATCGCCGCCCATTGCGAACCGTGCTCGCCTTGGTGCTCCAGCACCCGCCGGACCGCCCGCCCCTGGACCTCGGGGGAAAATTTCGGGGCCTTCCTCATGGCTCCATCCTCGCAAGTGAAGGAGCCTCCGGGAAAGCCGGGGCGGTTCAACCGTTGGCGTCGCTTGGGGTCGTAGAGATAGGCATCATAGCATACCCACCAGTCTTTCAACAACGGCACCAGGCGGCCCGACCCGAAGTGGGGCTGGGCCAGACGCAGCGGGACATAGGCGATCCCCAGCCCGTCCAATGTTGCATCCAGCACCAGGAACGTCGTGTTGAAGATGGCCTGTCCCTCGACACGCACGTCGACCGGCTTGCCGTCCTTCTCGAGTTCCCACACCGCCAGCCCGCCATAGGTCGGCAAGCGCAGATTGATACAGCAGCAGCACGCTGATGGCATAGTCGGCCGCGCCGATGCGCACCAGCCCGGCCGGCCCTTCGCGGAACTCGGCCAACGCGGCCAGTTCGGCGTCGATTGCCGCGAGGCGCGGCTCCGGGGTCGCCAGCAATCGCGCACCGGCATCGATGGGCGGCCGCCGAGCCCTGATGGCCGAAGACGACAGCCACCCGGATTGCGACGAGCCCGCGCGCCGCGGCTCGGGCCCGTTCCGCGTCGCAGTAGCCACCTGCGACCACCTCCTCGACCCGTTGCCCGAGCACGCCACCCGCGTCGTTCAGATCGGCGACGGCTCGGGCGAACCCGTTCCGGACGATGCTTCCGTTCCAGGCATGGTGGCCGGTGAGGGGTACGGCGAGGCCGAGCCGAACCTCGGCGCGGGCTTCTCGCGCGGCGGCCCAGACCATGGCGGCTGCGGCGATGCCGTGGATGCTTCTGCCCATGGGCCCGCCTCGATCCCGCCTGCACGCTGCGGCACGACCAGCATAGGCCGATTTTCATCGAGGAGAACACCCCGACGCCGAAACATCGGGTTGCCCTGCTCCGCCATACGGCTCATTCTGGCCGACTTCATCAGGAGATCCGGCGATGGCGTACATCGAGCTGATCGTCTGGGCGCTGACGGCGATCCTGATCGTGGTGCCGGCAGCATCCGTCCGGGGCGAGAACGTGGTCCGCTGGGTGAGTGCCGTCGGCATGATCCGATGGGAACCCACCAACCTCGACGATCCCACCTCGACCGGCCTGGCCCAGGTCTACGAGGGGCTCACCCTCACCGATTCCGATCTCACCCTCCACCCGGCCCTGGCCACCGACTGGGTCCTGGTCCGCCCGGACATGTGGCGGTTCCATCTGCGCCCGGGTGTGCGCTTCCACGACGGCACCACGCTCACCGCCCGGGACGTCGCCTTCAGCCTGGAGCGTGGCCGCGGCAAAGGCTCCGACTATGCCATCTTCATCACGAACGTGGCGGCCGTGACCGCGACGGCCGACGACACGGTCGAGATCACGACCAAGCGGCCGGACCTGCTGCTTCCGGTCAAGCTGAGGCGGATGCCCATCATCCCCGAGGCATGGGCGCTACGGCATGGAGCAGCGCTTCCGGCCCGGCTCGACGACAGCTCGGCCTACACCTTCGCCCATGCCAACGGCACCGGCCCGTTCATGCTCGAGAGCTTCGAGCCGGGCCGACGCACCGTGCTGGTCAGGAACCCGAACTGGTGGGGCTCGGCCGCGTACCCACGCGACATCGACCGGATCGTCTGGACGATCGAGACCGACCCGGAGCGGCGGCTCGCGCTGCTGGTCGGCGGCGAGGCCGACTTCCTGCAGGACCCGCCGCTCGACCGGCTCGACCGGCTCCGCAATACACCCGGGATCAAGCTGACCTCGATGGACGTGCTGAGCACGGTCTTCCTCGGCCTCGACCTCGGCAGCGCCGAGCTCCGCACGTCCGACGTCAAGGGCCGGAATCCGTTCGCCGATCGCCGCGTACGGCAGGCGGTGTACCAGGCGATCGACGTCGCGGCGCTGGTCACCAAGGCAGTGAACGGACTCGGCAAGCCGGCCGGGATGATGACCGCCCCCGGCACCAACGGCTACGACCCGGAGCTCGACCGGCGGCTGCCCTACGACCCCGAACGGGCGCGGGCGCTGCTGGCCGAGGCCGGCTATCCGGGCGGCTTCGCCGTGCGTCTCGACTGCCCGCCGCACCGCCGAAGCCCGTGCGAGGAGATAGCGGCCCAGCTCGCCGGGGTCGGGCTGCGGGTCGTAGCCGACATTCCGCCTTACCCCGTGTTCCGGCAGCGCGTCACGGATCGGGCCAGCGACTTCTATCTTTCCGCCGACCATCCCGGGATGACGCTGGACTCGGGAGAGTCGTTCCACGATCTCTACTACCAGGCCCGCCCGCACTGGCTGGCAGCGCCGGGCTACGCCGATCCGGTCACGGAAGGGCTGATCGAGAGGATCGACGGCGAGGTCTCCACCCCCGTCCGCGACGCGCTGATCGATCAGACCTGGCGCAGGGTCCTGGACGACATCGTCGTGGTCCCGCTCTACCATACCGTATGGGTCTGGGCGATGCGCGACTGGCTCGACGTGCCGCCGCATGCACTTCCCTGGCCTCTGTTCCGGCAGGCGCGGCTCGCGACATCCCGCTGAGGCGCGCACGGGTGGAGCACCCGGCCGTCGGGCGAGCCGCAGCGTCTCATGCCGTCTCGAACGGCTCCACGGCACGGGCCGGCACCCGGACGGTGAAGAGCGAGCCTCGGCCCGGCTCGCTCTCGACGGCGATGTCGCCGCCCATCAGACGTGCCAGCCGCCGGCTGATCGCGAGCCCGAGCCCCGTGCCGCCGTCGCGGTGCTGGCCGGAAGTCCCGGCCTGGCTGAACTCCCGAAACAGCCGATCCATCCGCTCGGGTGCTATGCCGATGCCGGTGTCTTGCACCGTGAGCTGGACGAAGCCATCCGGCCTGCGGCACACCTCGAGCCGCACCAACCCCGCCTCGGTGAACTTGCACGCGTTCGAGACGAGGTTGAGCACGATCTGGCGCAAGCGCATCGGGTCGGCCACGACCCGGCCGAGCCGCGCCGGGCGCTCCAGCACCAGCCGATTGCGGTTCTTTTCCGCCAACGGCTCGGCGGTCTCCACGACATCCTCGAGCAGCGCATCGAGATCCACCGTCTCGAGGTGCAGCTCGAACTTGCCGGCCTCGATCTTCGCGAGATCCAGGGCCTCGTTGATCAGCTCGAGCAGCAGCCGTCCGGCACGCAGGATGCGCCCGAGCGGCTCTTCCAGCTCCGTCCGGCCTTCCTCCGCGGCGTCCTCCTGGAGCATCTCGGTGATGCCGATGATCGCGTTCAGCGGTGTCCGCAGCTCGTGGCTCATCGCGGCCAGGAAGTCCGACTTGGCCCGGCTCGCGAGCTCGGCCTGCTCCTTGGCGGCCCGCAGCTCCGCCTCGGCCTGCTTGAGCCGGGTCAGGTCGAAATAGGTCAGCATCCGGCCGCCGTCCGGCAGCGGCACGCACTGGTACTCGAACACACGCCCGTCCGCGAGACGCCACTCGCGAGGGGCCACGGTCCCGGCCGCCAGCTCGGCCAGACGCATGCCGGCATAAGCCTTCCAGCCTTCGTCCGGCACGTCGTAGATGCCGGCGGCACGGGCCGCTTCCATGACCTGCCGGAAGTGGGGCCGGGTGCGCAGCAGGTCTTCGCCCACACCCGAGAGATCGACGAAGGCCCGGTTATGGATGCGCACCCGTAGGGCGGGGTCGAGAATCATCACGCCGTAGTCGATCGTGTCGAGCACGACCTGCCGCTCGCGTAGCCGCTGCTCCTCGACCTCGAGCGCGGTGTCGCGGAAGACGCGCAGGGCCTCGGCCATCCGGCCGATCTCGTCGCCGCTGGCAGGAGGCAGGGGGGCGGCGAGATCGCCGCCCGCGATCCGCAGCATGCTCGAGCTCAGCGCTTTCAGCCTGCCCACGAGGTCGCGATCGACATAGCGCCAGACGATCAGGCCCGAGCTCAGGAGGCTCGCGAGCACGACGGTGGCGAGCACGACCGTGCTGAGTCGGCGCACGGCTCTCGCCTCGCTGCCCGCCGCCGCGATGTCGGCCTTGCCGGCCGCCACCAGCCGGTCGACGGCCTCGGTGAGGCCGCGCGAGAGCGTCGCGTTCTCGGCGAGCAGCCGCGCGCCACGGCCGAGCACGTCGAGCTCGCGCTCGCGCGCGGCGGGCAGGCTGTCCGAGCCTGCCACGAGCGTACCGAGCTCGTGGACCCGTTCGAGGAAGCGGCCCTGGAGCGAGGGCTCGAGGTCGGGTGCCAGCGCCTCGAGCGCGTAGAGGGAGCGCTTGAGCGGAAAGGAGAGGAGCGGCAGGTCGGCCGGAGCCGGTGCTGCTGCGGCCTTGAGCAGGCCGTCGTTGATCGCTGCTATCTCGAGCTGCGCCTTCTGCAGCGGGACGAAGCCGGCGATGGCGCGCGCCAGCGGCTCGCCGGTACCGCCGGTACGCCGCCATGCGGCCAATTCGGAGTCGAGAACCAGGATGCCCGGAGTGACCAGCCGCTGGGCGCCGACGATCGCCGCAGAGAGACGGCGCAGCAGCTCCTCCTTGTGTCCGGCGCTGGCCAGGCGCTCGGCCACGAGCGCATCGAGCGCGTCGAGGTTGCGGCCGAGGCCGGCCACGGCGGGTTCGATGGCACCCAGCACGGCGGCGTTCGGAGCCGTGCCGCGCAGGTCGACGAGAAGGACCTCGAGTCCGTCGAGCTGCAAGCGGATCCCCGAGGCGACCTCCTCGCGGGCGGATTCGGTCGCGACGGCAAGAAGCGCCGGCGCGGCGGCGACGATCCGCTCGGCCTGCCGGGACAGCTCGAGCGAGGCCAGGGCCGCCGGTGCTCGCCGCTCGGTGGTCCGCTCGACGACCCGGCCGAGCAGCAGGAAGGCCCACATCGCGGCCGCGGCCGCGAGCAGCGCGAAGGCGCTGACGCCAAGAAAGGCGAGCAGGAAGCGCCAGCGGACGCTGACCGATCCCGGCATGAACCTCCTCCGCAACGCCGTGATGCCGGTGCGGCGACCGGGAATTGTCGCGCAGAACCCGACGTCCGACAACAAGGAGCGGGATGTGGCGACGGCAACGAGGCAGTGCACCCCAGGTTCGATTTGACCGCACTGCATTCAGGATGCAGCTTGTCCGGTGCCCCTGCGCCCGTTCAGGTGTTGCAGGACGGATGGGTCCACATGCCATGACGCACCTGCCCCCATCACCCGGCCGTCGTCTCACCGGACTGGCCGTGGCCTTCGCTCTCGCGATCGGCAGCATCGAGATCGCGCAAGCCGACATCCTGATCGCGGCGGTCGGGCCAATGAGCGTCACCCCGATGACCGGGCAGTATGCGATGTTCGGCGAAGAGCTACGGCGCGGCACCGAGCTTGCGGTACGGCACGTGAACGCTGCAGGCGGCGTCGGCAGCCAGAATCTCAAGCTCCTCGTCGTCGACGATGCGTGCGACCCGGAGCTGGCGGTGGAAGTCGCCAACGAGCTGGTTCAGCAGAAGGTCGGGCTGATCGTGGGGCACGTGTGCTCGGGCGCTTCGCTCGCCGCGTCGCGGGTCTATCACGACAAGGGCATCCTGATGATCACGCCCGCCTCGGTCAACACGCGGCTCACCGAGCAGGGCTTCGCGAACGTCTTTCGCACCTGCGGGCGCGACGACACGCAGGCCAGGTTCGCCGCCGACTACGTGATCGACAACCGGCTCGCCGAGAGGATCGCGATCGTCCAGGACGGGAGCGCGTTCGGCAAGGGCATAGCCGACGCGTTCAGGCAGCATCTGAACGAGCGTGGTCGGTGGGAAGCGATGTACGAGGCGATCCGCCAGGGCGAGAGGGACTTCGGCGCCTTGATCGACAGGATGCTGGGTGCCGGCATCGACCTCGTCTATTTCGGGGGCTATCACACCGAGGCGGGCCTGTTCGCACGGCAGGCGCGTGCCGAAGGGCTCACGGCCACGCTGATGGTGAACTCGGCCATGGTCAACCACGAGTTCTGGGACCTGGCCGGCCCGGGCGGCGAGGGGACGCTGATGACCTTCGCGCCCGACCCGCGAAAGCTGCCGTCGGCGGCCGAGGTGGTGCGGCAGTTCGAGGCCGAGGGCTACAGCCCCGAAGGCTACACGCTCCACGCCTACACGGCGGTCCAGGTCTTCGCCGAGGCCGCGAGGCGCGCGGGCTCGACCACCCTCGAGGCGCTCGAGAAGACGCTGCACGAGGGCACCTACGAGACCGTGCTCGGCCCGATCGACTTCGACGCCAAGGGCGACGTCAGGAATTTCCGATATCAGATGTACCGATGGCACGACGGCAGGTACGAGGCGATCTGCTGTGGCACGAAGGACGGAGGTTGAACCGCCGGTCCGGGCCTATGCTCTCGCCGCACCCAGGCAGCGGTACACCAGCAGCTCGCCCTTGCCCTTGAACGGCAGGGCGCCGAGCGGCTCCGTCCTGAGCCCCGGTCCTGCGCGCTCCGCCGCGGGCTGGCTGAGATAGACCGCCGGCTCTTTGCCCAACTTGGAGAGGCGGCCGGCGAGGTTCACCGTATCGCCCCAGATGTCGAAGCCGAACTTCTCGCGCCCGACCACGCCGCCGACGACGGGCCCGAGATGGATGCCCACCCGCACCGCCCAGCGCCCGGGCAGGCCGGCCGCCGCCTTGACGATCGCCAGGCCGCAGCGTGCGGCGGCGAGGGCCGGCTCGGGGTGAGGCTCCAACAGGTTGGCGGTGGCCAGCACCGCATCGCCGGTGGCGTTGATCTTCTCCAGCCCGTGTCTCCTGGCCAGATCCTCGCAAGCACAGGCGAAGCGATCGAACTTGCTCACCACCTCCTCGGGTGGGTGTCGGTCGCAGTAGCGGGTGAAGTCGACCACATCGGCCAGCAGCACGGCCACGTCCTCGAAGCGGCGCGGCGCGATCCGGCCGGTCGCCTCCAGCTCGGCCAGCGCCGATCCAGGCAGGATCGCCCGCAGGCAGGCGTCGAGCCGTTGGCGCTGGGCGTCGATCGCGGCGAGATAGGCGCGCTCGGCGTCGCGCAGCCGCTTACGCTCGAGCGAGGCGCCGATCCGGGCGCGGAGCAGCACCTTGTTGAAGGGCTTGAGCAGATAATCCTCAGCCCCGAGCTCGATGCAGCGGACCACGCGCTCGAGGTCGCCCACGGCCGAGATCATGATCACCGGCAGATGGCGCAGCCGCTCGTCGGCCTTCAGGCGCGCCAGGGTCTCGATGCCGTCCAGAACCGGCATCATGACGTCCAGAAGGACGAGATCGAACGGCTCGCCCGCGAGGCGCGCCAGGGCCTCGGCGCCATCGCAGGCGGTCGCGAGATCGACGTAGCCCTCGCGCCTGAGGCGCTCGATGAGCGTGTAGCGATTGTCCTCGTTGTCATCGACGACGAGGATGTGGCCGCCCGTCACGATCCTGGGCCCCTGTGGAGAAGCGCCTTGATTCTCCCGAGCAGACGCGTGAAGTCGACCGGCTTGGTATCGTAGTCGTTGCAGCCGGCTCCAAGGGCCCGGGAGCGGTCGCCGGCCATGGCGTGAGCCGAGAGAGCGATGATCGGAATAGCGCGGGTGAGCGCGTCGTCCTTGAGGAGGCGGGCGGCCTCCCAGCCGTCGAGCACCGGCAGGCTCAGATCGAGCAGGACGAGATCCGGCCGTTCGGCGCGCGCCGCCTCCACGCCGGCCCGCCCGTCGCGCGCGACCAGCACCGTGTGGCCGCGACGCTCGAGCCGGCTCTTGAGCATGTAGAGGTTGTCCTCGTTGTCCTCGACATAGAGGATAAGGGCCATCGGCGCCTCCTTGTACTGGCCGATCGCGGCTGCCTCATGCATGATCATACGCTTCACCCGGAGCGCTGTCTGTTCAGCGACTTGCAGGTCGGGACCGGATCCGGATGGGATGCCGGGTCCGGCTCGTCCGTGCGACGATGGAAACGGCATCCTCGAGCGCTGCGCCGCGATCCCTGTCGAGGTTCTGTCACCGCCGGCTTCTAAAGCCAGTGCGGCCCCAGCAAGGAGATCGGAGGAGAGGATGCGCTCACCCATGGCACCCACGCGCCGGAGCCTGATGCGGAGCGGCCTGCTGCTCGGTGGCGGCGCGCTCCTGACCCGCCCGTTCCGGGCGCTCGCGCAAGCGCCAGCCGTGATCACCTCGGAGAAGATGCGCCCGCAGCTCCCCTACGGCGTCCAGGCCGGCGACGTCGTGGGCGACCGTGCGGTGATCTGGAGTCGGGCCGACCGGCCGGCGCGGATGCTGATCGAGCTCTCGACCACCGAGAGCTTCGCCCATAGCTGGAAGATCACCGGGCCCGCGGCGCTCGAGGACAGCGATTTCACGGCGAAGCTCGACGTCGCCGGGCTGCCGCCCGGTCAGCGCGTGTTCTACCGCGTGACCTTCCAGGACCTCGGCGACCTCGTCACCACGAGCACGCCCGTCACCGGCAGCTTTCTCACCCCGCCGGCCGTCCGCCGCCACATCCGCTTCGTCTGGGGCGGCGACGTAGCGGGGCAGGGCTGGGGTATCAATCCCGATTTCGGCGGCATGCGCATGTTCGAGACCATGCGCGCGGTCGAGCCCGACTTCTTCATCCATTCCGGCGATACGGTCTACGCCGATGGCCCGATCTTCCCGGAGGTGAGGCTGCCGGACGGGTCGGTGTGGAAGAACCTCGTCACCGAGGCCAAGGCGAAGCCGGCCGAGACCCTGGCCGAGTTCCGCGGCAACCATGCCTACAACCTGCTCGACGAGAACGTGCGTCGCTTCAATGCCGAGGTGCCGTCCTACGTGCAGTGGGACGACCACGAGGTCACCAACAACTGGTATTGGGAGAAGGTGCTGGGCGAGCCGACCGCGGCCGACCTCAAGGCGGGCAGGATCTACAGGAACGAGCGCCGCGTCTCGATATTGGCCCCGCGCGGTCTGCGCGCCTTCATGGAGTACTACCCGATCCGGCGCAATCCGCTGAGCCCGGACCAGATCTACACGAGCTTCCGCTACGGCCCCTCGCTCGAGATCTTCCGCCTCGACGAGCGCTCCTACCGCGCCGCCAACAGCTTCAACCGGCAGGAGCGGCCGGGGCCCGACACGGCGTTTTTGGGTGCCACACAGCTCCGCTGGCTGAAGCAGGCGCTGCTGGCCTCGGACGCCACCTGGAAGGTGATCCAGTCGGACATGCCGATCGGGCTGCTCGTGCCCGACGGCAAGGATCAGGACGGCCGGCCGCAGTTCGAGGCCTTCGCCAACGGCGACGGCCCGGCCCTAGGGCGCGAGCTCGAGGTCGCCGATCTCCTGCGCTTCATCCGCGACAACCGGATCAGGAACACGGTCTGGCTCACGGCCGACGTGCACTACGCCGCCGCCCACCGCTACGATCCCAGTCGGGCCCAGTTCAAGGCGTTCGAGCCGTTCTGGGAGTTCGTCGCCGGGCCCTTGAACGCCGGCACGTTCGGCCCAAACGAGCTCGACGACACGTTCGGCCCCGAGGTCGTGTTCGTGAAGGCGCCGGAGAAGGGCCAGGCCAACCTGCCGCCCTCGGCCGGGATGCAGTTCTTCGGTCAGGTCGACATCGACGCCGAGAGCGAGGTGATGACCGTCTCGCTCAAGGACTTGAACGGTGCCACCCTGTTCACGCAGGAGCTGATTCCGGTGGCGTGACCGGCGCGCCCGATGCGCAGGAGCCGGAGCGGCGGACGATCCGGCACCCCTGACGCCCGTCGCTGCGGCCGCGATCGTCGTCGACCTGCCCGGCCGCACGCTCGTCGACAAGCCGGTGGAGGGAGCAGCTCGTCTGCGCACGCCCATCCGGTTGCCGCGCGCCGAAGCCGCCGTCATTCGGCCCGCCGGCCTTGTGCTTCGGGCCGGTTTACCCCAATTTAGCGGCAGCGGGGCGAGCTGCTCCGCTCACGCGTTCCTTCCGCCCGCTCTCGGGCATCTTCCAGGACCTCCATGGCCAAGGCGCAACGATCCTTCGTCTGCCAGACCTGCGGTGCCGTCTACCCGAAGTGGGCCGGCCGCTGCGAGGACTGCGGTGCCTGGAACAGCATCGTCGAGGAGGCGAGCACCAGGAACACCACGGCGGCCGCGGGCGGGAAGGCGCAAGGGCG
Organism: Benzoatithermus flavus; assembly: GCF_037908215.1. Taxonomy (NCBI): domain Bacteria; kingdom Pseudomonadati; phylum Pseudomonadota; class Alphaproteobacteria; order Geminicoccales; family Geminicoccaceae; genus Benzoatithermus; species Benzoatithermus flavus. The sequence continues at coordinate 85,934 of NZ_JBBLZC010000010.1, read as the reverse complement.
CAGGCTCGATCTCGTTTCGCTCGAGGGCAGAATGGCGCCTCCGCCGCGCCTGCCGAGCGGCATCGAGGAGCTCGACCGTGTCTTGGGCGGCGGCATCGTGCCGGGGGCGGTCCTTCTGATCGGCGGCGATCCCGGCATCGGCAAGAGCACCCTCATGCTCCAGGCGGCGGCGGCCCTGGCGGATGGGGGGCGCGAGGTCGTCTATGTCAGCGGCGAGGAATCGGTCGATCAGATCCGGCTCAGGGCGCTCCGCCTCGGCCTCGCCGGCAGCCCGGTGCGCCTCGCCAGCGCCACCTCGGTCGGCGACATCCTGGCCACCGTCGATCACGCGAAGGCTCCGGCCCTCGTCATCGTCGATTCCATCCAGACCATGTGGGTCGACGGGCTCGAGCAGGCACCCGGCACCGTGACCCAGCTCCGTGCGGCAGCACAAGGACTGATCCGGTTCGCGAAGGATCGCGGCAGCGCGCTCATGCTGATCGGCCACGTCACCAAGGACGGCCAGATCGCGGGCCCGCGCGTGCTCGAGCACATGGTGGACGCCGTGCTCTACTTCGAGGGCGAGCGCGGCCATCAGTTCCGGATCTTACGCGCGGTCAAGAACCGCTTCGGCCCGGCCAACGAGATCGGCGTGTTCGAGATGGCGGACGCCGGCCTGGTACCGGTGCCGAACCCTTCCGCCCTGTTCCTCGCCGACCGTGAGGACGGGGTGGCCGGTGCCGCGGTCTTCGCCGGCATGGAAGGCTCGCGCCCGCTTCTCGTCGAGATCCAGGCCCTGGTGGCGCCGAGCGGTCTCGCCACGCCGCGTCGCGCGGTCGTGGGCTGGGACGGCAACCGGCTCGCCATGCTGCTCGCCGTCTTGGAAGCGCGCTGCGGCCTCGTGATGAGCACGCGCGACGTCTACCTCAACGTCGCGGGTGGTCTGCGCGTGCAGGAGCCGGCGGCCGATCTCGCCGTGGCCGCGGCGATCGTCTCCTCCGAGCTGGGCCGCCCGGCCCCGCGGGCGAGCGTCTTCTTCGGCGAGGTGGGCCTCGCCGGCGAGGTGCGCGCCGTGGGCCACATCGAGGCCCGGCTCAAGGAGGCGCGCAAGCTCGGCTTCGAGCGCGCGGTCATGCCGCGGACGGGCAAGGACCGCCCGGCGGGGCTCGCAGGCGACGAGCTCGCCCGGCTCGCCGATCTCGTCGGCCTCATGGGCGGCGGGCCGCTCCAGCGCCCCCGCAAGCTGGCAGGCTGACGTGATGCACGAGCTGCCGCTGACGCTGTTCGATGCCTTCGTCATCGTGGTCGTGGGCCTCTCGGCGCTCGTGGCGCTCACCCGAGGTGCCGTCGCCGAGATCCTGGGCCTCCTGAGCTGGGTGGTGGCGGGCATCGCCGCCGTGGCGGTGCAGCCCCGTCTGACGCCGATGGTCAGGCAGGCCGTGGCCAACGACACGGTGGCCGCTGCGCTTGCTGTCGCAGGCGCCTTTATCGTGGTGCTCGTCGTCTGCAAGATCGTGGCGGGTGTCGTCGTCCGCGCGGTCGAGAGCAGCCCCTTAGGTCCGCTCGACAAGCTTCTGGGGCTCGTGGTCGGCGCTCTGAAGGGTGCGGTCCTAGTCGCCGTCGCCTATCTCGTCGCGAGCAGCCTGATCAAGCCCGAGCTGCAGCCGCGGTGGGTGCAGGAGGCCTACCTGATCGAGCCCGTGCGCGAAGGTTCCGCCCTCCTGGCGCGGCTCGTGCCGGAGCGCTACCGGCGGGAGGGGCTGGCGGCGGCGGGTGCCGCGGACGGCGCCATCGAGGACGAGGCCGCCCGTGCCACGGGCGGGCATGGTTCCACGACCGGGCAGCGGCAGGTGATCGCGAAGCCCCTGCCGCCTGCTCCGCAACGCTGAGGTGAGAGGATTGACCGAGATCGGCACCGGCCTGCCCTTCGACGGCGACAAGCTCAAGGAAGAGTGTGGCATCTTCGCCATCCACGGCCATGCCGAGGCCGCGGCGCACGCCGCCCTGGGCCTGCACGCGCTGCAGCATCGCGGCCAGGAGGCGGCCGGCATCGTCAGCTTCGACGGCGAGCACTTCCACAGTCACCGCGCGGTGGGCCTGATCGGCGACATCTTCGGCCGCAAGTCGGTGATCGACGGGCTGCCGGGCCATGCCGCGATCGGCCATGCCCGCTACGCCACGACCGGGGCCAGCATGCTCAGGAACGTGCAGCCGCTGTTCGCCGATTTCGCCTTCGGCGGGCTCGCGGTCGCGCACAACGGCAATCTCACCAATGCCATGGTCCTCCGGCGCCGCCTCGTCGAGGAGGGCTGCCTGTTCCAGTCCACGACCGACACTGAGGTGATCGTCCACCTGATCGCCCGGAGCCGCCGGCAGAACATCGTGGCTCGCGTCGTGGACGCCTTGCGCGAGATCGACGGCGCCTGGTCGCTCGTGGCCGTGTTCGCGGACGGCATCCTGGGCGGCCGCGATCCCCTGGGCGTGCGCCCGCTGGTGCTCGGCCGGCTGGACGAGGCCTGGATCCTGGCGTCCGAGACCTGTGCCCTCGACATCATCGGCGCCGAGTTCGTCCGCGACGTCGAGCCGGGCGAGATCGTGATCATCGACAGGAACGGCCTCAAGAGCCTGCGTCCGTTCGCGCCCCGGCCGCACCGGTTCTGCATCTTCGAGTATGTCTATTTCGCCCGGCCCGACTCGATGGTCGAGGGCAGGGGCGTCTACGAGGTGAGAAAGCGCATCGGCGCCGAGCTCGCCCGCGAGAGTGCCGTGCCGGCCGACGTCGTGGTGCCGGTACCGGACAGCGGTGTGCCGGCCGCGATCGGCTATGCGCAGGAATCCGGCCTGCCGTTCGAGCTCGGCATCATCCGTAACCACTATGTCGGGCGGACCTTCATCGAGCCCAGCGACTCGATCCGCCATCTCGGCGTGAAGCTCAAGCACAACGCCAACCGGGCGAGCCTCGCGGGCAAGCGTGTCGTGCTGGTCGACGACAGCATCGTGCGCGGCACGACCTCGACCAAGATCGTGAACATGGTGCGCGCCGCCGGTGCTACCGAGGTCCACATGCGGATCGCGAGCCCGCCCACGACCCATAGCTGCTTTTACGGCGTCGACACGCCCGAGCGCAGCAAGCTCCTCGCGGCACGCCACACGGTCGAGGAGATGGCCGGGATCATCGGTGTGGACAGCCTCGCCTTCCTCTCGATCGACGGGCTCTACCGTGCGGTCGGCGAGGCGCGCCGCGATCACGCCGTGCCGCAATACTGCGACGCCTGCTTCACGGGCGACTATCCCACCCGCCTCGCCGATCTCGAAGGTGAGCTCGGCGGCCGGCAGATGACCTTCCTGCTCGAGGACGCATGACGATGGCCGCTTCCGCCGGTCGCCTCGCCGGGCGCGTGATCCTGATCACCGGTGCATCGCGCGGCCTGGGCGCCGCCGTGGCCGAAGCCTGCGCCGCCGAAGGGGCGCATCTCGTCCTCGTCGCGCGCACCAAGGGGGCGCTCGAGGAGATCGACGACGCGGTCCGCCGGCACGGCGGCGAGGCCACGCTGGTGCAGCTCGACGTTACCCGCGGCGATCTCGTCGACGCCCTGGGTGGCGCGCTCTACGAGCGCTTCAAGCGCCTCGACGGCTTCGTCGCCTGTGCCGCCGAGCTCGGCACCATCACGCCCGTGAGCCATCTCGAGCCCAAGGTCCTGGACCAGGCGCTGGCCGTCAATCTCGTCGCCAACCAGCGCCTGATCCGGAGCCTCGACCCCTTGCTCCGGGCGGCCGATGCCGGCCGGGCCGTGTTCGTGACCGACGGCAGCGTGCTGCCGGGGCGCGCCTATTGGGGTGCTTACGCCACGAGCAAGGCCGGGCTCGAGGCCCTGGCGCTCAGCTATGCCGCCGAAACCCGGATCACGCGCCTTCGGGTCAACCTGTACGACCCCGGCCCGATGGCGACCCGGCTGCGTGCGCGCGCCTTTCCGGGCGAGCGCCCGGACGCGCAGCCGGGCCCGGCCACGAAGGTGCCGCCCCTGATCGAGCTCCTGCTGCCGGGCTGCACGCGGCACGGCGAGATCGTGCGGTTCGCTCAGTCCGGGGCGTAAGGGTTCTCCCCGTGCCGGACGTGGAAGCGGATCGGCACGCCGCCGAGGTCGAACGTCTCGCGCAGGCCCGTCGCGAGATAGCGCAGATAGCTCTCGGGCAGGGCTTCCGCGGCCTTGTTCGCGAACAGGACGAAGGTCGGCGGGCGTGCCTTGGCCTGGGTGGCGTAGCGGATCTTGACCCGCCGGCCCTGTACGAGCGGCGGCGGATGCTTCTCCAGTGCCGCCTCGAGCCAGCGGTTGAGGGCCGAGGTCGGCACGCGCCGGTTCCAGCGTGCATGCGCCTCGACCACGGCCGGCAGCAGCTGGTCGACGTTCCGGCCCGTGAGCGCCGAGAGCGGCACGTAAGCCACGCCCCGCACGTCGGCGAGCTGGTCCGCGAGCGCCCGGCGCACCTCGGCCATGGTGGCGTTGGGATCGGCGACGAGATCCCACTTGTTGAGGGCGATCACCAGCGCCCGGCCTTCCTGGGCCACGAGGCGGGCGATCGTCAGATCCTGCCGCTCGAGCGGCATGGTGGCGTCGACCACGAGGACGACCACCTCGGCCATCTTGAGCGCCCGCAAGGTCGCCGAGGTCGAGAGCTTCTCGAGCCTCGCCTCGACCCGTGCTTTCTTGCGCAGACCCGCGGTATCGACGAGATCGATCCTGTGCCCCTGCCAGACGAGCGGGATGGTGATGCTGTCGCGTGTGAGGCCGGGCTCGGGGCCGGTGAGCAGCCGGTCCTCCTCGATCAGCCGGTTGGCGAGCGAGGACTTGCCGACGTTCGGGCGGCCGACCAGGGCCAGCCGCAGCGGCCGCTCCGGTTCCCGAGCTCCACCCTCGGCCTCTTCGGCCGGAGGCGGCCCGGGATCGGCGGTGAGATAGGGCTCGAGCGCGGCCAGGAGATCGGGGAGGCCGTCGCCGTGCTCGGCCGAGACCAGAAGGGGCTCGCCCAGGCCAAGGCTCCAGGCCTCGGCGGCCTGCGCCTCGGCGATGCGGCCCTCGCTCTTGTTCGCGAGGAGGAGAATGGGCTTCGCCTGGCGTCTGAGCTCGGCCGCGATCTCCTCGTCCATGGGGGTGATGCCGGTGCGGGCATCGACCAGGAACAGGCCGACATCGGCCTCGGCCAGGCCCTGCATGGCGACCTGCCGCATCCGGCCCGCCAGGCTCTCCTCGGGCCCGGCCTCGAGGCCCGCCGTATCGACCACCCGGAACGGAATCCGGCCGAGCCGGCAGATGCCCTCGATCCGGTCGCGGGTGACGCCGGGCGTGTCGTCGACGATCGCCTGCTTTCGCCCGACCAGGCGGTTGAAGAGGGTCGACTTGCCGACATTGGGCCGGCCGAGAATCGCAACCGTATGCAGCCTCGTCATCCCATCGTCAGCGATAGGCCAGCAGCTCGCCGCCGTCGGTCAGGAAATAGACGGTGCCGTCGGCGACGATCGGCGGCACGCTGACGGCACCGGCGAGGGAGGTCCTGCCCAGGACCTCGCCCGTGTAGGGCGAGACGCTCGCGACCTCGCCCTCGGAGCTCGCGAGCAGCAGACGGTCGCTCGCGAGGATCGGCCCCACCCAGCGGATCCGCCGCGAGTCCGGGTCCTTGGGATCGACCAGCTCCGCGAGCGGGCTCACCCAGCGCACGCGCCCGCCCTGGCGCAGCATGCAGACGACCTCGTTGCGCTCGGTGAGCACGTAGATGAAGTCGCCCGCGACCCAGGGGGTCTGCGTCGAGGTGACGTCGACGCTCCACTGCCGCTCGCCCCGATCGAGGTCGAAGGCCGCCATCTCGCCGCTCGCACCCGCCACGATCACCTTGCCGTCGTCGATCACGGGATCGCCGACGATGTCGGTGATGGCGCCGATGGCGAGCGTGCGGCGCGGCCGCAGCACGGTCTCGTTCCACAAAGGCTGGCCGTTGTCGAGCGACAGCGCCACCACCTCGCCCGAAGGATAGGTGGCGACGACGGTGTTGCCCGCGACCGCGGGCGAGGCGCCGCCCAGGATCGCCGCCTGCTCGAACAGGCCGGCATGCCGCCACTGGATCTCGCCGTTGTCGCCGCGCAGCGCGTAGAGCTGGCTGTCCGCGGTCGGCACCAGCACCCTGCCGTCCACCACGGTCGGTGCCGCACGCATCGGCGCCCGCAACGGCTGGCGCCACAGCTCCCGGCCGGTCGCAGCGTCGACGGCGAACACGGTGCCGTAGCCGGTAGCGACATAGAGCCGGCCACCGTCGAAGGCACAAGCGCCGCCCTGCAGCCGGTCCATCTCCTCGACGTCCTTGGGCCCGAAACTCCAGACCCGGCCGCCGTTCCCCGCCTCGTAGGCGCTCACCACGCCGGCACCGTCGACCGCGAACACCCTGCCGCCGGCCGCCACCGGCGTGCCGAGGAGCCGGGTCCGGCTGCCCGAGCCGGTCCCGATATCGGCCCTCCAGGCACGGCCGATCGTTTCGGCCACGCTCAGATGCTGCATGGCGTGCTGCGGATTGCCACCCGACTGGGGCCAGTCCGGGTTCCGCTGCGGCACCGGCAGCGTGATCTTGAGATCGGCGAGGCGCGGATCGGCGCGCACCTGCTCCTCGATCAGGAGCACCGACTTGCGCTCGCCCGGCAGCGGCGGAGCCTTCTTCTCGCCGAGCCAGGTATCGCCGCTGCAGCCGGCCAGGGTGAGCATGGCCGCGGTGCCGAGAAGGCTCCGGCGGGAAAAGGAATGCCTCATGAGCTTGCCTGCTGCGTTGCACCGCCGATGGCGTCCAGCAGCTCCTGCGCCCGGCGCTGCTGCGTCTGCGGCACGCCGACCTCGCGGCTCAAGGGCTCGAGCAGCTTTCTGGCCCTGTCGAGATCGCCCGTGCGGATCGCGAGGAGCGCCAGGAGCTCGCGCGCCCGGTAGCGCCACGGCGCGTCGTCCTGGGCCAGGGGCTCGAGCCGGCGGGCGAGATCGCCGGGATCGGCCGTGTCGAGCTCGTGCGAGGCGGCGAGCAGCGTGCCGAGATCGCGCAGAACGGCGTCGCCCGTCCCCGACGTCGCGAGCTCCTCGAGCGCCTTCTTGGCCGCGACCTGGTCCTTGAGCGTGATCCGGGCCTGCGCCTCCTTCAGCCTGGCGAGCGCCGCGTAGCCCGTGTCGCCCTGCGCGGCGAGCGCTGCGAACTGCTCGGCCGCCTCGGCCGGCTTCGCGGTCAGCGCCTGCTCGGCCGCATGGAAGCGCAGCGCCTCCTCCGCCATCGCCTGCTGGCGCCAGTGATCCCAGCCCACCTTGGCGGCGGTCCCGACGACGACGAGGACAGCGAGCCCCACGACGAGGCCGCCATAGCGGTGCCACAGCTTGGCCAGCTGCTCGCGCTGCAGCTCCTCGTCGACCTCGCGGATGAACTCTTCCGATTTCACGCCGCTTTCCTTAGCAGTGGATCGACGCGCGCCCCGGTAGCCTCGATGGCGAGACGGACGAGCGTCGCGACCGACCGCGAGTAGGTATGGGGTACGGTCGCCTTTGGCAAGGCCGAGCGTATCGGCTAGCCTTCGCGGATCACCAGCCTCCGGAGGGACCGACCATGCCGCGTCTGTTCATCGCCCTCGACCTGCCGGAGGACGTGGTCGCCTCCCTGGATCGTTTGTGCGAGGGCCTGCCGGGCGTGCGCTGGAGCACGTCCGAGCAGTTCCACCTGACGCTCCGCTTCATCGGCGAGGTGGACCAGGGCCTGTTCTACGAAATCGGCGAGCATCTGGCCGGGGTGAGTCACCCGCCGTTCGAGATCGGACTGAAGGGCCTCGGCCAGTTCCCGCCGCGCGGGGCGCCGCACACGCTCTGGGTCGGGGTCGAGGACCCGAGCGGTGCTCTGCCGACCCTGCGGCGGCGGATCGAGCGCGTGCTCGAGGAGGTCGGGCTCGAGCCGGAGCGGCGCAAGTTCACGCCGCACGTGACGCTCGGCCGCTTCCGCTCCCCGCCGCCGGAGCCGCGGCTCGCCTCCTATCTCTTCCACCGCAACCTGTTCCGCACCGAGCGCTTCCCGGTGAGCAGCTTCGGCCTCTATTCCAGCCAGCTCCGCTCCGAGGGCTCGCGCTACACGCTGGAGGCGTCCTACGACTTCGTGGCGGGCGTGGCGGAGCGGGTGTGAGACGGGTGCTCGCCCCGATCACTCCCACTCGATCGTGCCCGGCGGCTTCGAGGTGTAGTCGTAGACGACGCGGTTGATGCCCTTGACCTCGTTGACGATCCGGTTCGCGACCCGACCCAGGAACGCGGGCTCGAAGGGAAAGAAGTCGGCGGTCATGCCGTCGACCGAGGTCACGGCGCGGAGCGCGCAGACGTCCTCGTAGGTGCGAGCGTCGCCCATGACACCCACCGTCTTCACCGGCAGGAGCACGGCGAAGGCCTGCCAGATCCGATCGTAGAGGCCGGATACGCGGATCTCCTCGAGGAAGATCCGATCGGCCTGCTGCAAGGTGGCGACCCGCTCGGCCGTGACCGCCCCCGGAATCCGCACGGCGAGGCCGGGGCCGGGGAAGGGGTGGCGCTGCACGAAGGGCTCCGGCAGGCCGAGCTCGCGCCCGAGCTCCCGGACCTCGTCCTTGAACAGCTCGCGCAACGGCTCGACCAGGCCCAAGGCCATGCGCTCCGGCAGGCCGCCCACATTGTGGTGCGACTTGATCGTCACACTCGGGCCCTTGAACGACACGCTCTCGATCACGTCGGGATAGAGCGTGCCCTGGGCCAGGAAGCGGATGTTCGGAAGCTTCCTGGCCTCGGCCTCGAACACGTCGATGAAGGTGGCGCCGATGATCTTGCGTTTCCGCTCGGGATCGGTGACGTCCGCGAGCTTCTCGAGGAACAGGGATCCTGCCTCGACGTGGACGAGCGGGATGTTGAAGTGGCCGCGGAACAGCTCGACCACCTCCTTGGCCTCGCCGTAGCGCAAGAGGCCCGTGTCCACGAACACGCAGGTGAGCTGGTCGCCGATCGCCTCGTGGATGAGGAGCGCCGCCACGGCGGAATCGACCCCGCCCGAGAGGCCGCAGATCACGCCGGCATCGCCGACCTGCTCACGGATACGGGCGATCGCCTGCTCGCGGTAGGCGTGCATCGACCAGTCGCCCGCAACGCCGCAGAGCTTGAACAGGAAGTTCTGCAGGAGGCTGGCACCGATCCCGGTGTGCACGACCTCGGGATGGAACTGCACGCCGTAGAAGCGCCGGGCCTCGTCGGCGATGGCGGCGAAAGGCGAGCCCTCGCTCTCCGCGATCGGCCTGAAGCCCGGCGGGAGTGCCGTCACCCGATCGCCGTGGCTCATCCACACCGCCGTGCGGTCGCCCGGCGCCAGAATGCCCTCGAACAGAGGCGAGGGCTCCTTCAGCGTGATGATCGCGCGGCCGAACTCGCGGTGCGTGCTCGGCTCGACCGTGCCGCCGAGCTGGGCGCACATGGTCTGCTCGCCGTAGCAGATGCCGAGCACCGGCACGCCGGCCTCGAACACGGCGGCGGGTGCCCTGGGGCTCGCCGCCTCGTGGGTCGAGGCCGGCCCGCCCGAGAGGATGATGCCCTTGGCCCCGAAGTCGCGCACGAACGCGTCCGGCACCGTGCAGGGGTGGATCTCGCAATAGACCCGCTGCTCGCGCACCCGGCGCGCGATGAGCTGGGTGTACTGCGAGCCGAAATCGAGAATGAGGACGCGCTCGGTCATCGGCTCCGGCCGCTTCTGGAATGGAAAGTGGCGCGGGTCTTACGGCAAAACCGGCGCCGGTTGAAGCAGGGAAGCCGCCCGGCTCAGGCCTCGAGCCAGACGAGGAGCTGGCGCGTCACGGCCTGCGGCTGCTCGAGCGGAGCCAGATGGCCGCAACGCGGCAGAAGCACCAGTGTGGCGTTCGGGATGGCTGCCGCCATCTCGAGCTGCAGCTCGGGCGGGGTCACCACGTCCTCGCGGCCGGCCAGCACCAGCGTCGGACAGCGGATCGCCGGCAGATGAGGCCGGCTGTCGGCCCGGGCCATGATCGCCGTCTGCTGGCGCAGGAAAGCGTCCTTGCCCACGCTCAGCGCCATGTTCTGGACCATGCCCGTGAGGCTCGTGTCGCTCAGCCGGTCGCGATGGATGAAGAGCGGCAGGAGCCGCGGGCTCACCCCCTGGAACTCGCCCTTCTCGGCGAGCTGCATCAGGCCGCGCCGGCGCGAGCGCGTCTCCTCGCTGTCGGGCCGGGCCTGGCTGTCGAGAAGGGCGAGGCGCATCACCCGCTCCGGTGCTCGCCGCACGATCTCGAGCGCCACGTACCCGCCCATCGACAGGCCGGCGAGCGCGAAGCGGGGTGGTGCTGCGGCCAGCACGCGCTCCGCCATCGCCGGGATGCTCGCATCGCGGGTGAGATCGGCCACCATCACCCCGGCGTGCACGGCGAGGGCCGGGATCTGTGCCTGGAACAAGCGATGGTCGCACAAGAGGCCGGGCAGCAGCACGATCTCGTCACGCATCATCGGGCCGGTCTCTCCCGCTACAGGGCCGAGCGAGGCGACGCTCCTCGTGCGGCCATCGCGCGCTCCCGTCAAGCCGCGAACGCGTCCGCCTCATTTGATGAGACGGCTCAGCTCCTTGAACACGGGCGTGCCGGCCTCGCCCAGCCACTCGAACAGCACCATCTCGCTGTCGACGATGTCGATGCCGCGCGCCCGCATCCGCTCGAGCCCGAGCGCACGCCGCTCGGGCAGGCGCGAGCCGACCGCATCCGCCACGACCGCGACGTCGAAGCCCTTCTCCTTCAGGCCGAGGGCGGTCTGGAGGACGCAGACGTGGGCCTCCATGCCGGCCATGACGACCTGGCGGCGTCCGAGCCGGTCGAGATGGGCAAAGATCGCCTCGTCGCGTGCCGCGGAGAACGCGATCTTCGGCAGGATGCGAGCCCCCTCGGGCAGAGGCAGGAGCCGCTCGTCGGTATGGCCCAGCCCTTGCGGGTACTGCTCGCTCACGACGACCGGCACCTCGAGCCGGGCGGCCGCCTCGAGCAGGAGGCGGGTGCGGGCGATGACGGTCTCGGCGCCGGCAATGGCCGGGGCCAGACGGGCCTGGATGTCGACGACGAGAAGAAGGCTGCGATGACGATCGAGCAACATGGGCGGCCTCGTCCGTGGTTGTGATATTTCGACGACTATTCTCGGGTTTCGCCGGCCACGTCCATCTTTCCGGCGACGACGTCAACGCAGACGGCGAGTGGCTTCGTTGACATTCGCTGCCGGATCACTACATGCACGTCCAGTTCTCACGCATGTTTGGCAACGGTCCATTCCTTGACAACTTCGGACGTTGAACTGCCCGGCTTTGCCGACCTCGGTCTCGGTGAACCGATCCTCAAGGCCATAGCCGACGCCGGCTATACCCATCCCACGCCCATCCAGGCGGGCGCCATCCCGGCCGTGCTCGCCGGCAGGGATGTCATCGGCATCGCCCAGACCGGCACCGGGAAGACGGCCTCGTTCACCCTGCCGATGCTGCACATCCTTGCGCACGGCCGCGCGCGGGCGCGCATGCCGCGCTCCTTGATCCTCTCGCCGACCCGCGAGCTCGCGACCCAGACGGCCGCGAACTTCGAGACCTACGGCAAGTACCTGAACCTTTCCATGGCGCTCCTGATCGGCGGTGTGGGCATGGGCGATCAGGAGAAGGCGCTCGAGAAGGGTGTCGACGTCCTGATCGCGACACCCGGCCGGCTCCTCGACTGGTTCGAGCGCGGCAAGGTGCTCCTGGGCGGCATCCAGATCCTCGTCATCGACGAGGCCGACCGGATGCTCGACATGGGTTTCATGCCCGACGTCGAGCGCATCTTGAACCTCCTCGTCGGCCGCCGGCAGACACTCCTGTTCTCCGCGACCATGCCGCCCGGCGTGCGGCGGATCATCGAGCGCTTCCTGCAGGACCCGGCCACGATCGAGGTGGCGCGGCCCGCCACCTTGGCCGAGAACGTCGAGGCCGTGTTCGTGCCGGTCTCGGGCCGCGACAAGCGCCGTGCTCTGGTCAAGCTGATCGCCCAGCAGGCGGTCTCGAAGGCGATCATCTTCGCCAACCGCAAGCGCGAGGTGGCGAGCCTCAACCGCTATCTGCAGAGCGTGGGTCTCAACGCGCGCGACATTCACGGCGATCTCGAGCAGGTGCACCGGCAGGCGACGCTCGACGCGTTCAAGGCCGATCAGGTCGACTTCCTGGTGGCGACCGACGTCGCGGCACGCGGCCTCGACATCTCCGACATGCCGGTCGTCATCAACTACGACGTGCCGTTCAATCCGGACGACTACATCCACCGCATCGGGCGCACCGGCCGTGCCGGCCGGAGCGGGCGCGCCTTCACCCTGGAGACGCCCGAGGAGGCCAAGTCGGTCGCGGCGATCGAGAAGCTGACCGGCAAACCCGTCCGCCGGCTGGAGCTGCCGGGCGAGGAGCCGGTCACGAACGGCGCGAAGCCGGCGAAGCCCGCACGCGAGCGGCGTCCCCGCCGGGAGGCCGCCAATGGCGAGCCGCGGCCGGCAGCATCGCGGCGTGGCCGCGCGCCTGCGGCCATGCCGTCGTCCCGTCCGGCAGCGCGCCGTCCGGCGGCGAAGCCCGAGCCTTTGCCCGAGGCACCGGTCGTCGCCTTCGGCGACCACATTCCCCGCTTCCTGCTGCGGCCGGTCCCGGTCGCCACCCCTAGCAAGGCCAAGGCCGGCTGATGCAGACGATCTTCGTCATGGTGAAGTGCGAGCTCGGTCACGCCTACGACGTGGCCGACGCCGTGGTGCAGACGATCGAGCAGGTGTCGGAGGTCTACTCGACCTCGGGTCAGTACGACCTGCTCCTGAAGTTCCACCTCGACGACGAGATCGACATCGGTCGGTTCGTGACCACGCAGGTCCAGACCCTGCCCGGCGTGAAGGACACCTTCACCCTGATCACCTTCAAGGCCTTCACCTGAGGCCTCCCCGGTGAGCGACCAGCCAGAAGGGAAGGGCCGCCGGGTCGAGATCCTCGAGCGCGAGCGGCTCCACGACGGCTTCTTCAAGCTCGACCGTCTCAAGCTGCGCCACGAGCGTTTCGCCGGCGGCTGGACGCCGCCCTTGAGCCGCGAGCTGTTCATCCAGCGGCCGGCGGTGGTGGTGCTGCCCTACGATCCCGTGCAGGATCGCGTCGTCCTGGTGGAGCAGTTCCGCACGGGCTGCCTCGAGCATCCGGGCGATCCCTGGCTGATCGAAGCACCGGCCGGGCTGATCGACACCGAAGAGACGCCCGAGGCGGTGGCACGGCGCGAGGTGCGCGAGGAGACCGGCCTCGAGGTCGGCCGGCTCGCACCGGTCTGCATCTACCATTCCACGCCGGGCGGAACCACCGAGCGGGTGCACGCCTTCGTTGCCGAGGTCACGGCGCCCGAGAGCGGTGGCGTCTTCGGCCTGCCGGACGAGCACGAGGACATCCGCACCCACGTGCTTGCGGCCGAGGAGGCGTTCGCCTGGGTCGAGGCGGGCCGGATCATCGCCGCCAACGGGCTCATCCCGCTCATGTGGCTGCGGATCCACCGCGACCGGCTCCGGCGCGAGTGGCAGCGTGCCGCGGTGTCGCAGCCTTGAATCCCTCTTCGCCCGGTTGTAGCTGCAAAGGCCACGGCTCCAGCCGAACGAACCCGAGACGAGGGAAGAAGGAGCGCGCGTCGCGGTCATGGATGCGAGGATCTATCAGCCGGCCAAGCCCGCCACGCAGTCGGGTCGGTTCAAGACCAAGTTCTGGATCGTCGAGCACGAGCCGAAATGCCGCCAGGAGCCGGATCGCCTGATCGGCTGGATCGGTTCCGACGACACCGAGAAGCAGGTGATCTTGCGCTTCCCGACCAAGGAGGCGGCGATCGCCTATTGCGAGAAGCACGGGCTCAGCTACAGCATCGCCGAGCCGCATCAGCGCATCGTCCGGCCCAAGTCCTATGCCGACAACTTCATCCGCCGCGTGTGAGCGACCCCGTTCCGGTTGGTCGCGCGCGGGCTTGCTGCTATAAGCCCATCCAGGCGCCCGTAGCTCAGCCGGATAGAGCATCCGCCTTCTAAGCGGAGGGTCGCAGGTTCGAGTCCTGCCGGGCGCGCCAGGTCATCACGTGAGAAGCGGCGCCGTGATCTCCCACGGCGCCGCTCCCGTTCGTATCCGACGCTCCGGCTCGGCCGCCGGTCACGGCGCGCGCTGCAGCATGCCTCCGATCAGGTTGCGATCGAACAGGTCGCCCGTGCCGGGATCGCACCAGGCTCGCGGATAGCCCTCGCGGCCGACCGCGAGGAGCCGGAGCCGTGCGTCCCTGGCGCGGCCGCCGCTCGCCGGCAAGGACAGGCTGCCGTTGCTGACGATCAGCTCGGGGTGATCGAACGGCGCCTGATGACAGGCGACCCGGTCGTCGGTGAGTGCCTTCAGGAAGGCGACGAGGTCCTCGATGTCGCCCTCCTCCAGCCCGAGGGGCTGGATGTCGGGATCGAGATTGCTCCCGACGACGCTGGAGCCGGACGTCGTGCCCTGGCCCAAGGGACCAGTGCCCGTCGTGTCGCCGGTCGCGAGGTCGCGCCGGTTGCCGCCGCGGTTGTAGAACCGCACCACGTCCGTGAGCGATCTCTCGCCGCCATTGTGGAAATAGGGCGCGGTCAGGGCGACGTTGCGCAAGGAAGGCGTCTTGAAGGCGCCGTCCACGGCCACGCGGATGCCGTCCGGAGAGCCGGGCTGGGCGAAATCGATCTGGAAGAAGTCGGGCCGGCCGGTGGGATCCGCAGGGCGATCCACGTATTGCCGGGTGAAGGAGAGGGGATTGCCCCAGGGATCCTTGCCGCCGACCCCCAGATCCTCGAGCACCGGCCGCACACCGATATTGTAGAAGCCGCCATCGTAGAGCGCATTGCCGCCGACCCCCATCACCATGTTTTCGATCAGCTCCAGAGGCTGCCGCGGTGGCACGGCGGCGCTCGAGAACAGGGGGCCGTTGTGGCAGTTGACGCACTTGGCCCGGCCGGTGAACAGCGCGAGGCCGTGCTGCTCCTGCCCGCTCAGATTGCCGCTGTCGAACCGCGACTGGTCGGAGATCAGGGTCCGCTCGTATGCGTCGATCGCAAGACCGAAGAACAGGGAGAAGTTGAGCTCGGCCTGGCTGTGGCCGGTCGTGCTCGCTGACACGGCCCCGTCGGGGGCCACGGCCCACGTTCCGGCCTCGCCCCACAGGCGCTGCTGGAAGGCGTTCTTGACGAGCTCGAGATAGGTGAGGCGCAGGCCTGCACCTGTGCGGCGGACCAGGTTGCCGAGCCTGGAGCCGTTTCCGAACACGCTGTCCGTGGCGGCGATCTTCTGGTCGGCCAGCGGGATCCGGCCGAGAAGCTTGCGACCGATGTCGGCGAAGGTGCGATTCGCGCAGGCCATCTCGAACGAGCTGTTGGGCGGACCCACCGCCTGCGAGGCCAGGCTCGCGTTCTCGAGCTGGACCCGCTCGATCGCCATCGAGCCTGCGGAAGGCGCGGTGACGATGCCGGCGGCGGGATCGACGAAGGCGCGGCGTCCGAACGGATTGACGCCGTTGAAGACGTTGTTCGCGCGCCCGTCCCAGAAATTGCGGAAGAAGTAGGCGGCGTTGATCGTGGTCGGCGTGTTGCGCGGCTCGACCTTGCGCACCTTTCTCTGCTGGCCGAGGACGTTGATGGTGAAGATCGTGTCGTCGGCCGCCCGGCAGAAATCCCGCTTGCGGCCGCGGAGCCTGACCGTCTGGCGGATGCCCATGAACAGCCCGTCGAACACGCCCTGGGACGAGACGACGTCGTTGGTGTCGTAGAGGATCTCCGAGTTGCGGTTCCGGCTGTCCCGGAGCCGGTGGAAGGGGAAGTCGTCGGGCTGCAGCGCCAGGTTGGGTCCGGCGGTCCGGCCGCCGGCGGTCCGGCCGACCGCGGACGCGGGCTCGATCCCGCCGAACCTGTCGTCGCCGCCGGCGATGCCGGGGTTGAGCTGGTTGACGGTGCGCGGATCGGCGCCGGCGTGAAAATGGCAGCTCGCGCAGGCCTGTCCGTCGCTGCCGACGGCGCTGTCCCAGAACAACGCCTTGCCCAGCACCACGAGCCAGTCCCGGTTCTTCACGTATCGCTGGTAATCCTGGGGCGAAGGGCCCGGTGGCGGCATGGCCGCCACGTCCAGAGGCGCCACCGAAGGTGGCGGCTCGGCCGCCTGCACGGTCGTCAGACCCAGGAAAGGCAGGACGATAGCCATCCCCGCCGTCCCTCTACGGGACGACGTCGACCACGTGGACACGGCGTTCACTCCGATTGACCCCGTTCGGGAAGCGCGAATGGCGCAGATCGTCGCCGGATCGTCGGACCCGACGCGATGCCGGCGCGCTCTTCCTTTTCTTCGATGCTGCCGAATGCTCCCGGCGCGGCCGCGGAAATGTCGACCGCCACGGAAAAGGCAACGACGACGATATCTTCTAGAATCCGAATATTCTGCTCATCGTTTCCTCCCGTAGTGCGATGATGTTGTATGAATATGGCTGGATAATCTTCTTTGTTTGCAGCCGATGCCAACTCGGTAGATGATTTCAACTATATTACAAAAACTTTCTGCAACCAAGCCAAAAAACGAAGGCGCAGGAAGATCGTCGTACATCGAGTCGAGATTCCGGTACTCCGATACGATCTCGTAGCGATCCTGTGCGATGGCAAAGACAAGATGGATCGATTAGCGCTTCTGTTCTCTTAGAAAGCAACACCATCCGGCGCAGCTTCCGCTACGGGCCGGAACCTCCGTCCATGCTGCTCGTGTCGGACCTGCGCGGCGGCGGCCGCTGCTCCAGGCGGTGCGCGAAGAGCATGGCCGCACCGGCCGTCGGCGCCGAGAGCGGGCAGGCGAGCATCACGATCCGATACTTGCCGAGCCGGTCGCCGATCGGTCTCCGGAGTGCCCGGCAGAGGCCACAGGCGAGCGTGAAGGCGGTGACGAGCAGGCCCACCTGACCCGGCGTGGTGGCGAACTCGGCGGCGATCGCCGGCACCAGGGGGCGAGCACGCGCGCGATCGCCGAGGAGGCGAACGCCGCCATGGCGAGCACCGTCACCGATCCTCCCCGATGGGAGGCGCTTCGCCGAGACCTTGCGCCGTCTTCACGCTCACGTCACATCGTCCTTTATGGTCGGGCAGCCCTCCGAAGCCGCCGGGCCCCTTGGGATTAAACCCGGGGCCCGTGCGTATACCCGAGCATGAGACGTACGAACACGCCGACCCTCGACATAGCCTCGCATCTCGGGGCGCTGCGCCGCTACGCTCTCGTCCTGACCCGCAACGTCGATCAGGCCGAGGATCTCGTGCAGGACGCTCTGGTCCGGGCGATGTCCGGCGCCCACACCTGGCGGCCGGGACACGACGTCCGCAAATGGCTCCTTGCGATCGTGCACAACACCCACGTTTCCCGTCAGCGCCGCCTCAAGCTCGAGGCGGCGACGGCCGAGCAGCTCGGCCGGGAGGCGAGCGAGGCGATCCCGCCGCGCCAGGCCGAGCAGTTTCATCTCAGCCGGACCGTCGAGGCGCTGATGACGCTGCCCGAGGAACAGCGCGAGGCGCTGGTGCTCGTCGCCTTCGAAGGCATGGCATACAAGGAGGCGGCCGAGCTCCTCGGCATCCCGCTCGGCACGCTCATGTCCCGGCTCGCCCGCGGCCGCGAGGCGCTTCGGGCCGCGACCGGGCACGGCGGCGAGGCGCCGGCCGACCGTCGACCGTTCCTGCGTGTGGTGAGGTGAGCCCGTGGCCGATCGCATCACCGACGCCGAGATCCAGGCCTATATCGACGGCCAGCTCGACATGGCGGGGCGGATCGCGGTCGAACGCTACCTCGAGGCGCACCCCGATGCAGCCGCCGCGATCATGGAGGGTCTGCGGCTGCGCGACGAGCTCCGGCTCTTCCTCGCCGACGATGCCTGGCCGGCCCCGCCGCCGACGGTGGCACTGGCACGCCAGCTTGCGCGCCGGCTGAGCTGGCGCGCGTTCGGCCTCCGGCTCCGGCGCGGGCTCGCGGCCGCAGCCCTGCTTGCCGCCGGCTGGTTCGCCCATGCCGAGCTCGGCCTCGTCGTCGACCAGGTGGCGGCCGCGCACGCGCCACCGTCTTATGCCGAGGAGGCGGCCCAGGCCTACGAGGCCGCCCGGCTCGAGCTCGCCGCCGGCACGGTGCCGAACCGCGTGCTGCTGCCGCTTACGGCCGAGCGCACGGGCGGGGTCGTGCCGATGCCGGCGCTCCCGGACGGCCTCGCGTTCCTGGGCTCCGACCTCGTCCGTGGGGATGGCGGCACGGGACTCCTCGCGCTTTACGACGCTGGCCGCGGCCGGCTGGTCACCCTCTTTGCGATCGAGGCCGACAGCTTCGCCGTGGCGGGTCCGCAAGTGGTGACCGCACACGGCGACCTCACGGTCTTCTGGCAGCTCGGCCACTTCGCCTACGCGCTCAATGGCGGGCTCCCCGAGCCCGAGCTCCTCGCCATCGCCCGGAGGGCAGCGGCCACGCGCCCCTGGGCCGGCATCTTCCCCCTCACGCCTTCCGTCTCAGGAGACAACCATGGCTGAGCCCTACCTTGGCCGCTACGCCACCGCCCGTTGGGCGAGCCGGGCCGAGTTCGACGAGGGCCTGCGGCGGCACATGCTGCAGGTCTACAACTACATGATGCTCGGGTTGGCGCTCACCGGCATCGTCGCCTACCTCGTCGGCACCATCCCGGCCCTCTACGTCCCGATCTTCGGCACGCCGCTCAAGTGGGTGGTGATGCTGGCCCCGCTCGCCTTCGTGTTCTTCTTCTCGTTCCGCCTCGCCGCCATGTCGGCGGCGACGGCGCAGATGACGTTCTGGGCCTTCTGCGCCGTGATGGGCCTCTCCATGGCCTCGATCTTCCTCGTGTTCACCGGCGCCAGCATCGCGCGCGTGTTCTTCATCACGGCCGCCATGTTCGGCGCCGCCAGCCTCTACGGCTACACCACCAAGGCCGATCTCACGAAGTTCGGCTCGTTCCTGTTCATGGGCCTGATCGGCATCATCATCGCCAGTCTCGTCAACATCTTCGTGGGCTCGAGCGCCATCCAGTTCGCGGTCTCGGTGATCGGCGTCATCGTGTTCACGGGCCTCGCCGCCTACGATACGCAGATGATCAAGGAGACCTACGCCGAGAACGCCGGCATCGAGGCCAACAGCAAGCTCGCCGTGTTCGGCGCGCTCCAGCTCTATCTGAGCTTCATCAACCTGTTCCAGATGCTGCTCTCGCTCATGGGGCAGCGGGAGGAATAGGCGTACCCGTTCGTACCACCATCGAGCTTTCTGCCCGGCCGAGCCGCCACCGGCCGGGCTTTTTCATGGCTGAAACAGCCGCGCGTCCGGCGAAAGGGGCAGGAGGCACGGGAGGCCGGTCGCCCGACCTCACGTGCCGGGGTCGAGGAGGGTCAGGCTGATCCGGCGGTTGCGCTTGCCCTTGCTCTCGATCTTCGTCACCGCCACGGCGCCGATCTCGGCCGTGCTGCGGACGTGGGTGCCGCCGCAAGCCTGGAGATCGACCCCTTCGATCTCGACCAGCCTGATCCGGCCCTGGCCGCGCGGCGGCCGCACCGAGAGCGTGCGGACGAGCTCGGGTCTGGATTCCAGCTCGGCCTCGTCGATCCAGAAAGGCCGGATCGGGCGGTCCTCGGCGATCCATCGCCGGAGCCGTTCGGTGAGCGTGTCGCGGTCGATCGGGGTGTTGCCGAGGTCGAAGTCGAGCCGGCCCTTGCCGTCGTCGATCTGGCCGCCCGTGACCGGAGCGCCCACCGCCCGGCAGAGGAGGTGAAGGGCGCTGTGCATCCGCATCAGCCGGTGGCGTCGCGGCCAATCGACCTCGGCGGTGAGGACCACGCCGGGCGGGGGCAGGGCGCTGCTCGGCGTCAGGACGTGGACGATGTCGCCGGTGGCGGCGTCGCGCACCGTATCGATCACCTCGAGCGAGCGGCCGTCGCTCAGCACGAGCCAGCCGCGGTCACCGGGCTGGCCGCCGCCGCGGGCATAGAACACGGTCTGGTCGAGAATGACCCGAGCATCGTCCTCGGCCGCCTCGACGATCCCGGTGCAGTGGGTGCGATAGGCGTCCTCGCGGAACAGCTCCTCGGTCATTTCGTCACATCCTCTCCTGATCGCCGCCAGCATTTACAGCGGCCCTGCTCTCGATTACGACATGCCGCGACAGGGCAGAACAAGAATGGCGGCGCCCTTCGTGGCATGGCCAGGTCACGGCGGGAAGAGAGTAGCCGTTAGGATCACAGGCCTCAGCAGAAAAGACGATGCCCAGCACCGATACCGCCTTCGTGCGCTTCGCCGACGTCCAGAAGACCTATGACGGCGAGACGCTCGTGGTGAAGAACCTGAACCTCGCCATCCGTCGTGGCGAGTTCCTGACCATGCTGGGCCCCTCGGGCTCGGGCAAGACCACCTGCCTCATGATGCTGGCGGGCTTCGAGGCCGCCACGCACGGCGAGATTTTCCTGGACGGCCGGCCGATCAACCATGTCCCGCCCTACAGGCGCGACATCGGCATGGTGTTCCAGAACTATGCCCTCTTCCCGCACATGAGCGTGGCCGAGAATCTGGCCTTTCCGCTCGAGGTGCGAGGCATGGCCAAGGACGTGATCGCGGCCAAGGTGAAGCGGGCGCTCGAGATGGTCCGGCTCGAGAGCTTCGCGAACCGGCGCCCGGCCCAGCTCTCGGGCGGCCAACAGCAGCGGATAGCGCTAGCTCGCGCGCTCGTGTTCGAGCCCAAGCTCGTGCTCATGGACGAGCCCTTGGGAGCGCTCGACAAGCAGCTCCGCGAGAACATGCAGTACGAGATCAAGCACCTGCACGAGCGCCTGGGCATCACCGTAGTCTACGTCACCCACGACCAGGGCGAGGCGCTCACCATGTCGGATCGGGTGGCCGTGTTCAACGACGGGGTGATCCAGCAGCTCGCCCCGCCGGCCGAGCTCTACGAAGCGCCCGAGAATGCCTTCGTCGCCCAGTTCATCGGCGAGAACAACCGGCTCCTGGGCCGCGTGCGCACGGTCGACGGGCCTTACTGCGACGTCGAGGTCGCAGGCGCGGTCGTGCGAGCGCTCGCGGTCAACGTCCAAGGTCCGGGTGCCGCCACCACGCTCTCGCTACGGCCGGAACGGGTCGTGCTCGCGAACGGCACGGACGGCTATCCCAACCGCTTTCCGGGCCGGGTCGAGGAGCTGATCTACCATGGCGACCATATCCGCACCCGGGTCAACGTGCTGGGCCACGACGACTTCATCATCAAGGTGCCGAACCGTGCCGGCCACGCCAACGACCTGCGGCCGGGCGACCCCGTGACCGTGGCCTGGCTCGCCGAAGACTGTCGGGCGCTCGACCCACAGCCGGACTAGCGCGACGTTCCCGGCCGGGCCATGATCCCGGCCGGGAACGTCGCCGGAACGACGACGAGGAACGGGGAATATCGACGATGCGAGCAGGGATCAGGCGTTTTCTCCTGGGCGTGGCCGCGTGCGCGGCCATGGCCACGGTGGCGCAGGCGCGCGACCTCACCGTGACGTCCTGGGGCGGCAGCTATCAGGACGCCCAGCGCAAGGTGTTCTTCGAGCCGTTCCAGAAGGAGACCGGCATCAAGCTGGTCGAGGACAGCTGGGACGGCGGCATCGGCGCGCTGCGCGCCAAGGCCGAAGGCGCCCCCACCTGGGATCTGGTCCAGGTCGAGGCCGACGAGCTGGTGCTGGGCTGCGACGAGGGCATCATCGAGCCGCTCGACTGGAGCAAGCTCGGCGGCAAGGACGCGTTCCTGCCCGAGGCGGTCCACGAGTGCGGCGTGGGTGCCATCGTCTGGGCCAACGTGCTGGCCTACGACGGCGACAAGTTCAAGGACAACCCACCCAAGAGCTGGGCCGACTTCTTCGACACGAAGAAGTATCCGGGCAAGCGGGCGCTGCGCAAAGGGCCGCGTCAGGCGCTCGAGTTCGCGCTCATGGCCGACGGCGTGCCCAACGACCAGATCTACGCCACGCTGAAGACGCCAGAGGGCGTGGACCGCGCCTTCAAAAAGCTCGATTCCATCAAGAAGGACCTGATCTTCTGGGAGGCCGGCGCGCAGCCGCCGCAGCTTCTGGGCTCGGGCGAGGTGGTGATGACCTCGGCCTACAACGGCCGGATCACCGCCGCCAACAAGACCGACAAGAGGAACTTCAAGATCGCCTGGGATGCCGGGTTCGTTTATCAGATCGACAGCTGGGTGATCCCCAAGAACTCGGACAAGAAGGACGAGGCGATGAAGCTCCTCGCCTACTTGGTCGCACCCGAGCATCAGAAGCTCCTGCCTCCCCTCATTCCCTATGGGCCCACGAACAAAGCGGCCGTCGCCCAGGTCGATCCCGCGGTGATGCCCGACGTGCCCACGGCACCGCAGAACCTGCCGCACGGCCTGTTCTACGGACGCGAGTTCTGGGCTGACAATGTCGAGAAGCTGAACGAGCGCTTCAACAGCTGGGCGGCCAAATCGTAAGCCGACCGCCCGACCCGGCCCCGGCCCGGTTGCCGGGGCCGGCGCAGCACGAGAACCGAGATGCCCGCTTCCGATACCGGCCTGCGCCGATCGCTCCGACGGGCCGAGCGCCGCCGCCTCCTGAGCGGGCTCGGCCTGACCCTGCCGCTCGTGGCCTTCCTGCTCGGCTTCTTCCTGCTGCCGATCCTTGGCATGCTCGAGAAGAGCGTCGAGAACCCGGAAATCCGCGCCGCTATGCCGGAGACGGCACGGGCGCTGCAGGACTGGAACGGGGAAGGCATCCCGGACGAGGCCGTGCTCGCGACCTTCGCACGCGAGGTCGTGGCCGCCCAGAAGGCGCGTACGCTGGCCTCGGTCGCGAAGCGCCTCAACGTCGAGCACAGCGGCTGGCGCAGCGTGGTCATGGCCGCGGGCCGCGGCCTGCCGGAAGCGCCGGAGGGAAGCTGGCGCGACACCTTCGCAAAGCTCGACCCGGCCTGGACCGAGCCCGAGATCTGGCAGGCGATGAAGCGGGCCGCCGCTCCCTACACCGACTTCTATCTCCTGGCGGCACTCGACCTGCAGCGCGGCGACGACGGCGCGATCCGGAGTGCTTCCGCCGACGAAGCGATCTACCGGACCGTGCTCTGGCGCACGCTCTGGATCAGCACGGTCGTCACACTCGCCTGCCTCTTCCTGGGCTACCCGCTCGCCTACCGGCTCGCGACCCTGCCCGAGGGCACGGCGAACCTCCTCATGATCCTCGTTCTCCTGCCGTTCTGGACCTCGCTTCTGGTCCGGACGGCGAGCTGGATCGTGCTGCTCCAGCGCGAGGGCCCGATCAACGAGATCCTGCAGCGGCTGGGCCTGATCACCGAGCCTCTGGCGCTCGTCTTCAACCGCACCGGCGTCTACGTCGCCATGACCCACGTGCTGCTGCCGTTCATGGTGCTGCCGCTCTACAGCGTCATGCGCGGCATCCCGCCGAGCTTCGTGCGGGCAGCGCTCTCCTTGGGAGCGAGGCCCACGACCGCCTTCTTCCGGGTCTACCTGCCGCTCTCGATGCCGGGTGTGGCCGCGGGTTGCCTGCTCGTGTTCATCCTGGCGATCGGCTACTACATCACGCCGGCTCTCGTCGGCGGCCAAGCCGACCAGATGATCAGCTACTTCGTCGCCTTCTTCACGCTGCAGACGGTGAACTGGGGCATGGCGGCCGCGCTCGGCAGCGTGCTCCTCGCCGCCACGATCGTCCTTTACCTGGTCTATGCCCGCCTCGTCGGCATCGACCGCCTGCGCCTGGGCTGAGCCATGACCGTTGCCACGCTGCCGACGAGCCGCACGGGCCGGGCGCTGCTCTGGCTGGTCTCGGCGCTCGTCCTCGCCTACCTGATCCTGCCGCTGCTCGTGATCGTGCCCCTGTCGTTCACCTCGGGCACGATCCTGACCCTGCCGCTGCCGGGCTTCTCGCTCCGCTGGTACGCCGAGCTCGTCCATTCGGCACCCTGGCAGAACGCGCTCAAGAACAGCCTGATCGTGGGCTCGATCGCCACCGTCGTCGCCACCGTGCTCGGCACGCTCGCCGCCCTCGGGCTGGCGCGCGCCGAGTTCCGCGGCAAGAGCCTGCTCATGGGCTTCCTGATCTCGCCCATGATAGTACCCCTCGTGATCGTGGCGGCCGGCAGCTACTTCTTCCTCCTGCCGCTCGGGCTCACGAACAGCCTTCTGGGGCTCGCCCTCGTCCACGCCGCTCTCGGCGCTCCCTTCGTCCTCATCACGGTCTCGGCGACGCTCTCGGGCCTCGACCCGTCGCTGCCGCGGGCCGCGGCCAGCCTCGGTGCCAACCCCGCCTATACCTTCCGCCGCGTGATCCTGCCTCTGATCGCACCCGGCGTGATCTCGGGAGCGCTCTTCGCCTTCATCACCTCGTTCGACGAGGTGGTGGTGGCGATGTTCCTCACCGGCCCGCAGCAGCGCACCCTGCCGCGGCAGATGTTCGACGGGCTGCGCGACAATATCAGCCCGACCATTCTCGCCGTGGCGACGCTCCTGATCGCGGTGGCGGTGCTGCTCCTCGCCACGGTCGAGTTCCTGCGCCGCCGCAATCTCCGCCTGCGCGGGATCAAGGCCTAGACGGCTCGGGCGTGCCGGGCAGCCGCACGCCCGCGAAACCCGCATCGGCGATCGCCGTACAGAGCCCGTTCCATTCGCAGCCGGCGCAGGCCGGACGGATACCGCCTGCGGCGAAGGCGGCACGCAAGCCGGCCACCGTGGTCGGATCGAGCACGAGACGCCGACCCGGCTCGAGCGGCCGTCCCATGTGGATGGTCAGCGCCACGAGCGCCTTCCGGTCGCGCTCTTTCACCTGGGCCAGATGGCAATGCGCGTCGCCATCGTCCTCGGCCAGCGGCCCGCAGATATCGTCCGGCCCCTCGACGACGAGCGCCGCCTCGCCGGCCGCGAGCCGCGCCGCGATCCGGTCGAGGTTGGCGACGAAAGCGGGGCCGTAGCCCTCGCCCTTGTAAGTGAGAAGGCAGAGTAGGTGATGGCCGCGAAGGCGAACCGTCACCGGGCGCGCCGCCCGTGTGGCACGACCCGCAAGGTCGCAACGGCCAGTGCCGACTTGAGTACGGTGCCGAGCAGGAACGGGGTGAGGCCGAACGCGATCGCCTGCGCGAGCCCGATCCGGGTCGCGAGCCAGGAAACACCCAGCGCGAAGATCACGCCATGGCCCGCGAGCATGACGGCAAACGCGGGAAGAACGCGCTTCGTCCAGCCGCGCTCGGCGAGAAGGCCCACGAGTGCCGCCGCGAGCGGGAAGGAGACGAGATAACCGCCGGTCGGACCCGCGAAGTGCGCGAGACCACCGGCACCACCGGCCAGCACCGGCAGCCCGACCATCGCCTCGCCGAGCCAGGCCAGCACGGTGGCGAGCGCCAGCCGCCAGCCGCAAAGGGCGCCCACGAGCAGGACCGCGTAGGTCTGCATGGTCATGGGCACCGGCACCATCGGCACCTCGATCCAGCTCGAGGCGGCGAGGACCAGCGTGCCCAGCGCCACGACGAGCGTCTTCGTGGCGAGCCGCGCGCCTTCGAGGCGGAGCGGCAGGGCGGCAGGCGTCGGGACGGCAGGTGCTTCGGGCATCGATGGCTCCCGGTCGTTGTTGGCGGCCGCGACCATAGCTCGCCGCCACACGATGTGAAGCCCCGGCCGTCCCGCTCAATAGACGTCCTGACCGCCGTTCACGGGGATCTCGGCGCCGGTGACGTAGGAGGCCTGCTCGCTGCACAGATAGTAGATCACGGCCGCCACCTCGTCGGGCGAGCCCAGGCGCTTCAAGGGAATGCGCTCGACCAGCGCCTCGGTGCCGGGCGAGAGGATCGCCGTGTTGATCTCGCCGGGACAGACCGCGTTCACGCGAATGCCGAGATGCGCGAGATCGGCCGCGAGCTCGCGGGTGAGTGCGGTCAGCGCCGCCTTCGAGGTGCTGTAGGCGCTGCCCGCGAAGGGATGCACGCGGTGGCCGGCGATCGAGGTGAGATTGACGATCGACCCACCGGTCTCGGCCAGGAGGGGGGCACAGGCGCGGCTGAAGAACACGGGTGCGAAGAAGTTGATGGCGAAGGTCCGCTGCCAGACCTCCATGTCGCCGTCGAGGCAGCCCAGCCGCTTGCCGCCCTCGGCCTTGGGCGAGTAGCCGGCATTGTTCACGAGCGCGTGCAGCGACTGGCCTTCCAGGATGTTGTGCAGCCGGTTGATCGCATTGGGCAGAGCGTCGGTCCGGGCGAGATCGATCGTGATGTGGGCGTGCCGCTCGTTGCGCGGGCACTGCGGCGGCACCTCCTCGCGCGAGCAGGTGATCGCCCGCCAGCCATGGCGGACGAAGTAGGCCGCGGTCGCATGCCCGATGCCTCGGCTGGCGCCCGTGATGAAGACCGTCTTGCGCTCGCTCATGAAAGCTTCCTGTTCACCCGTCGCTGGCGACGCTGTCTCTAGCACATCACGGGGCGAGGCGCTCGATCCGCCACGTCCCACCCTGCCGGACGTAGCGCAGCCGGTCGTGGAGGCGGCTGGGCCGGCCCTGCCAGAACTCGAGCAGCTCCGGGCGCACGCGCCAGCCGCCCCAGTACGGCGGCCGCGGCACCTCGTCCGGGTAGCGGGCCGCGAGCTCCTCCACCCGTGCCTCGAGCACCTCGCGGCGGGGGATCACGCGGCTCTGCGGCGAGGCGTGAGCGCCGATCCGGCTGCCGTAGGGCCGGCTCCGGAAATAGGCATCGGCCTCGGCCTCGCTCACGCGCGTCGCCGTGCCTTCGATCCGCACCTGCCGGTGCAGCCGATCCCACCAGAACAGGAGTGCGATCTTGGGGTTGGCGCGCAGCTCCTCGCTCTTGCGGCTCTCGAGGTTGGTGTAGAAGACGAAGCCGTCCGCATCGAAGCCCTTGAGCAGGATCATGCGCAGCGAAGGCTGGCCGTCCGGTCCCACGGTCGCCACCGCCATGGCGTTGGGCTCGTAGATGTCGCCGGCCGCGAGGGCTTCCTGGAACCAGCGCTCGAACTGCGCCACGGGATCGGGGAGGGCCTGTTCCTCGAGGAGCGCATCGCGGTCGTAGTGGCGGCGCAGATCGGCGGGTTGCGTGGTCATGACGGCTCCATGCGGCAGCTCGGCCGTGGAGATAGAGAGAGATGCCCCGCCTGTCGAGGCGGCAGCTTGCAAGGGCGGAGCGCCCGCGCTTTCTAGGGGGCTCTCTCCACCGTGAGCCTGCGACGGGAACGGCCCTCACATGCGCGACGGCATTCTCTCCATCCAATCGGCCGTGGCCTACGGCCATGTCGGCAACAGCGCCGCGGTGTTCCCGCTGCAGCGCTTAGGCTTCGAGGTCTGGCCGGTGAACACGGTGCTGTTCAGCAACCATACCGGCTACGGTGCCTGGCGCGGCCGGATCGTCGGCCTCGACTGGATCGAGGAGATCATCGAGGGCATGGCCGAGCGCGGCGCCATCCCGCGCACGCGGGCCGTGCTCTCCGGCTATCTCGGCGCCCCCTCGCTCGGCGAGGAGGTGCTGCGCACCGTGGCCCGCGTGCGCGCGGTGCGTCCCGACATGCTCTATGCCTGCGATCCCGTCATGGGCGACGAGGGCAGGGGCTTCTTCGTCCGCCCCGGCATTCCCGAGTTTTTCAAGGAGCGGGCGGTGCCGGCGGCCGACATCGTCACCCCCAACCAGTTCGAGCTCGCCTGGCTCGCCGGACTCGAGATCCGCAGCCTCGACGACGCGCTCAGGGCCGCGGCCCGGGTCCGCGCCACAGGTCCCGGAATCGTCGTCTGCACGAGCCTCGTGCTCGGCGACGAAGAAGAGCTCGCCGTCCTCGCCGACAGCGCCGAGGCGGGCTGGCTCGTCCGCACGCCGCGTCTCCCTGTGAGCCTGAACGGCACGGGCGATGCGTTCACGGCGCTCTTCCTCGGCCACTGGCTCGCCACCGGCCGGCTCGAGGCCACGCTCGAGAATGCGGTCTCGGCCATGTACGCGCTGGTCGAGGCGACCCATCGCGCCGGCTCGCGCGAGCTCGAGCTCGTGGCGGCGCAAGACCAGCTCGTGCGCCCGAGCCGCCGCTTCACGGCCGAGCGCGTGCGCTGAGTGCCCGGACACCGGGGCGAGGGAGCCTCGCCCCGGCACCGCCGGTCGCTTCAGGAAGCCGGCCGCTGCTCGCCGGTGAGCGTCCTCAGGGCGGCAAGCGTCGCGGCGAGCGAATGGCGCATGGGGCAACCCCCGAATTGGCGTGGCTCCGCAGCAGCGCGGCACGCGCGTTCGCGTCGCCGTCGATCGAGGATATTCTTTAGAATAATTCTAATATTGTTTTGATGCAAGTCAAATCATGCGCGGCAGGCTGGCCCGCTCGGGGCTCGACGTCCTGCGCGCGCCGGCCCAACCTCGACCCAGAGCGGCAGGTGATCGGAGGCGCAACGTGCCAGCGGCGAGGTTGCCACGATCGGGCCGGCGCGCACCACGGCCCCCTTCAGCGCCAGCCGGTCGAGGGCGAGGACGGGCAGCCGGCTCGGGAAGCTCGCGCGTGCCGCCAGCACCTGGGTCACCTTCCGTAGCCCGTCGAGCCGGCGCAGCCAGGGTCGCCACTCGTTGAGGTCGCCCGCGAGGACCAGCGGCCCGTCCATGCCGGCGACCCGTGCGGCGAGCTCGGCGAGCTGCGCCGAGCGCACGCTGCTCACGAGGTCGAGATGGGTGACGACGACGTTCCAGGTGGGGCCGTCGGGCTCCAGGATCTCGACCTCCATCCACCCCCGCCGCTCCCGCCCCTGCGCCGCGAACTCGGCCTCGGTCAGAAGCCGCAGCGGCCAGCGGCTCAAGAGCGCGTTGCCGTAATGGCCGATGTGCTCGCGCAGGAGCGGGCCCTCGACCAGCCCCATGCCGAGCCGGACGGCCAGGATCGTCGCCTGGTCGAGGCCGCCGCGGCTCACCCGGCTGTCCACCTCCTGCAGCGCCACGACGTCGGGCTCGAGCTGCTCCAGGACCGCCGCGATCCGGGCGGGATCGCGGCGGCCATCCGTGCCGACG
This sequence comes from Benzoatithermus flavus, assembly GCF_037908215.1. NCBI lineage: Bacteria > Pseudomonadati > Pseudomonadota > Alphaproteobacteria > Geminicoccales > Geminicoccaceae > Benzoatithermus > Benzoatithermus flavus. The sequence continues at coordinate 56,831 of NZ_JBBLZC010000010.1, read as the reverse complement.
CAGCTATGGATGTTGTAGGAGACGAGGCGCAAGGAGCGGCTTTCAGGCAGTGATGCGGCTGCGCCCCCAGCGCTTGAGCGCAGCGCCGCCGGCAATGAGGAGGGCGAGGCAGCCCAGGAGTACCACGAGCCCGAGCGGATCGGGCTTCCTGATCCAGTCGCCGAGCCGGTCGCCGAACAGGGTGGCGAGAGTGATGCCGGGAAGAAGGCCGAGTGCGCTGCCGATCACAAAGTCGCGCAAGGAAATCTCGGAGACCCCGGCCACGATGTTGACGATCGTGAACGGTGCGATCGGCACGAAGCGCAAGAGCACCACCGCGAGGATGCCATGGCTGCCCAGCCGGCGGCTGACGGCAGCGAGACGTCGGCCGGCGAGGCGGCGCACCCGCTCCCGGCCGAGCGCGCGGCCGAGAAGGAAGGTCGCGGCCGAGGCGATGATCGAGCCGAGAAGTGCGTAGACGAAGCCCAGAGCCGGCCCCATGGTGGCCGCGGTGAGCGCGATCAGGAGCGTGATCGGCATCAGGACCAGGCTTCCCAGCACGAAGGCCGCGAGCACGATCACCGCACCCAAGGGGCTCGCCCGATAATGCTCGGCCAGCGCGAACACGGCATGGAGCCGGTCCTCGAACCCCAGCACGTCGCTGCGCGCGAGGAGCGCCAGGATCACGAGCAGCACCAGAACGGCGCCGAGGCGCAAGAGACGCTGCCGCCAGTGATGCTGCCGGCGGGGTGTGACCAGGTGCTCTGTGACCTTGGCGGCGGTGAGCGGCTCGTCGAGATCCGCGAGTCGGGCCGGCGAGGCTACGAGCCGCAGCCAGGTCGGCAGGCTGAGGCGCAGCTCGCTCAGCCGCCCGCTCCGTTGGTCGACCACCGGCACGATCCGGTCGCCCGCCGCCGCGATCGCGGCCGCGACGGCCTCGGGTGTGGTCTCGAGATGCTCGGCCAGGAGCGTGTCGCGCAGGCGCCGGATGGCGCCGCGCACCGCAGCGTCCTCGGGCTCCGCCTCGATCGCGACGTCGATCTCGGTGTCGAGCCCCATCGAGCGATTGGCGAGGTTGGCCGAGCCCAGGCACAAGAAGCGGTCGTCGACGATCAGGAGCTTCGTGTGCACGTTGACGGCTATCCGCTCGCCGTCCTCGCTCCCCACCTCGGGGTAGAGCACGCGCAGCCGCTCGCTGCCGAAGCCGCTGCGCAGGCGGCGGATGAAGCGCGCCCGGCCCACGTCCATGACCGCGGTCTCGAGCAAGCCCTCGCAGCGCGTCGGTGTGATGATCACGGCCTCGAGCCCCGGTACCTGCCGGGCACGCTCGGCCAGCGCCGCCGCGATCCGGTCCGCCGTGAGGTACTGGTTCTCGATATAGACCGTGCGCTCGGCCGCGGCGACCGCGCGCGCGTAGAGCCGCTCGATCTCGCGCACGGGCGTCCAGCCGCGGCCCGAGGGACGGGTACGGGCGATCCCCACCGCCACGTCCCGGAACCAGGGTGCGACGTGATCGGGCCAGGGCGAGGGCGCATCGGCCGGTGCTCGTGTCGGCGGCAGGTCCTCGCCGCTCGCCACCCGCCAGCGCTCACGGGCGAGCTCTTCGAGGTCGGCCGCGACCGGGCCCTCCAGCATCAGCATGAGATCGTGGAACGGGGGGCGCTCGTCGTTCGGACCGATGCCGCGCCGCGGCTCGCGCGGCCGGTGCGCCGGGGTGTCCCAGCGGCCGGCGGTGAGGTCGATGCCGCCCACGAACGCGAGCCTGCCGTCGATCACCACGAGCTTCTCGTGGTGGCAGCCACCCGCGGGATGGCAGGCATCGAGCCGGAACCGCACCCGATCGCCCGTGCGCAGATCGAAGCGCCATTGCGGCAGAAACTGGCGGTCGAGGCTGTAGAACAGGATCCAGTCCCAGATCAGAAGCCGGACCTCGAGCTCCGGCCGCTCGGCCGTGAGCCGGTCGAGCAGCCGGTCGAGCGGCTCGCCCTGGGGCGGATCGAGCACGAGGTCGGCGTTGATGTCCCAGCCCAGGACGAAGACGCTGTGCTTGGCCGCTTCCAGCGCCCGCGCGAGTGCCGCGAAATAGGCGGCACCGTCCACGAGCGGTGCCACGCGCGTGGCGAGGCTCCGCCGCCAGCAGGCAGCGGGGTCGGCGAGGATGGGCGAAGGTCGGGTTTCGGCCTCGGGCAAGGTCGGCTCGCGCGGCAGGTCGGCAGGGAGGCGCAGACGATGAGCCTAACGGAAGAGGCGCTGCCGGGGTTCCGAGGTCCGGGAGCGCTCGGGTCAGCGCCGGTAGATCTCCTGCCGCAGCCGCTGGCCGATGGCGAGCGTGTGGCGGCGCAGATCCTCGAGGCTGCAGCCTTCGCCGCCGAGCAAGGCTTTCAGGTTGCGCGTGTCGAGGACGAAGGAATCGCGCTCCTCCGGACTCTCGACGACGAGTCGGCCACGGCCGTAGCCCTCGATCAGCCATAAGGCCAGTTTGCCTGTGGGGAGCGCCACGCCCGAGCCGACGTTGAGCACACCGCCCGGCGGGCGCCGCGCGATCTCGGCGAGCCAGCGGGCGCAGAGCTCCACGGGCAGGAAGTCGCGCTGGACGAACGGGCTCATGTCGAAGCGGATCTCGTCGCGCCGCGACAGGCCGATCAGGGCCTGGGCGAGAAAGCTGTTCCGGCCCGAGATCCGCTCGTAGCCGAAGATGTTGGCGAGCCTGAGGCGCGTGAGCCGCCGGCCCAGCACCTGCGAGAGCGCGTGCTCGAGGGCGAGCTTCTGCCGGCCGTAGAGATCGACGGGACCCACCCGGTCGATCTCGTTCAAGGGATTGACGGAAGGTGCGTAGACCTTGCGCGTGCCGAGGCTCACGAAGCTCACCCGCGCTGCGGCGGCTCGGTGCGCCAGCGCCAGCTCGGCATCGTCGTCGGGCGACCAGGCTTCGGTGCCGAGCGCCGGATGACGCCCTGCGAACAGGACCGTCCGGACCCCGCGCAGCAGCGAAGGATCGTGCACGGCCTCGTGCCCGACGAGCCGGACCTCGTCGGGTCGCATCGCCTGGGCGACGGCCCGGCCGATGAACCCGCGGCCGACGATCAGGATCACGATGCAGCCGTCCCCTGCTCGAGCCGGATGACCGCCGGCCGCCGGCCGCGCACGGCGAGGGCGAGGCGGCCTGCCTTGAGCGCCAGCGCATCCTCGCCGAAGATCTCGCGCCGCCAGCCGTGCATGGCGGGCACGTCGGCCCGATCGTCCACGGCGATGGCCTCGAGGTCGGCCGTGCTCGCGACCAGGCGCTGCGCCACCTCGGCCTCCTCGCAGCGATACTTCAGGAGAACGCGCAAGAGATCGACGATGGGGCCGATGCCGCGCGGCAGCACCACGGGTTCCGGGAGCTGCGGCAGCGCCGCACGCGGCAGCGCCATGACCTCGCGGATCGCGGCCACGATGGCCGCGGCCCCCTCCTTGTCGACGCTCACCCGCTCGAGCGAGCGCAGCTCCTCGACGGTCTGCGGCCGGTTCGCCGCCACCTCGAGCAGGAGGTCGTCGCGGATGATGCGCGCGCGCGGCAGGTCGCGCCGCTGCGCCTCGCGCTCGCGCCAGGCGGCCAGCGCCTGCACGATGGCGACGAAGCGGCCGTCGCGCGAGCGGAGCTTCAGGCGCTTCCACGCCTCCTCGGGCGGGTTCTCGTAGAGCCTGGGATCGAGCAGCGCTTCGAGCTCCTCCTGGACCCAGCCCATCCGCCCGGCCTTCTCGATCCGGGCATGGAGGCTCTCGTAGATCACCCTGAGATGGGTCACGTCGCCGAGCGCGTAGCGGATCTGCGCCTCGGTCAAGGGCCGCCGTGCCCAGTCCGTGAAGCGCGAGCTCTTGTCGAGCTGGGCCTTCGCTACCTTGTTGACCAGGGTCTCGTAGGCGACCTCCTCGCCGAAGCCGCACACCATGGCCGCGACCTGGGTGTCGAAGAAGGGGTGTGGCAACTGGCCCAGACGATGGAAGATCTCGAGATCCTGGCGTGCCGCGTGCATCACCTTGAGCACGGCCGGATCGGCCATCAGCGCCAGGAGCGGGGCGAGATCGATGCCGGGGGCGAGCGCATCGATCGCCACGGCCTCCTTCTCGCCCGCGACCTGCACGAGGCAGAGCCGCGGCCAGTAGGTGCGGTCGCGCATGAACTCGGTGTCGACCGCAACGAAGCGCTCCTGGCGCATGCGGTCGCAAAATGCGGCAAGAGCTCGGGTATCCGTGATCAGCGGCATGGGGCAGATATCATCTCGGGTCTGTCACCTCGCTTGACACCACATCCGCTCTCGTGACCTTTACCCGCCGTCTCGGCCTCGGGCCGGACCACGTGGTTCAGCGACGGAAACGAGCATGCATCCTTATCGTACGCACCGCTGCGGCGATCTCAGAAAGAGCGACGTCGGGATCGAGGCGCGCCTCAGCGGCTGGGTACACCGAAAGCGCGACCACGGCCAGCTTCTCTTCATCGATCTGCGCGACCACAGCGGCCTCACGCAGCTCGTCTTCCATCCAGGGACACCCTCCTTCGCCGCGGCCGAGGGGGTGCGGCTGGAGAGCGTCGTCACCGTCACCGGCAAGGTGGTGGCGCGCACGCCCGAGACCGTCAATCCGTCGCTGCCCACGGGAGAGATCGAGCTCGTCGCGGGCGAGATGATCCTCGAGTCCGAGGCCGAGCCGCTGCCGCTCCAGGTCAACAGCGACCGCGACTACCCCGAGGAGACCCGGCTCAAGTACCGCTTCCTCGACCTCCGGCGCGAGAAGATGCACCGGAACATCATGCTGCGCTCGGCGGTCATCGCGAGCATCCGCCGGCGGATGACGGAGCAGGGCTTCACCGAGTTCCAGACGCCGATCCTCACGGCGAGCTCGCCCGAGGGGGCGCGCGACTTCCTCGTGCCCTCGCGCCTGCATCCAGGCAAGTTCTATGCCCTGCCACAAGCGCCGCAGCAGTACAAGCAGCTCTACATGATCTCCGGGTTCGATCGGTACTTCCAGATCGCCCCCTGCTTCCGGGACGAGGACGCCCGCGCCGACCGCAGCCCCGGCGAGTTCTACCAGCTCGACATCGAGATGAGCTTCGTCACGCAGGACGACGTGTTCGCCGCAGTCGAGCCCGTGATGCACGGCGTGTTCACCGAGTTCACGGACTGGCACGTCACCCCGCCGCCGTTCCCGCGGATCGCGTTCCGCGAGGCGATGCTGAAGTACGGCACCGACAAGCCCGACCTGCGCAACCCCGTCGAGATCGCCGACGTGACGGAGGTGTTCCGCGGTTCCGGCTTCAAGGTGTTCGCCGGTGCGATCGAGAACGGGGCGGTGGTGCGCGCCGTGCCGGCCCCCGATGCGGTCGGCAGGCCCAGGAGCTTCTTCGATCAGATGGTGGCCTACGCGCAGAGCCTGGGCGCGCCGGGCCTGGGCTGGGTCACGCTGGTCGAGGACGAGGCGAAGGGCCCGATCGCGAAGTTCCTCGAGCCCGCGCGGCTCCAGGCCTTGCGCGCGGCCGCCGGCCTCACGACCGGCGATGCCGTGTTCTTCGTCTGCGACAAGGCCGATGCGGCGGCCAAGCTCGCGGGCCAGATCCGCACGCGCGTCGGCGAGGAGCTCGGGATCGTCGAGAAGAACTGTTTCCGGTTCTGCTGGATCGTCGATTTCCCGATGTACGAGTGGGACGAAGAGAACAAGCAGATCGCCTTCTCCCACAACCCGTTCTCGATGCCGCAGGGCGGGATGCACGCGCTTCAGAACCAGGACCCGCTCGACATCCTGGCCTACCAGTACGACATCGTCTGCAACGGCATCGAGCTGAGCTCGGGTGCCATCCGCAACCATCGCCCCGACATCATGGCGAAGGCGTTCGAGATCGCGGGCTACGGCCGGGACGTGCTGGAAGAGAAGTTCGGCGGCATGTTCCGGGCCCTGCATTACGGCGCTCCCCCTCACGGCGGCATAGCACCCGGTGTCGACCGGATCGTCATGCTCCTCGCCGATACGCCGAACCTGCGCGAGGTCACGGCCTTCCCGCTCTCGCAGCGCGCCGAAGAGCTCCTCCTGGGTGCTCCCAGCCGCGTGAGCGAGAAGCAGCTCAAGGAGCTGCACCTCCAGCTTTCGCTGAGCGCCCGGGAGAAGCTGCGCGAGGAGGACGAGCGTGCCAAGGCTACCCTGATCGACGTCAAGCCCCACTACTAGGAAAGGGCGGTCGAGGCGCTGCCCCGGGCCTGGCCGGGCTCAGCTCGCCGCGCGCTGCTCGGCCTGCAGGAAGGCCCGAAGGTCGTCGGCGGCGCGCTCGAGGAAGGTGAGGACGCGCGCCTCGCCGTAATCGTAGAAGACGTCCGTCGGATCGGTGGCGACCTGGGCACGGAAGCGGGCGATCGCCAGGTCGAGCATGGCCTGGACTCCGTCGAGCGTGCAGGCCGGGGTGGTGAGCAGGACGTTCTCCAGCTCCTCGATCTGCCGGTCGAGCTGCTCGAGCTCGCGCTCGAGCTCGTCGAGGCCGGCCTTGCGCTCGGCTTCGGAAAGGTCGCTCATGAACTGCCGGATCTCGGCGGCGCTCATGCCGGCGAGCTGCAGCGGTGCCAAGGCCCAGTCCGGCAGGCTGCCGCGCAGCTGCTCCTGGCGCTCGGCCAGGGCGGCGCGCTTTCGCTGCAGCTCGCCGATGCGGCGGATCAGCAGTGTCGCGTTGGTGATGACCGTCATGTTCCCCTCCATCCGCTCCCGGAAGCCTCCAGCACCCTTTTCGCCCCTTGGAGATCCGAAGCGGGTTCTCGCCGGTCGGAGCGGTGATCTTGCGTGCCGTCTCGATTAATGCGTTCGGGAACATCGGTGTCAACAATTCTCATTTTCATTTACTTATTAGGGAACTTGCCTAAAAGATCGCAGGCATTTTAGATAATTTTGCCGGCTTCGGATTCGGCTCGGATGCCATCAAATGACCGTGGGCGACAGTCGGGCGCGGCCCTTCCGCTGGAGCGGGCGGTTGCCTAGCGGTTTCGCGGCGCTATGCTGCGAGCCGTCGGGATGGGCAGGTCGGAACGTTTGCGATGGCGGGAAACGGCGAGGAGACGGCAGCCAGCGGGCACGGGCGGGGGGAGGCGCACGCGGCGAGCGAGCGCAAGTCCTTTCCGCATCGCCTGAGAAATTATCTCTTCGCCGGCATCATCGTCGCGGCACCCATCGGCATCACCCTGTTCATCGTCTGGCACGTGCTGCGCTACTTCGACCAGACGGTGAGTCAGTTCATCCCGACCGCCTACAACCCCGAGACCTACCTGCCGTTCGCCGTGCCCGGCATCGGCCTCGTCGTGATCCTGGGCCTCCTCGTCCTGATCGGCTGGTTCGCGGCCGGGATCGCCGGGCGGACCATCATGCAGACCGGAGAATGGCTGCTCGACCGCACGCCGATTGTGCGCGGCATCTACGGCACGCTGAAGCAGCTCTTCGAGACCATGCTCTCGCAATCCTCGCGCAGTTTCCGCGAGGTGGTGATGATCGAATATCCACGCCCCGGCATCTGGTCCCTGGGCTTCGTCACCGGCGAGGCCACGGGCGAGATCGGGCGGCGGCACGGCGGCGACCTCCTCTCCGTGTTCGTGCCCACGACGCCGATTCCGGCCTATGGCTTCCTTCTGTTCCTGCCGCGGGACGAGGTGGTGCATCTCGACATGAGCGTCGAGGACGGCATGAAGCTGGTCATCTCCGGCGGCATCGTGATGCCGCCGGAGCGTCCCCAGCGCGAACCGGCGCGTCCGCCGCGTGACGACGAGCGTCCCTCAGCCGGCGGCGAGCAGCCGCACGGCGTCCTGACGCTCGAACAGGTGCAGTAGGAGCCGGAGCGCCCGCCCGCGCTCGCCCGAGAGCGTGGGGTCCTCCTGCAGCGCCCGGTCGGCTTCGGCCCGCGCCAGCGGCAGGAGGCCGGCATGGCGCTCGAGATCGGCGAAGCGGAACGCCGGCAACCCGCTCTGGCGTAGGCCCAGCACCTCGCCGGGGCCGCGGAGCCGCAGATCCTCCTCCGCGATGCGGAACCCGTCCTCGGTCTCCCGCAGGATCGCGAGCCGGGCGCGCGCGGCCTGGCTCAAGGGCGGATCATAGAGCAGGAGGCAGGCCGAAGGCCGCTCGCCGCGGCCGACGCGTCCGCGGAGCTGATGAAGCTGGGCGAGGCCGAAGCGCTCGGCATGCTCGATCACGATGATGCTGGCGTCCGGCACGTCCACGCCGACCTCGATCACCGTCGTGGCGACGAGGAGCCGCGCGTCGCCGCGCGCGAAGGCCTGGATTGCAGCCTCCTTGTCGCGGCTCGACAGTCGGCCGTGGACCAGACCCACGATGCCGCCGAACCGCTCGCTCAAGAGCCGGTGCCGCTCGATGGCCGCCATGGCGGCGGCGGTCTCGCTCTCCTCGACGAGCGGGCAGATCCAGTAGATCCGCTCGCCACGGGCGAGCGCGCGGGCGGTGGCCTCGATCACCTCCTCGACCCGCTCGTTCGGCACCGCCGCGGTCACGATCGGCTTGCGGCCCGGCGGCTTGGTCACGAGCTTCGCGGTGGCGAGATCGCCATAGGCCGCAAGGACGAGGCTGCGCGGAATCGGGGTCGCCGTCGTGAGCAGCACGTCGACGGCATGGCCCTTGCTCACGAGATCGAGCCTTTGGCCCACGCCGAAGCGGTGCTGCTCGTCGATCACGGCAAGGCCCAGATCGTGGAAGGTCACGGCCTCCTGGAACAGGGCGTGGGTGCCCACCACGAGCGGCAGCGAGCCGTCGGCGAGGCGCTCCAGCGTCCGGCGGCGGCGGGCCGTCGGCTCCTTGCCGGTGAGCAGCGCCACCTCGAGCCCGAGCGGGTCGGCGAGTGCCGCCAGCGTAGCGGCGTGCTGCTGCGCCAGCACCTCGGTCGGCGCCATCAGCGCCGCCTGCGCGCCGGCCTCGACCGCGCGCAGCATGGCGAACAGCGCCACCACCGTCTTACCGCTGCCGACATCGCCCTGAAGCAGGCGCAGCATCGGGCTCGGCGCGGCCATGTCCGCACCGATCTCGGCGATCGCTCGCTCCTGGCAGGACGTCAGCGGAAAGGGCAGGGAGGCCTCGAGCCGCCGCCACAGCTCGCCGCTGCCGGCGAGCGCCCGTCCCGGCAGCCGCGAGCGCGCGGTGCGGACGAGGGTAAGCGCGAGCTGGTTCGCGAGCAGCTCGTCGAAGGCGAGCCGCAGCCGCGCCGGCGAGGCCGGATCGAGATCCTCCGGCGTCGCCGGCCGCTGCGCGATGTGGAGCGCTTCGGCCCAACCGGGCCAGCCCTGCCGCCGCAGCTCGGGCGAGAGCCATTCCGGCAGCTCGGGCACGCGCGCCAGCGCCGCCCGCACGACGTTGCGCAGCCGCCCCTGCGTCAGGCCCTGGACCAGGGGATAGACCGGCAGCAATCCTTCGCCGATGCGGCGCGGGTCGAGGAGGTCGGGATGGACCATCTGCCAGCGGTCGCCGAAACGGCCGAGCTGGCCGTGGATCAGCACCTCGCTGCCGATCGCGAAGCGATTGCCGAGGAAATCGCCCTTGGTCCGGAAGAAGACGAGCTCGATCCGCTCGCCGGCGGCGCGCGCCTGGATGCGGTAAGGGGCCCGCTTGTCCGGCGGTGCGGCGCGATGTCCCTCGATCCGGGCGCGGAGAGACACCATTTTGCCGTCATCGGCCGGACCCAGCCGCTCCCGTGGCGTCGGATCGACGGCATCCGTGGGCAGATGGCCGAGGAGATCGAGGCAGCGCGGCTGACGCCGGCCCAGGAGACGTGCCAGCGCGTCCCCGACCGCCGGGCCGACGCCCGCAAGGCCGCTCACGGGCGCGAACAGGGGATCGAGCACGTGCGGGCGCAGCCCGTCGGCCATCGCGGGCTGCGGCTTGGCCGACGCCCGGCTTTGAGCTAGATCGCGGGTCTCGTCGGCAACCGGCATGGTCGAGTCAGCGGGCTGGAGTGACGACATGAGCGAGACGGCACGAGACATCCGGCGCAAACGGCTCTTGCATCGTAGCCGGTATCGGGGGGTGAAGGAGAGCGACCTCCTGTTCGGGCAGTTCGCGACGACCTGGCTGCCGCTCCTGGACGACGCCCAGCTCGATCGCTACGAGGCGCTCCTAGGCGAGCCCGACCAGGACATTCTCGCCTGGATATATGGGCGCGAGCCGGTCCCGCCCCAACACGACAACGACGTCTTTCGGATGTTGCGCAGCTTCGAGCCTTCGGTGTGAACGAGCTTTCCCCCGTGATCGCGGCCGGCGCCGAGCCGGCCGTCAGCTCCGACGAGAATCGTCCTGCCGGGCGGGTGGATGCTGTCCTCCTCGCCAACGCGCCCGAAGGCCTGGAGGCGGTCTATCTCGCCTCCCGTCTCCGGCGCGGGCGGGCGAGCACCATCCTGCACATCGCCCGCGACCGGCCGCGCATGAGCTTCATCGCGAATCTCGTGCGCTTCTTCGCGCCCGAGATCGAGATCGTCAGCTTTCCGGCTTGGGACTGCCTGCCCTACGATCGCATCTCGCCCAACACCGCCATCATGGCGGAGCGGCTGCGCGCGCTCGCCCGGCTCGCCGCGGGGCCCGGCGAGAAGCCGCGCCTCGTCCTGACCTCGGCCAACGCGATCCTGCAGAAAGTGCCCCCACCCGAGCGCGTGCGCGCCGCCCACTTCCGCCTCGAGGCGGGGGCGCGCGTGGATCGCGACGCCCTCGTCGCCTATCTCGAGCGCAACGGCTATCACCGCACGAGTGCGGTGGTGGAAGCCGGCGACTACGCCGTGCGCGGCGGCCTCGTCGACATCTACCCGAGCGGGCTCGACCAGCCCGTCCGCCTCGACTTCTTCGGGGCGGTGCTCGAATCCTTGCGTACCTTCGATCCGCTCACCCAGCGCTCGACCGGCAAGATCGCGGCCCTCGAGCTCATGCCGGTGAGCGAGGTGCTCATGGATACGGCCGCGGCCGAGCGCTTCAAGGCCGGATATTTGCGCCAGTTCGGTGCCGTCACCGGCGACCCCCTGCTCGAAGCCGTCGAGGCCGGCCGCAGCTTCCCCGGTATGGAGCACTGGCTGCCGCTGTTCCATCCCGATCTCGTCCCGCTCACCGCCTATCTCGAGGACGACTGCGAGATCGGCCTCGACCATCTCGCCATGGACGCGATCCGATCGCGGGCGGCGCTGATCGGCGAGCATTACGAGGCGCGCCTGCAGCCGCCCGCCGCCGGCACCAGCTTCGGCACCACGCCCTACCGCCCGCTGCCGCCCGAACTGCTCTATCTCGACGAGGGCGGCATCGAGCGCACGCTGGAGCCGCATACGCGCCTGCAGTTCTCGATCTTCGGCCCCCCACCGCGTCCGCCCGCCGGGATCACGGCGGTGAAGGACCTGGGCGGCCATCCCGCGCGCGACTTCGCCCGCGAGCGCGCCGACCGCTCGATCAACCTGTTCGACGCCATCGTGGCGCACCTCGAGGAGCTGATCGCGGCCGGCGAGAAGCCCTTGATCGCCGCCTACAGCGAGGGGGCGGCCGAGCGGCTGAAGCAGGTCCTCGCCGATCATGGCTTCGACCGCCTCACCCGTGTGCAGCGCTGGACCGAGGTGCCGAAGGTGGCGGGGGCGGCGATCGCGGTCCTGCCGCTCGAGCGCGGCTTCAGGACCAGGACCATCCACATCCTGGGCGAGCACGATCTTTTCGGCGACCGGCTCGCGAACGTGCCCAAGCGCAGCCGCCGCGCCGCCGACAAGTTCATCCAGGACGTGACCGCCTTGAGCGAGGGCGACATCGTCGTCCACGCCGAGCACGGCATCGGCCGCTTCGAGGGGCTGGTGACGCTCGAGATCGGCGGCGCGCCCCACGACTGCCTGAAGCTCGTCTACCAGGGCGGCGACAAGCTGTTCGTGCCGGTCGAGAACCTCGACGTGCTCTCGCGCTACGGCCACGCCGACCAGGAGGTCGTCCTCGACAAGCTGGGCGGCGTCGGCTGGCAGGCGCGGAAGGCCAAGGTCAAGGAGCGCATCAAGGAGCTGGCCGAGGAGCTGATCAAGATCGCGGCCGAGCGGGCGACGCGCAAAGGGACGGTGCTCGACCTGCCGCCCGGCATCTACGAGGAGTTCGCGGCCCGTTTTCCTTACGAAGAGACGGAGGACCAGCTCGCGGCGATCGAGGCCGTACTCACCGACATGGCCTCGGGCCGGCCGATGGACCGGCTCATCTGCGGCGATGTCGGCTTCGGCAAGACGGAAGTGGCGCTGCGCGCCGCGTTCGTGGCCGCCATGTCCGGGAAGCAGGTGGCGCTGCTGGCGCCGACGACGCTCCTCGTCCGCCAGCACTACCGGCTGTTCGCGACCCGCTTCGAGGGCCTGCCGGTCCGGGTGGCGCAGCTCTCGCGCTTCGTGAGCGCCAGGGAGGCGGCCGAGGTCAAGAAGGCCCTGGCCGAGGGTCAGGTCGACATCGTCATCGGCACGCACGCCCTTCTCGGCAAGGGGGTGAGCTTCAAGAACCTGGGCCTCGTCGTCATCGACGAGGAGCAGCATTTCGGCGTGACCCACAAGGAGAGGCTGAAGCAGCTCCGCGCCGAGGTCCACGTGCTCACCATGACGGCGACCCCGATCCCGCGCACGCTGCACATGGCCTTGGGCGGGATGAAGGATCTCTCGATCATCGCCACACCGCCCGTCGACCGGCTCGCCGTGCGCACCTTCGTCATGCCGGCCGATCCGGTCGTCCTGCGCGAGGCGATCCTGCGCGAGCATTATCGCGGCGGGCAGACCTTCTACGTCTGCCCGCGCGTGGCCGACCAGCCGAAGCTCCGGCAGGACCTCGAGAAGCTGGTACCCGAGGTCAAGATCGGCATGGCCAACGGCCAGATGGCGGCCAAGGACCTCGAGCAGGTCATGGGCGACTTCTACGACCGCAAGCTCGACCTTCTGATCGCCACCAACATCATCGAGAGCGGCCTCGACATCCCGACGGCGAACACGCTGATCGTGCACCGCGCCGATCTCTTCGGCCTCGCCCAGCTCTACCAGCTCCGCGGCCGTGTGGGCCGCTCGAAGGTACGCGGCTACGCCTACTTCACCGTGCCGGCGCAAAAAGCCCTGGCCGAGACCGCGGAGAAGCGCCTGAGCGTCATCCAGTCGCTCGACGGGCTGGGAGCGGGCTTCCAGCTCGCGAGCCACGATCTCGACATCCGGGGTGCAGGCAATCTCTTGGGCGAGGAGCAGTCCGGCCAGATCCGCGAGGTCGGCTTCGAGCTCTACAACCACATGCTCGAGGAGGCGGTGGCAGCGCTCCGCGAGCGGCAGGCCGGCGAGCCGGCCGAAGCCGAAGCGCCCTCGGAGTGGACGCCGCAGATCACGATCGATGCGGCGGCGCTCATGCCCGAGAGCTACATCGGCGACATCGACCTCAGGCTGTCGATGTACCGGCGTCTGGCTCACCTCACCACACCCGAGGAGCTCGATGCGTTCGCGGCCGAGCTCGTCGACCGCTTCGGCAAGATGCCGCCCGAGACGGAGCAGCTCCTGCAGATCGTGGCGATCAAGCAGCTCTGCCGCCGGGCCAACGTGGTGAAGCTCGACGCCGGCCCCAAGGGCATCGTGCTCGCCTTCCACGAGAACCGGTTCGCGAAGCCCGAGCGGCTCGTGCGGCTGATCGCCGAGAGCAAGGGCCAGATGAAGGTCCGGCCCGACCACAAGCTGGTCTATCTGCGCGAGACCAGGAGCCCGGCCGAGCGGCTGAAGGCGGCAAGGAAGCTGATGAGCGATCTCGCCCAGCTCGCGGCCTGAGCTCGGGACCCGGCTCGGAGCTCGTGCCAATGTCGGCCCGATCCGGTTCGGGACTACCCGATGGAAATCGGATCCATGCCCGCACTTCCAAGGTGCGAGGCGGGCTGCGCCGCCGCGGGTAAGCGAGCGCGGCCGACGGCATCTCCCAACACTTTGCCCCTACCGCCTCGCCGATCTCCCGCGCTTCGACTGGCACCCGACGAACCGCCACGGCCTCGACGAGACGGGCCGACGCGCCATCCGGCTCCGCGCGGCAGGGGGAAACCACGCCGCAGGGCGGCGCCCTTGCCTCGGCCTCCACGGGGGTCGATAACGTTCCACAGGAGCGAGGATCGCGTGGGGAGGCGTCGGGCGATGACGGTTCTGTTCTACACCCATCCGGTGGCGCAGCAGCACGATCCCGGTCCCGGCCATCCCGAAGCGCCGATCCGGCTCAAGATGATCCTGCGCTGCCTCGAGGAGGCGACGGTTCCGGGCCTCGAGCGGCGGGAAGCGCCGCTCGCGACGCTCGAGCAGATCCAGCGCGTCCACCCCGAGCTCCACACGAGCCGCATTCTCGCCGCCGTGCCGCACGAGGGCTATGTGCGGATCGACAGCGACACGGTCCTGAACCCTCATTCCGGCGAGGCGGCTCTGCGCGCCTCCGGTGCGGCCTGTGCTGCCGTCGACGCCGTGATGGCCGGCGAGGCGAAGCGGGCCTTCTGCGCCATGCGCCCGCCCGGCCATCATGCCGAGCCGATGACGGCGATGGGCTTTTGCCTCTTCAACCACGTCGCGGTCGCGGCCATGCAGGCGCGCGCGGTGCACAAGCTCTCGCGCATCGCCATCTTCGACTGGGACGTGCACCACGGCAACGGCACCCAGGACACGTTCTTCGACGACCCCGACACGCTCTACGTCTCGACCCACCAGTCGCCGCTCTATCCCGGCACCGGCCACGTCGGCGAGCGCGGCATCAAGGGCAACATCCTGAACCGGCCGCTGCCCCCCGGAACCGGCAGCCAGGCCTGGCGCAAGGTGGTCGAGCGCGACGTCCTGCCGGCGATCGACCGCTGGCGGCCCGAGCTGATCCTGATCTCGGCCGGCTTCGACGCCCACGCCGAGGACCCGCTCGCGAGCTTCGCCCTGTTCGAGGAGGACTTCGCCTGGGCGACACGTGAGCTGGTCAAGCTCGCTGAGGCCCATGCGCAAGGAAGGATCGTCTCCGTCCTCGAGGGCGGCTATGATCCGGCGGCGCTCGCACGCAGCGTCGTCGCCCACCTCAAGGCGCTTGCGGAGAACTGAGACACGATGGCGGAGCCCTTCATCGGCCCCGAGCAGGGGAACGCGGCCACGCGGCCGGTGGCGCAGATGAGCTTCGAGGAGGCCTTGGCCGAGCTGGAAGCGATCGTTCAGAAGCTCGAGCGCGGCCAGCTCGACCTCGAAAGCTCGATCCGGGCCTACGAGCGCGGCACGGCGCTGCGCCAGCATTGCGCGGAGAAGCTGCGTCAGGTGCAGCTCCGGGTAGAGAAGCTCACGCTCGAGCGCGATGGCACCCCGAAGCTGACGCCGTTCGAGGAGCAATGAGCACGGTCCTGCTCGAGGCGCGGATGGCGACCGTCGCTGCCGCCGTCGAGGTCGAACTCGCGGCCCTCCTGCCGGCGGCGGAGGGCGCTCAGGCCCGCCTCAACGAGGCCATGCGCTACGCTGCGCTCGGTGGCGGCAAGCGGCTGCGCCCGTTCCTGGTCGCGGCCACGGCCGAGCTGTTCGGCATCACCGGTGCCGCCCCCATTCGCGTGGGGGCTGCCGTCGAGCTGATCCACGCCTATTCGCTGGTCCATGACGACCTGCCGGCCATGGACGACGCGGCGCTCCGCCGCGGCCGGCCGAGCTGCCACCGCGCCTTCGACGAGGCCACCGCCATCCTCGCCGGCGATGCGCTGCAGGCACTGGCCTTCGAGGTGCTGGCGCGCGACGATTACGGTGCCGATCCCGGCCAGCGCTGCCGGCTCGTCCGAAAGCTCGCCGAGGCCTCGGGGGCGCTCGGCATGTGCGGTGGGCAGATGATCGACCTTCTGGCCGAACGGCAGGAGCTGACCGTTGCCGAGATCACGACGCTCCAGCGCCTGAAGACCGGAGCGATCATCGGCTTCTCCTGCGAGGCAGGTGCTGTCCTCGGCCGGGCTGGATCCGCCGAGACGGAAGCGCTTCGCGGCTATGCGCACGATCTCGGCCTCGCCTTCCAGATCAAGGACGATCTCCTCGATCTCGAAGGCGACAGTGCGGTCACCGGCAAGGATTCCGGTCGCGACAGCGAGGTCGGCAAAGCCACCTTCGTGCGTCGCCTGGGCGTTGCCGGCGCCAGGGCCAAGCTCGAGGAGCTGCGCCGGTCGGCATTGGGTCGCCTTGACATTTTCGGTGACAGCGCCAGGGTTCTGGGTCAACTCTTCGCCTTCGTCATCGACCGTCGATCCTAGCTTCATCGCGAGAGGCCCCCGCCATATGCCCTCGACGCCGCTCCTCGACCAGATTCACGAGCCCTGTGATCTGCGCCGCGTCTCGCGCGAGAGCCTGCAGCAGGTAGCGGACGAGCTGCGGCGGGAGACGATCGACGCGGTCTCGGTGACGGGCGGCCATCTCGGGGCGGGGCTCGGCGTGGTCGAGCTCACGGTAGCGCTGCACTACGTCTTCGATACGCCGCACGACCGGCTGATCTGGGACGTCGGCCACCAGGCCTACCCGCACAAGATCCTGACCGGCCGGCGCGACCGCATCCGCACCCTGCGTCAGCCGGGCGGCCTCAGCGGCTTCACCCGGCGGGCCGAGAGCATCTACGACCCGTTCGGGGCGGCGCACAGCTCGACCTCGATCTCGGCCGGCCTCGGGATGGCGACGGCGGCGAGGCTCGACGGCATCGAGCGCAACGTGATCGCCGTGATCGGCGACGGTGCGATGAGCGCCGGCATGGCCTACGAGGCCATGAACAATGCCGGGGCGATGAAGTCGCGGCTGATCGTCATCCTCAACGACAACGACATGTCGATCGCCCCGCCGGTGGGGGCGATGAGCGCTTATCTCTCGCGGATGATCTCGAGCCACGAGTACCGGACCTTCCGGCACATCGCGAAGCAGCTCACCAAGGCGTTCCCCAAGCGCCTGCAGCAGGCGGCGGCGCGCGCCGAGGAATATGCCCGCGGGCTCGCCACCGGCGGCACGCTGTTCGAGGAGCTGGGCTTCTACTATATCGGTCCGCTCGACGGCCACAATCTCGACCATCTGATCCCCGTCCTCGAGAACGTGCGCGACGACGCCGGCAAGGGGCCCGTCCTCATCCACGTCGTGACCCAGAAAGGGAAGGGCTACCCGCCCGCCGAGGCCGCGGCCGACAAGTATCACGGTGTGAACAAGTTCGACGTCGTCACCGGCGCGCAGCACAAGGCCAAGTCGAACGCACCCTCCTACACCTCGGTGTTCGCGAAGGCGCTCGTGAAGGAAGCCGAGATCGACGACCGGATCGTGGCGATCACGGCCGCCATGCCGTCCGGCACCGGCCTCGACCTGTTCGAGAAGGCGTTTCCCGAGCGCTGCTTCGACGTCGGCATCGCCGAGCAGCACGCCGTCACCTTCGCGGCCGGACTCGCCGCCGAGGGCTTCCGGCCGTTCTGCGCCATCTACTCGACCTTCCTGCAGCGTGCCTACGACCAGGTCGTCCACGACGTCGCGATCCAGAACCTGCCGGTACGCTTCGCGATCGACCGGGCGGGCCTCGTCGGCGCCGACGGGCCGACGCACGCCGGCAGCTTCGACGTCGCCTATCTCGGCTGCGTGCCGGGCATGGTGATCATGGCGGCAGCCGACGAGGCCGAGCTCGTTCACATGGTGGCGACTGCCGCCCGCTTCGATGCCGGCCCGATCGCCTTCCGCTACCCGCGCGGCGAGGGTGTCGGCGTCGATCTCCCGGAGCGCGGCGAGGTGCTGCCGATCGGCAAAGGTCGCATCGTCCGCGAAGGCACGCGGGTGGCGATCCTCTCCTTCGGCGCGCGCCTGCAGGAGGCGCTGAAAGCCGCCGACGAGATCACCGCCCGCGGCTATGCCACCACCGTGGCCGACGCCCGCTTCGCGAAGCCCCTGGACCGCGACCTGATCCGCCAGCTCGCCCGCCATCATCAGGTGCTGCTCACGGTCGAGGAGGGCTCGATCGGCGGCTTCGGCAGCTTCGTGCAGCAGTTCCTGCTGGACGAGGGCCTGCTCGATGCCGGCAGGCTCCGGCTGCGCAGCCTGGTCCTGCCCGACCGCTTCATCGAGCACGGCACGCCCGCCGGCATGTACGAGGAGGCCGGGCTCAACGCGTCCGGCATCGTCCGGCGCGCGCTGGAGGCGGTCGGTCACGACCGCGCCACCGTCATCCGGCCGGTTGCCACGCGCGGTTGACGTGACCACCGTCTTCACGATCGGCTACCAGGAAAGCACGCTCGATGCCGTGCGCGAGACCCTGGCCGCAGTCGGGGTGAGGCTCCTGGCCGACGTGCGGGCGGTCACGGCCTCGCGTCGGCCCGGCTTCTCCAAGCGCCAGCTCCGGGCCGGACTCGCCGCAGGCGGCATCGACTATCTGCACCTGCGCGACCTCGGCACGCCGGCCGAAGGCCGGCTCGCGGCGCGCACGGGACGCTACGAGGACCTCCGCCGCATCTACGAGGAGCATCTCGCCACCCCGGCAGCACAGGCCGAGCTGGAGGAGCTCGTCCGCCTTGCCGCCTCGGACCGGCCGATCTGCCTGCTCTGCTTCGAGCGCCGGCCCGAGCACTGTCACCGCCGCATCCTGGCCGAGCGCCTGCGCGAGCGGCTGGGGGTCGAGATCGTGGACCTCCTGCCCTGAGCGGCTCCGGCCGGACCATGCGCGAGCAGCCGGCGCCTCGTGCCGGAAAGCTCCGCCTCGACCAGCTCCTGGTCGAGCGCGGCTTGGCCGAGACGCGCAGCAAGGCTCAGGCGCTGATCCTGGCCGGGCGCGTGTTCGCGGGCGAGGAGCGGCTGGACAAGCCCGGCACCGCCGTGCCGTCCGATCTGCCGCTCACGGTGCGCGGCGGCGATACCTACGTCTCGCGCGGGGCGCACAAGCTGATCGCGGGCCTCGACGCGTTCGCGATCGACCCCGCGGGCCGCGTCTGCCTCGACGTGGGTGCCTCGACCGGCGGCTTCACCGATGTCCTGCTCCGCCGGGGTGCTGCGCGGGTCTATGCCGTCGACGTCGGCTACGGTCAGCTCGACGCGCGGCTGCGCAGCGATCCGCGCGTCGTCGTGCTGGAACGGGTCAACGCCCGCCATCTCGGTATCGGGCAGGTGCCGGAGCCCGTCGATCTCGTCGTGTGCGACGCGAGCTTCATCTCCCTGAAGCTCGTGCTCCCGGCCCCTCTGGCACTCACCCGAGCGGACGCAGCACTCGTGGCGCTGATCAAGCCGCAGTTCGAGGTCGGCAAGGGCCAGGTCGGCAAGGGCGGTGTGGTGCGCGATCCTTCGCTCCACGAGGCCGTGTGCGCCGAGATCCGGGGCTGGCTCTCGCGCCTTCCCGGCTGGGAGGTGCTGGGGATCGTGCCGAGCCCGATCCTGGGCCCGGCCGGCAACCGCGAGTTCCTGATCGGCGCTAGGCGGCAGCCCGCCTGAGTCGGTTCAGCCCGGCCTCGAGATCGGCGATCAGGTCCTTCGTGTCCTCGAGCCCGACATGAATGCGCATCGGCACGCCATCCGTGCGCCAGGGCACGGCGGTGCGGCAGGTCTCGGGATGGGTCGGGATCAAAAGGCTCTCGTAGCCGCCCCAGCTATAGCCCATGCCGAAAAGCTCCATGCCGTCCAGCATGGCGGCGAGCGCTGTCCTCGGGCACGGCTTGAGCACGAAGCCGAACAGGCCGGAAGCGCCCAGAAAATCGCGTCGCCACAGCGCGTGGCCGGGATCGCCGGGCAGGGCAGGGTGGAGGACGCCCGCTATCTCGGGCCGCCCCCGCAGCCACTCGGCGACCTCGATGGCGCTCCTCTGATGCCGCTCGAGCCGGGCCGAGAGCGTGCGCAGGCCCCGCAGCGCCAGATAGCAGTCGTCCGGAGCGGCCACGGTCGCGACCTCCATGACTCCGCGCCAGACGCGCTCGTAGGCCGCCTCGGTGCAGGTGACGATCCCCATCATCAGGTCGGAATGACCGCCGATATACTTGGTCGCCGCCTGGATCGAGATGTCGACCCCGTGCCGGAACGGCTTGAAGTAGAGCGGCGAGGCCCAGGTATTGTCCATGACGACGAGAGCGCCCCTGGCATGGGCGGCCTCGGCGATCGCCGGGATGTCCTGGACCTCGAAGGTGA
This sequence comes from Benzoatithermus flavus, assembly GCF_037908215.1. NCBI lineage: Bacteria > Pseudomonadati > Pseudomonadota > Alphaproteobacteria > Geminicoccales > Geminicoccaceae > Benzoatithermus > Benzoatithermus flavus. Next base: position 36,750 of record NZ_JBBLZC010000010.1, on the reverse strand, counting down.
GCGAACCCGGGCTCTCGGTGAACACGACCTTCGTGTTGGGCCGGATGAGCTCGGCGATGCGCCCGCCGATCAGGGGATCGTAATAGCTGGTCTCGATGCCGAAGCGGGCGAGGGTGGCCGAGCAGAAATGGCGCGTGGGCGCATAGACCGAATCGGTGACGAGGAGATGATCGCCGCTCTTCAGAAGGGAGAGCAGGGTGGCCGTGATCGCGGTCTTGCCCGAGCCCACCGCGATCGCCCGATCGCCGCCTTCGAGCCGGGCCACCGCCTCCTCGAGCGCGAAGGTCGTGGGCGTGCCGTAGCGGCCGTAATAGACCCCGCGGTCGGGCCGTGCCGCCTCGAGCGCGTCCAAGGTCGGGAACAGGATCGTGGATGCGTGATAGACGGGCGGATTGACCACGCCCGCATGGCGCTCGGGCTCGCGTCCGGCCATCGTCACCAGGGTCGCATCGTTCATTGCTCGCAGATCCTTGCTGACTGCTGATCCCTTGCGCCTCGCTGGCGCCCGATAGCACGCGCCGTCGCGAACGCAAATCCGGCACCGGCCGAGGCCCTGCCGGTCGGTTTGCCCGTTGGCAGCGGCGGGACAGTCTGTCACAGTCCGGCCACGCTTCCGGGCGGGGAGAGGCGCTCCCGCCAGGGTGGGCCGGCCGGATCGGCCCGGAAAGAACGAGGTTAAGGAGGACAGGCATGCGTCTATCGGCTCTGCTCTTGGCAGGTGTCGCTGCGGCGGGGGTGTTCGCGGCGAGCGGAGCGCAGGCGGGACAGACCTTCGAGAACGTGAAGAAGAAGGGCTTCGTGCAGTGCGGGGTGAACGTCTCGGGCCTGCCGGGCTTCGCCACCGTGGACGCGCAGAACAACTGGTCCGGCCTGGACGTCGATCTGTGCAGGGCCGTGGCAGCCGCCGTGTTCGGCGATGCCACGAAGGTCAAGTACACGCCACTCAACGCCAAGGAGCGGTTCACGGCGCTCCAGTCGGGCGAGATCGACGTGCTCTCGCGCAACACGACCTGGACCAGCTCGCGCGACAGCGCGCTCGGGCTCGATTTCCCGGCCGTCAACTACTACGACGGCCAGGGCTTCATGGCGAAGAAGTCCCTGGGCGTGAAGAGCGCCCTCGAGCTCGACGGCGCCTCGGTCTGCGTCCAGGCCGGCACCACGACCGAGCTCAACCTCGCGGACTATTTCCGCGCCAACAACATGAAATACACCCCCGTCGTGTTCGAGAACAACGACGAGGTCAACAAGGCCTACGATGCCGGCCGCTGCGACGTGCTCACCACCGACCAGTCCGGCCTCTACGCCACCCGCGTGAAGCTCGCCAACCCCGACGACCACGTCATCCTGCCCGAGATCATCTCGAAGGAGCCGCTCGGCCCCGCGGTGCGCCAGGGAGACGACGAATGGGCCGACGTGGTCCGTTGGACCTTCTTCACCATGCTCCAGGCCGAGGAGTTCGGCATCACCAGCAAGAACGTCCAGCAGGTCAAGGCCGAGACCAAGAACCCCGACATCCAGCGTTTCCTCGGCGTCATCGAGGAGAAGGGCAAGGAGCTGGGCCTGCCGAACGACTTCACGGTCAAGGTGATCGAGCAGGTCGGCAACTACGGCGAGAGCTTCGACCGGAACCTCGGGCCCAACACGCCGCTCAAGATCCAGCGCGGCCTGAATGCGCTGTGGAAGAACGGCGGCCTGATGTATAATCCGCCGTTCCGCTGAGACGGATCGGGCGGGCGGTCCTCGGGGCCGCCCGCCCGGCGAGCACCTCGGGGAGGAGAGCGATCGGAGGAGGCAGTCCGCTGATGCGGTCCGAGTTGGCGACGAGCGAAGTTCCGCGGGTCCCGTTCTACCGGGATCCCCGCATCCGTGCGTTGTTCTATCAGCTTCTGGTAGTGCTGTTCGTCGTCGGCGGCACCGCCATCCTGATCCACAACACGCTCTTGAACCTCGCCCGTCTGGGTGTCGCCAGCGGCTTCGGCTTCCTCGCCCGGCCGTCCGGCTTCGACATCGGCCAGCATCTGATCGACTACAGCGCGCAGTCGACCTTCGGCCGGGCGTTCCTGGTCGGCTTCATCAACACGATCATCGTGGCGATCCTGGGCATCGTCCTCGCCACCATCATCGGCTTTCTGATGGGCATCGCCAGGCTCTCCCACAACTGGCTCGTCTCCAGCCTCGCCACCGTCTACATCGAGGTGGTCCGCAACATCCCGCTGCTTCTGCAGCTCCTCCTCTATTACGCGATCATCGTCCACGCCCTGCCGCAGCCGCGCGAGAGCGCCACGCTGTTCGATGCCATCCTGCTCAACACGGGCGGCCTGTTCCTGCCCCGGCCGCTGCCGCAGCCAGGCTTTTGGCTCTGGGTCGCGATCGTCGTTCTGGCGCTCCTTGCGATTCCGGTCGTCATGAAGCTCTCGACCCGCCGCCGCGAGCTCACCGGACACGCGCTGCCGACGACCCCGATCGTCATCGGCCTTCTGCTCCTGATCCCGGCGGGCTATTTCCTCACTGGCCGGCCGCTCGCCTTCGACTACCCGCAGATGGGCCGGTTCCGCCCGAGCGGCGGGCTCGTCGTTCAGCCCGAGTTCGTGGCCCTGGTCGTGGGCCTCGCCATCTATACCGGCAGCTTCATCGCCGAGATCGTGCGCTCGGGCATCCTCTCGGTGAGCAAGGGCCAGTGGGAGGCGGCGCTCTCCTTGGGCCTCAGCCGCGGCCGCACGCTCCGCCTCATCGTGGTGCCGCAGGCCCTTCGGGTGATCATCCCACCCCAGACCAACCAGTACCTCAACCTCACCAAGAACAGCTCGCTCGCGGTCGCGATCGGCTATCCCGATTTCTTCAACATCGCCGGCACCATCAACAACCAGACCGGGCAGGCGGTCGAGGTGGTCGCGATCACGATGGGGGTCTATCTCGTCTTGAGCCTGCTCACTTCCGTGTTCATGAACTGGTACAACGCGCGCATGGCGCTGGTGGAGCGCTGAGCCATGGCAACCGAGTCCCTGTCCCTGGCCCCGCCGGTCGCCGAGCGTCCCGGTCCGATCGGCTGGACCCGGCGGAACCTGTTCGCCACGCCGTTCGACGTAGCGCTCACGATCCTGATCGCGCTCTTCCTGCTCTGGATCGTCCCGCCGCTCGTGCGCTGGGGCGTGGTGGACGCGAGCTTCACCGCCCCCAACCGCGACCTGTGTCCGGCCGACGGCGCCTGCTGGGGCATCGTGCGCGACCGCTTCCACCAGTACCTGTTCGGCCTTTACCCGGTCGATCAGTACTGGCGGATCTTCGCGGGCGGCCTGCTCCTGATCCTGGGCTGCGTGCCGCTCGCGGTGCGGCGCTTCCCGCACAAGGTCCTCTACGGCGTCGCCTTCATGGTGATCTATCCCTACGTCGCGTCCTGGCTGTTCGAGGGCGGCGGACCGATCCAGCCCGTGATCGACACGCCGTTGTGGGGCGGCCTGTTCCTGACCCTCATCATCTCGATCGTCGGCATCGTCGCCTCGTTTCCGATCGGCATCGCGCTGGCGCTGGGGCGGCGCTCGACCATGCCCGTGATCCGGGCGCTCTGCGTCGCCTTCATCGAGCTCGTCCGCGGCGTGCCGCTCGTCACCGTGCTGTTCATGGCCTCGGTCATGCTGCCTTTGTTCCTGCCGCCGGGCTGGAGCATCGACAAGCTGATGCGGGCCCTCGTCGGCGTGTCGCTGTTCTCCGGTGCCTACATGGCCGAGGTGATCCGCGGCGGCCTCCAGGCGCTGCCCAAGGGCCAGTACGAGGCGGCGAGCGCCCTGGGCCTCACCTACTGGCAGAGCATGCGGCTCGTCATCCTGCCGCAGGCGCTCCGGCTCGTGATCCCGGGGATCGTCAACTCCTTCATCTCCCTGTTCAAGGACACCTCGCTCGTCTTCATCATGGGCCTCTACGATCTCTTGGGCATCTCGCGGCTGATCGTCACCAGCAAGGAATGGCTCGGCCACGACATCGAGAGCTACATCTTCGCCGCCTTCGGCTTCTGGATCTTCTGCTTCGCCATGTCCCGCTACAGCCAGCGCCTCGAACGGCGGCTGCACACGGGCCATCGGCACTGAAGGCGGGGCGAGGGGAAACATGAACCAGACTCGGAACGACAGCGCACCCAGCATCGTGCTGCGCGACGTCCACAAGTGGTACGGCGAGTTCCACGTCCTCAAGAACATCAATCTCGAGGTGATGAAGGGACAGAAGGTCGTGGTGTGCGGGCCCTCGGGCTCGGGCAAGTCGACCATGATCCGCTGCATCAACCGCCTCGAGGAGCACCAGCGCGGCCACATCGTCGTGGACGGCATCGAGCTCACCAACGACGTCAAGAACATCGAAGCCATCCGCCGCGAGGTCGGGATGGTGTTCCAGCACTTCAACCTGTTCCCGCACCTCACCGTGCTCGAGAATCTGACGCTCGCGCCGATCTGGGTCCGCGGCATCCCGAAGAAGGAGGCCGAGGAGACGGCGATGTTCTATCTCGAGCGGGTCAAGATCCCCGAGCAGGCACACAAGTATCCGGGCCAGCTCTCGGGCGGGCAGCAGCAGCGCGTAGCGATCGCACGGGCGCTCTGCATGAAGCCCAAGATCATGCTGTTCGACGAGCCGACTTCCGCGCTCGATCCCGAGATGGTGAAGGAGGTGCTCGACGTCATGGTCCAGCTCGCGCGCGAGGGCATGACCATGATGTGCGTGACCCACGAGATGGGCTTCGCCAAGTCGGTCGCCGACTTCGTCGTGTTCATGGACCGCGGCGAGATCGTCGAGATGGCGCCGCCTTCCGAGTTCTTCACCAATCCCAAGTCCGATCGCACCAAGCTGTTCTTGAGCCAGATCCTCTCGCACTGACGACCACGCGGACGTCAGCGGCCGCGGAGCTGCGGGGTCACGAGGCAGAGCATCAGGCCGGCTTGGCAGAAGGCGCCTGCCGTGGTGCCGGCGACCAGGCCCGCGAGGCCCCAATGCGCGCCCATGATCCCGGCGACGACGGCGAGCCCGAGGCACGCCCAGCCGACGAAGTTACCGAGCCAGATCGTCCGCTCGCTCGCGAGCCCCTGCATCGCGGCATGGGCGAAGGCGCCGAAGAGCTTGCCGAGTCCGGCCAGGATCACGACGGCAAGGAGGAGAGGCGGGGTCGCATACTTGCCGCCCAGCACCCACGCCTCGACCCATGGGGTCGCGAACGCCAGGATCACCCCCGCGAGCAGTGCGATGCCGCCGACGAGAAGCGCTTCGTGAAGCAGGAGCCGCCGTCGTTCCGCCGCCGTCGCGGCATCGCGCAGATGCGGAACCAGGGTGCGCCCGACGCCGAACTGAAGCATCCGGAAAGGAGCGATGACGATGGCGGCGAGAACCGCGAAATGCGCGAGGTCCTGGCCTGGCAGCAGAAGCGGGATCGCGAGCCGCTCGAGGTTGAAGAACAGGATGGCGAGCCCGCTGATGCCCGTGATCGCGAGCGCTTCCCGCCAGTGGAACGGCACGGCCGTGGCGGAGGGCGGCCGGGACAGGAGATAGGCCCAGCTCCAGGCGGCAAGGCCCATGAGGCCCAGCACGAACAGCACGAGCACGGACCTGGGGTCGATGCCGCCCGCGAGCAGCGCCGAAAACGCGGCCGCCAGCAGAGGCAGGCCCGCACCCTGCGAGATCATCGTCGAGAGAAGGAACCGGCGCTCGCTCTGCAGCCGTGCCGAGGCCAGGAGCGTCAGGCTACCGGCGACCGCGCCCGGAACGATCAGCGCCACGATGCCGGGCGTCATGTCGTAGGCGAGGAGCGCCACCATAGCGAGAGCGACGGCCACCAGCACGGCGCTCGCGATGCCGCGCCGAAGAAGCGCCGGTGTCGCCGGCAGGTCGTGGCGCACCACGACCCGCTCCTGGCCGAGCGGCCCCAAGGTCTGGCCCAGCATCACCGCCGTGACCGCGAGGGTGACGTCGGCGAAATCGCTCACGGACAGGGTCCGCGCCAGCAGCAGGTTGGCCAGCGCGAACAGGCCGCCGAGCGCTGCGGAGAGCGCGCTGGCCTGCAGGCTCGCCGAGGTCATCACCCGGCGCGCCAAGGCGAAGGGGCGTCTCGCGTGCATCGGGACCGACGCCGCCCGGGCCATCAGCAGCGTCCCCGAAGGGCCGTGGTCGAGGTCATTCTCGCGCAGGGCTCCTGTGTTGAAGACGAGATGCCGGGATCATGGCGGGGCTGGCACGGGTTGCACCCCACGGAGCAGCTTGTCAATGCACGGGAGAGTGCTACTCAGCCTTTTGTCTCGGCCGTCGGCATGTCGTGGGCGGCTCCGGCCGCGAACGCGGCGTAACTCGCGAGAAGCGCATCGAGCGCCTTGAGGGAGCCCGCGAGCGGATAGGTGATCTCGGCCTGCGGCATGGCGAGCGTGATGCTCTGTCCGTTGGCGAGCGCGTGCAGGTCGCCCTCGAGCAGCGTGATCAGAACCCCGTCGTCTCGCGCCTGCGCCTGCCGCTCGATCGGCGGCTGGTCGTCCACGTGCGCTAGCACCGTGATGGCGCCCTCGGGTAGGCGCCAGGCATCGTTCTGGACCAGAAGGTAGAACTCGCCGTCCGCCAGCATGATCTTGAGCCGGCCGGCCCGGCCGGCGAGATCGTACCATGCGGTCACGGCGCACAAGGGCTGTCCTTGCTCGAGCCGCATGCATGCCGGTTCCGACCACGCCAGCGCCGGAGCAGCGGAACCGAGCAGAGCGAAGGCGGCAAAAGCGGAGCGGAGCATGCTTGCCTCACCATCTCGGGCACGGCGTGCCCGAGTGTAACCTGCAAGCGACATACGGCAAGCCGACTCCGCGCATCGGCGCGGTGGAACAGCAGGTATTTTCCATAACGTACATTATTCGATATTCGACTGCACCTCCATCAGGAAGTCTCGTGCTCCCCTTCGAGCGCCGCGAGGTATCGCCGGCGCCACGCCGCGACGTCATTGGCGCGTACCGCAGCGAGCAGCCGGCGGTGCCGTTCCTGGCGCTCCTCGAGCGTCATGGTGAGCGCACGGTCGAGCGCTTCGGCCACGGCGCCGACGTCGTACGGGTTCACGACGAGAGCGCCGTCGAGATAAGCGGCGGCACCGGCGAAGCGCGAGAGGACCAGCACACCCGGATCGTTCGGGTCCTGGGCCACGACGAACTCCTCGGCCACGAGGTTGAGGCCATCGCGCAGAGGTGTGACCAGCCCCACCCGGGCGAGCCGGTAGAAGCCTGCCAGCGTGCGACGGGAATGCGTGCGGTTGAGATAGCGCAGCGGAATCCAGTCCGCCTCGGCGTAGCGGCCGACGATGTGCCCGACCAGCCGCTCGATGGTCCGGCGCATGTCGCGATATTCCGGCAGGTCCTCCCGGCTGGGCGCCGAGATCTGCATCAGCACCACCTTGCGGCGATGCTGCGGATAGTCCGCGAGCAAGGAAAGATAGCCGCGCAGCCTTTCCACGATGCCCTTGCTGTAGTCCAGCCGGTCGACGCCGATGATGAGCGCCCGACCATCCAGGCTCGCCTGCAGCGCGTCGCGCTGCCGCCGCGCCTCGGCCGACTGGGTCAGCCGCTCCACCTCGCGCACGTCGACCCCGATCGGCACCGCCTCGACCTCGATGGTCCGACCCTCGCGCCGGAACCGGTCTTCGGCCAGGACCTCGGCCCCGAGCTCGCGCCGGGCGTAGTCGACGAAATGGTCTCGATCCGTCGGCGTCTGGAAGCCGGCCACATCGTAGGCGCACAGATCCTGGCCGAGCTCGTGATGCCAGGGCAAGGTCAGGAAGATCTGCGCGGGCGGGAACGGCACGTGCAGGAAGAAGCCGAGCCGGCCGGCAAAGCCCAGCCGCCGCAGCTCCCGGCCGAGTGGAATGAGATGAAAGTCCTGAACCCAGACCCGGTCCTCGGGCCGGAGCCGCTCCATCAGCGTCTCGGCGAACAGCCGGTTGACCGCGGCGTAGGTCCGGTACCACTCGTGCTCGCACGTGGTGAGATCGATCCGGTAATGCAGGAGCGGCCAGAGCGTGCGGTTGGCCATCCCGCCGTAATAGGCACGGTGCTCCGTCCTGGTCAGATCGATCAGCACGTAGGTGATGCCGTCCTTCTCCACCGTGCGCACCTGCCGCTCGGCCGGATCGGTGACGAGCTCGCCGCTCCAGCCGAACCAGATGCCGCCGTGATCGCGGAGTGCGGCCTGCACGCCGACCGCGAGCCCACCGGCCGAAGCGGCCTGACGACCGGTCGGGACCGAGACCCGGTTGGAGGCGACGACGAGGCGTCCGCCGCGCTCCTTCTGCCCCGACTTGCCATCGCCGGCCCGGGCCGAGCTGCCGCGAGCAACCGGCACTTTAGCGGGCGAGCGAAGCATGGAGCCATCGGCGGAGCGCGCCGATATCGGCGAGGCATCGGCGAGCTTCGGTCGGATGATCGGCTGCTCCCACGCGTACACTGATTCCCCCCCGTCGATTGACGACCAGAAAGCCGGCCTCGTCGGTCACGTCGTCGCCGACGAACACCGGGTCACGGCCGGCGAATTCGGGCAGCGCCAGCAGATCCTCGATGGCGCGTCCTTTGTCCCTGCCGGCGGGAAGCAGCTCCACGACCATCTTCCCCTGCTGCAGGCGGAGCGTCCCCCCGCTCTCCTCCGCGAGCCTGGCAGCGAGCACTGCCGCCTCCTCGGCCGCGGAAGGCGCCAGCCGGTAGTGGAGCGCCACCGTTAAACGCTTGTCTTCCAAGAGAGTTCCGGGATTGCGCGCGACGAACGAACGGAAGGCGGCACGGACCCGCTCGAGGGAATCGTCCGCAGCCGCGCATTGCACGAGGCTGCCGTCGTGACGCCGCAGCTCGAGCCCGTGCAGGCCGGCGACGGTCAGCCTGAGCGGCGCCAGGAAATGGTCGATGTCGGCTACGCGCCGGCCGCTGATGATCGCCACGGCACCATTCAGCCGGACGAGGAGATCGCGGAGGAGATCGCGCAGCTCGTCGTCGGCGCGCGCCTCGGCCGGTGTGGGGGCTATCCCGACCAGCGTGCCGTCGTAGTCGAGGAACAGGGCGCTGCGATCGAGGTCGAGCGGCGGCGGTTCGGGAAGAAGAGGCTTGTTCATCCTCGTCGTTCACCCAGATTTCGGAAGTGCCCCATCAGATGCGAAAGCGAGCCCTTCACCATGTCCGATCCACGTTGCGTCGTCCTGGCGAACCGGAGTGTCGTCCGTCTCGTCGGCGAGGACACGCGGGGCTTCCTCCAGGGCCTCGTCAGCAACGATATTAACCTCCTGGCAACGAGCCGGTCACTCTATGCAGCGCTGTTGACGCCACAGGGCAAGTATTTGTTCGATTTTCTGCTCCACGAGGCCGCGGACGGTGCTGTCCTCCTCGATGGCGAGCGCGAGCGGCTGCCGGCGCTGATCCAGCGTCTTTCCATGTACCGGCTGAGAGCCAAGGTCGCGATCGAGGACGCGAGCGCCGGGAAGGCGGTTCTGGCCGTGCTCGGCCGCGAGGCGGCAGGCATCTTCGATCTGCCGCCGCAGGCCGGTGCCGCACGGGTCGAGGGCGATGCGGTACTCGCGGTCGATCCCCGCACGGCCGAGCTCGGCGTGCGGGTCGTGCTGCCGCGCGCGGACCTGGACGGCTTCGTGGCGGCGCACGGGCTCGCCCCTGCCCCGTTCGCGGCCTACGACCACCTTCGCCTCGAGCTCGGCGTGCCGGACGGCAGTCGCGATCTGGTGGTGGAGAAATCCATTCTGCTCGAAAGTGGCTTCGAGGAGCTGCACGGCGTCAGCTTCACGAAGGGCTGCTTCGTCGGCCAGGAACTCACCGCGCGCACCAAGCATCGCGGCCTCGTCAAGAAGCGGCTCGTTCCGGTGCGGATCGAGGGCCCGGTGCCGGCGCCCGGCACGCCCGTCTTTCGCGGCGGGCGGGATGCCGGCGAGATGCGCTCGGCGCTCCAGGAGGCCGGCCCCGGTAGCGGTGCCATCGGCCTCGCCCTCCTACGGTTGGAGCAGCTCGGCCCCGATGCTGCGGCTACAGGACCGCTCGTGGCCGGCGATGCCGTGCTGATCCCTGCCCCGCCGCCATGGCTGCAGCTCGAGCTGCACGAGTAAGGCACACCCGGGCCGCAGTGGGACGCCTTCCCGGCAGCCCGTTGCGGGAACTTTCCTTCCGGACCGCTGCGCCGGTGCTCGCGCGGCGGAACGCCCGTCGGCCCGTGCCATGGCCGGGCTGAGGCTGGACAGGATGATCGGCCGTACCGTCGAAGGCCTGTGCTGCAAGCGGCTTTCTCGACTCAGGGTAGGTCAAGGGCCGCCTGGCAGCTCTCACCAGCTGAGAGCCCGAGCCGATGCTGCGTCAGAGGATGGAAGGGTCAATCTGGTAGCGGAGGAGGGATTTGAACCCCCGACCAAGGGATTATGATTCCCCTGCTCTACCGCTGAGCTACTCCGCCACGCTTCGCTCCGGCCCGGCGGGCCGGGGCGCCCGCGTGATCTAAGGTGGGGTGAGGCGGCTGTCAAGCGCCTCGCCCGCGCCGATCGATGCGGGCACTGCGGGCATCAGTCCTCGAGGCGGATCATGGGCCGCGGCGGGTCGCCCGCGCCCTGCACGGACTGGTCGAAGTCGACGAGCGCTCCGCTCATCGGCACGCTCTCGTCCGAGGCCAGGAAGGCCACGGCGCGTGCGACCTCGAGCGGCTCGAGCAGCCGGCCGAGCGGCAGTTCGGCCCCGGCGCGCTCGAGCCAGTCCGGCGGGGCGTTGTGCGCCTTCGCCTGGATCGCATGCTCGCCCGGCGTGTTCATCCAGCCGATGTTGAGACCGTTCACCCGGATGGAATCGCGCATGAGCGCGTAGGCCACGTTCTTCGTGAGGATGCCCAAGGCCCCCTTCGAGGCAGAATAGGCGGCGAGGAAATGCTGGCCGCCATAGGCCGAGGTCGAGAGGATGTTGACGATGGTACCGCCTCTGCCCTCGCGGCGCATCACCTTGGCCGCGGCCTGGATCAGGAAGAAGGGAGCGCGGACGTTGACCGCGAACATCCGGTCGAACAGCTCGGGGCTCGTGTCGAGGATGGTGCCGCGGTCGGTCAGCGCGGCGGCATTGACGAGGCAGTCCACCCGGCCGAAGGCCTCGTCGCAGCGCCGCACGATCTCGCGCACCTGGTCGAGCTCGGCCAGCTCCGCCGGCACGAACACGGTCTTCGCCCCCATCGCCTCGAGCTCGGCCTTCACCTTCTCGCCCCGCTCGCGGCTGCGTCCGGTGATGACGATCGCTTCTGCCCCGCGCGCCACGAACAGCCGGGCGATCGTCTCGCCCAAGCCTTGCGTCCCGCCGGTGACGATCGCGACCTTGCCCCTGAGCTGCTGCGGCTCCTGGCGCTCCATGAGACCTCCCCTCTTCCCGCGTTGTCCGAGGCCGGACACTAGCGGGGCACGCGGACGGTCACAATGGCGCAGGGCTCGGCTGCCGGGCTTGCCCGATCGGGCTCTCCTGTGCTGTTGACGGCGGCCGATCGATCTTCTGCGGGGAACGGGAGCGATGACGCCACAACCCAACCTGACGCCCGAGATGCTGGAGCTGCTCGAGCGGCGGCTCGCAGACAATGTCGGCGAGCGGGTCGAGCGCACGCTCAAGATGCGCTATGCCGGGATCGTGGGTGCGGTCCTGTTCGTCCTGGGCCTTGCCGGCTATAGCTGGGTCGAGAACCTGGTCGTGAAAGCGATCGGGCCGGTCTCGAAGGACGCCGAGCGGACGATCGCCCTCATGAACGTCCAGCTCGACCTCGCCAAGGACAACAAGAAGAAGCTCGATGCGCTCGTCGAGCAGATCAACAGCGACGCCGCCGAGGCGCAGCGCAAGATCGAGAGCTTCCAGGCCCGGCTCGCCAAGCAGCAGGACGAGTTCGACAAGACGCTGGAAAGCATCAACGACCAGTTCGGGACGATCGTCATGCGCCGGCGCGAGCTCGAGGCCGACCTCGCCCAGAACAGCCGCGGTGTCATGACCTCGCTCGCCGAGACCAGGGCGGCGGTGGCCGATCTCGCCAAGCTCGCCAACGACCTCACCCGGCTCGCCGCCGCCGGCCGCGAGGATGCGGCGCAGGAGGCGCAGCGGCTGCAGGCGGAAGCGCAAGCGATCCTCGAGCGCGCGCAGCGCGCGGTCACAGGGGACCATCTCGCCACCGTGTTCGTCCAGTACGGCAAGAGCGTGCCGGTCGAGCTCGCCCATGGCCTCGCCGAGAAGCTGCAGGGCAAGGGCTACATCGTACCCTCGGAGGACCGCATGCCGGTCGATGCGCGCGAGGTGCGCTTCTTCTACCCCGCCGACCGCGAGGCCGCGAACCAGCTCGCCCGCGACGCCATGGCCGAGCTCCAGGCCATGGGCTTCGCCAACATCGTGATCGACGTGCGCGACTTCACCGGCTGGGCCAAGGCCAAGCCGCGCGCCGGCACGCTCGAGCTCTGGATAGCGCTGCCGCAGGACGGCACGGGCTGAGATGGACCGCACGGGGCCGGTCGAGCGCTCCCTTCCCGTGCCGGGCCGGCTGTGTCCCGACAGCGGGCCGGATGGCGCGTTCGGCTCGGTTGCCTCACGGGCTGGCGGACCCGAACCTGAACCCGGAGCACCGCCGTTGAAGCTCGGGGATGTGCTCGCCTATCTGTTCCTGGCCGTCACCTGGGGCTTCTCCTTCCTGGTGCTGCTCGAGGTCACCCGTGCGTTCGGCTGGGTGGGCGCCGTCACCTTCCGCGCCTTCGTCGCGAGCACGACGCTCCTGGCAGTGGCGGCCGTGACCGGACGAAAGCTCGACTTCGGCGCCGGCTGGCGGCCGCTGGTCGTCGTCGGCGCCACAACGGTCGCGGGGCAGCTCATCGGCCTCTCCTTCGCCACCCCGCGCATCGGGACCGCCACGACGGCGATCCTGGTCGCGGCGATCCCCTTGTTCTCCATGATCATCGGCAAGCTGTGGGGCATCGAGTGCATCACGCCGCGAAGCCTCGTGGGTTTGGTGTTCGGCTTCGTCGGGATCGTTCTGCTCGTGGGCTTTCCGGCCGTGCCGGTCACCGGCTCCTTCGTCCTGGGATGCGTGAGCGCGCTGCTCGGTTCGTTCTCCGCCGCATTCGGCAGCAGCTACGCGAGTCGCCACCTGCGAGCCGTCGGATCCTGGGAGGTGACCATCGGCTCGTTCCTGTCGGGCGGGCTCTTGACCTTGCCGTTGCTGCTCGCGGTCCCGGTCCCGACGCCGCCCCGCCCCGTCGACTACATGCACCTGCTTCTGCTCGGCAGCGTCATGAGCGCTCTCAATTATGTGCTTTACTTCCGGCTGGTATCCACCATCGGGGCAACCAGGACGATCAGCGTCGAGTTCGCCGTGACCATCGTCGCGGTCCTCGCCGGCGCGCTCCTCCTGCGCGAGCCTCTGTCCGCCGTGCAGATCATCGGCGCCGTGATCGTCGTATCCGGCTGCACGCTGGTCCTGGGGCTCGTTCCCTGGAAAGCAAGGCCAAGGGCACGCGCTTAGCCGTCGTGGATCATCACGACCCGCCTCGGCGGCCGTAGCCCCGACGCCGTCCAGAAGAGCAGCTCGAGGACGTTCAAAACAGCGAGAACTGCCCCTCGCCGCCGGAGGCCTTGCGCCCGCCGCGGCGGGGTTTCCGCTCCGCCTCGCGTGCAGGCGCCCCCTCGGGCAAAGCCGCCACCGGCCGGGCCACCTCCGGCTTCTCGACCGGCACCGGCGGCCCTTCGGCGATCATCCGCAGCTCCTGCACGAACCGCGCATACTCCAAGGCCTTCGCCCGCTCGTCCGGCACGCGCAGGAGGAACGAGGGGTGGACCGTGACGAACAGGTGGCGGTCGGGCGGATAATGCTGGAAGCGGCCGCGCTCGCGCCCGATCGTCGCCACCCGGCCCATGAGCGCCTGGGCGGCGGTCGCGCCCATCGCCACGATGAGCCGCGGCTGGACCAGCTCGATCTCGCTGAACAGCCAGAATTTGCAGGCCTCGATCTCGCTGCGGTCCGGCTTCTGGTGGATGCGCCGCCGGCCACGGAGGATGAACTTGAAGTGCTTGACCGCGTTGGTGAGATAGATCCGGCGCCGGTCGATCCCGACCTCCTCGAGCGCCCGATCGAAGAGCTGACCCGCCGGGCCCACGAACGGCCGACCCTGGCGGTCCTCCTGATCACCCGGCGCTTCGCCCACGAACATGAGCTCGCTCGGCGCCGGCCCCTCGCCGAACACCGTCTGAGTCGCGTCGGCGAACAAGGGGCAATTCTGACAGTGCAGGGCCTGCTCGCGCAGATCGGCCAGCGCTGTGTCGGCCATGATTCCTCTCCGAGCGGACAGGGGGCGGCCTCATGCTCGGGTAGAATGGGCACCACTGCGGCAGGTTCCCCGCTCATGGGAAAAAGGCTCGGGCGGCCCACGGCGCGCTGCCTGCCTCTCGGCTCAGATCGCGGTGGCAGCCCCCGAGGCTGCTTGCTCCGTGCTGGCGTCGCTCAGCGCCTTCTTGAGCGCCGCCTCCTGCTCGTTGCTGAGCGAGGTCTGGAGCACGTGGCCGTGCACGCCCTGCTCGCGCAGACGCTGCAGCACCTTGTCGCCCGTCACCTTGCGGATCAGCAGGAACAGGGCGGAGCTGTCCGGCTTGATCGTGCTGCCCAGGCGACGGATGAAATCGTCGTCAATGCCGTAGTCGGAAAGCTGCCCGGCGAGCGCGCCGGTCGCAGCACCGATGCCGCCGCCCACCACCGCCCCGGCGAGCGGGTTCAGGAACAGGAGCCCGACCAGCGCCCCCCACAGGGCACCCGAGGAGCCGCCGCTCAGCGCTCCCATCTTCGTGAGCGGCACCATCTGCTTGAGCTGGATCTCGCCCTCGGGCGGGCGGATCACCACGCAGGCATCCTCGAGCTCGATGAGTTGCTCCTTGCTCATGGCGGTGAGCTGGTGCAGCACCTGATCGGCCATATCGGGCCGGTCGAACGCGACCACGACGAGATCGGCCATGCCTCTTGCTCCCTTGCTGCTGTGAGCGGTCCGTCCGCGGGACGGCAGAATCCCCACCCTCACGAGGACCATAAGCCGACGACGACAACAATCCAACCGCGGCCGCGGTGCCACGACAGGAGCCGGACGAGCATTCCCATCGGCTACGGGCCTGTGTAGACCGCTGCACGAGGCGAGACCGGACGCGCGACCGCGGCCGGTCCCTCTCGGGGATCGTCGAGCGCCGAGGAGGCAAGGAATGCTGAAGGGCAAGGTCGCCGTCGTCACCGGCTCCACGAGCGGCATCGGGCTCGGGATCGCGGCAGGGCTCGCGGGCCAGGGTGCGGACATCGTCCTCAACGGCTTCGGCGATCCGGCCGCGATCGCGAGCCTGCGCCAGAGCCTCGCCGAGCGGCACGGGGTGCGGGTGCTCCATCACGGCGCCGACATGACGCGGCCGGAGCAGATCGCCGACCTGATCGCCCAGGCGACCAGGGAGCTCGGCCGGGTCGACGTGCTGGTCAACAATGCCGGCATCCAGCACGTGGCGAAGGTGCAGGACTTCCCGGCCGAGAAATGGGAGGCCATCATCGCGATCAATCTCTCGGCCGCCTTCTATGCTACCAAGGCCGTGCTGCCGCAGATGCTGGAGCGCGGCTGGGGCCGGATCGTCAACATCGCCTCCGCGCACGGCCTCGTCGCCAGCGCCGAGAAGTCGGCCTATGTCGCCGCCAAGCACGGGCTCGTGGGCTTCACCAAGGTGGTGGCGCTGGAAACGGCGACGACCGGTGTGACCTGCAACGCGATCTGCCCCGGCTGGGTGCTCACCCCGCTCGTCCAGCAGCAGATCGACGACCGCGCCGCGCGGGAGGGGATCCCGGTCGAGCAGGCGAAGCGCGAGCTCCTGGCCGAGAAGCAGCCCTCGCTCGCCTTCGTCACCCCGGAGCAGATCGCCGGCATGGTCGTGTTCCTGTGCTCGCCCGCGGCCGACCAGATCCGCGGCCAGGCGCTCGCGATCGACGGCGGCTGGACGGCGCAGTAGGCGTTCCATGCGGAAGGACGGCGACACTGCTTCCAACCGGAAGCGGATCAATCTGGCGCTGCAGGGCGGCGGTGCGCACGGCGCCTTCACCTGGGGGGCGCTCGACCGCCTGCTCGAGGACGGCCGGCTCGAGATCGCGGGCATCTGCGGCACCAGCGCGGGTGCCATGAACGCGACGGCGCTCGCCTACGGGCTCGCCCGCGGCGGGCCCGAGGAGGCGCGCGCCGTCCTGAACCGGTTCTGGAGCCTCGTCGCCGAGCGGGCGCTGTTCAGTCCGTTCCAGCCGACCCCACTCGATCGCCTGGTCTCGAAGGGAGACATGGAACTCTCGCCGAGCTGGCACTTCTACGACGCGCTCTCGCGCATGGTCTCGCCTTATGTCGCGAACCCGCTCAACTACAACCCGCTCGTCGACATCCTGGACCAGGTCGTCGACTTCGCTTGGCTCAAGCGCAACCTGACGATCAGGCTGTTCGTCTGCGCCACCAACGTCAAGACCGGCAAGATCCGCGTCTTCAGCGGCGAGGAGATCTCGGCGAAAGCCGTCATGGCCTCGGCCTGCTTACCGTCTTTGTTCCAGGCGGTCGAGGTCGAGGGCGAGTATTACTGGGACGGCGGCTTCATGGGCAACCCGCCGATCTTTCCTCTGATCTACGAGACCGACTGCGAGGACATGCTGATCGTCCAGATCAACCCGATCGAGATCGAGCATGTGCCGATGACGGCGCAGACGATCGTCGACCGGATCAACGAGATCTCGTTCAACAGCTCGCTCATGCGCGAGATGCGGGCGATCGCCTTCGTGCAGAAGCTCCTCGCCGAGCACCGTATTCCGCGCGGCCGCTACAAGGACGTGAAGATCCACCTCATCGAGGCCGAGGAGGCGATGCGACCTCTGGGTTACTCCTCCAAGCTCAACGCGAGCGCCGACTTCCTGTGCTGGCTGCGCGCGCTCGGCCGCGAGCGCGCGGGCCTGTTCCTGGATGAAGCCTACGACAAGATCGGCGTCGCGAGCTCGGTCGACATCGCCGCCAAGTTCCTCTGAGCTGCCGGCTCAACCGCCGCTCGGCGTCGATCCCAGGCCGGCGCTCGGGCTCTCGCGCCGCTGCAGGAGGTAGAACAGGTTCACGGGGGTGTAGTCCGTGAGCGACAGCGACACGGTCACCGTCTCGCCGGGCCGCACCGCACCGTCTGTGAACACCACCGCGTCCAGGGGCTCGTCCTCCATCTGCACGGTCCGGAACCGGTCGGCCGTGAAATGCCGGGACGCCGCCGTCGCCTGGCCGAAGGACAGCCCGTCCTCGTAGGTGCTGGGTCTCGCGAGATCCTCGCGCAGCTCGAGCTCGAAGCTGTACCAGACCCGTGCCGTGCGGTTGGTGACGATCTTGCGCAAGGAAAAGCCCATCTGGCCCGGCCCCTGCAGCGGGCCGCCGATCCGGTCCGCGAGCCCGCGCACGACGAGGATCGCGGGCCCGTCGTCCGTGATGTCCTCGTAGAGGACGAACGGATCGGACGGCGTGCCCCGGCCGGAGCCGCCGCGCAGCACCACACCGCCCAACTCGTCGCTGAAGGTGATGCCGGCGAGCGTCACCGGCGCCGCCCGCACCGCCCCCGCCGAGGCCAGAAACGCGGCTAGGGCGATTCCGCCGAGGCTGCGGCGCCGACGGCTGCTGCCGGCGTCGTTTTCCTGGGACGATGCGGGCGGAACCGGCTCGCGTGCCGCCGGTTTAGGCGGTGCTGCGATGCCCGCCGGTGACAGCGCGGGCGGGACGAGTTCTACCGGATCGGCAGACAGACGAGGAATCCCATCATGGCGACCAGCAAGCGCGACACCCTGATCGTGGGCCTGCGCAACGCATACGGGCTCGAGGGCCAGGCTCTCTCGACCATGGAGAACGTGCACAGCCGCCTCGAGCATTATCCCGATCTCAAGGCAGCGATCGGCCAGCACATCGAGGAGACGCGTCGCCAGCAGCAGATGGTCGAGCAGCTCCTCAACCGCTTCGGCGAATCGCCCTCGACGCTGAAAGAGGCGACGATGAAGCTCGCCGCCAACATTCAGGCGATGATGCACAGCGTCGCCGGCGACGAGGTGCTCAAGAACCTGTTCACGCTCTACTCCTTCGAGCATTTCGAGCAGGCCTCCTACCGCTCGCTGATCGCGATGGCCGAGGAATGCGGCGAGACCGAGGTGGTCCAGACCTGCCGCGAGATCCTGCGCCAGGAGGAGGCGGCCGGGCAGAAGCTGGGCGGAATGATCGAATCGATCACCAAGGCCTACCTGCAGCGCGAAGCTTCGGGCACCGAGGCCGGCCGCTGAGCCTCCTCGCTCCAGGAGCGGGTGCTTGGCGCCCGCTCCGGCTCGTCCTCGGGCCATGGCAGCAGCGCCGCCCCTGCCCTCTCCGCCCAGGCGAACGCCCGCTCCTGCCGGGCGCGCAAGAAAGCCTCGGCACCGGGCCCGGTGCTCGGTCCGGTGTAGGCGCCTTCGCGGCGCAGGCTGTCGAAATAACCCTCCCCCGGCAGGGAATCGCTTTTACGGACGACGAGGCAGGCGAGATCGGGCCAGCTCTCGCCGGCCCGCCGCTCCGCTACCCGCCCGAGATCGCGGCACAGGGCCGCGACCGTGATCCGCGTCACCTTCCGCTCGAACAGGCCCAGGAGCTGCCCGTACGTGATGCTGCGCCGCGCCAGCGCTGCCCGGATCAGGACGCGCTCGAGCCGGTCCAGGTCGACCATACGCTCCTGCCCGCGGGAAAGTTCAGGGCCCAGATCCGATCGACGGCAGGGCGCGCGCGCAAACGCCGTGCATGCTCGCCCAGGCCCGGATGCCGCTCGAAGATCGCCGCCCGCGCCGGATGCCAGAGCACCAGCATGAAGAGGTAGATGTCGACGGCGGAGAAACGCTCGCCCAGGACCCAAGGCCCGGCACCCAGCAGCTCGGCCGCCATCGCCACGAGCCGATCCAGCCGCTCGTGCGCCGCCTGCTTCACGGCCGGCGCTCCCGCGGGATCGGCCGTGTAGCGCTCGGGATAGTAGTAGCGCAGGTCGGTCTCGTAGAGGCCGGTCGCGAGCCAGAACAGCCAGCGGTAGGCGACGGCGCGCTCCGTCGTGCCCGGTGCCGGCAGAAGCCCCCGCTCGGGATGCGCGTCGCACAGGTGCAGCACCATCGCGGCCGATTCGGTGATCACCGTGCCGTCGGGCAGGCGAAGGCTCGGCACCTGCTGCATCGGGTTCAGCTTCGTGTAGCCCGGCTCGCGATGACGCCCTTCCCGCGTGTCGACCACGACCCGCTCGTAAGCCTGCCCCAGCTCCTCGAGCACCGCCTGCACCGCGAACGCGCCGGTATCGGCCGACCAGTAGAGCTCGTACATCCCACCTCCCGATGATGGCCGTCTCGTCCCGCCGGCATACACCGCCGTCCGCCGCCGCACGAGAGCCCGATGCCACCACCCGGCGACGATCGGCCCGGCGATACGCCGGTGCTGCGACCCGGCTGTTCCTGCCGTCGGCGAGATACCGGAATGTTCCGGGATCGGTGTCGGAATTGAGCGGCAGTGGCGATTTCGGTCCACTGCCGAACGCCACGGCACATGGTGGCGAACAGCCTGCAGAGGAGAGGATGAAATGAAGCGGCCGAGCGAGGCGCGCCGGAAGTTCCTGAAGCGCGCGGGCACGGCAGCGGCGGCGGCACCCGTCGCGGCGAGCCTGGTCAGCATGGGCAGCAAGTCGGCGCATGCTGCCGGCCACTATGGCGGCCACGGCGGCGACTGGGGCCATGGTGGCGGCCATGGTGGCGGCCACGGGGGCGGCGGGCACGAGGACTGGTTCAAGCGCTGGAACGAGCGCTGGGGCCATCTCGGCGACAAGGGCGGCAAGTGGCGCTGAGCCCCGCTTCCGGCCGTCACCGACAGCGGTAGGAGCGGAGCCGGCGGCTCCGCCCGTCAGCGGGCCGCCGGCTCCGCTTCGCACCAGGGGAACCTTTCATGCGGACGGCGACCTCCAGGATCGCGGCCGGGCTGATCGACGGCTGCGCAGCCCGTGGCGCATGGCACGAGCTGTTTCCGCTGGCGCAGCGGCACAAGCTCGCGGGCGTCGTCGCCCACGCGCTGCGCGCGGGCCGAAGCGACGCGCCGGCGGCGATCGCGGCCGAGGCAGAGCGTGTGCTCGAGCGCGCGCGGCATCAGGCGGCGCGCCTGGTACCGGAACTCGCGGGCGTCGTCGAGGCGCTGCGCGTGGCGGGTGTGCCGGCGCTAGCGGTGAAGGGGCCGGCCCAGAGCGCTCTCCTCTATGGCGACCCCGATCTGCGCTCGAGCCTGGACCTCGACCTCCTGATCGCGAGACGCGACCTGCGATCCGCCGCGGCCTGCCTGGAGCGGCTGGGCTACGCGGCGCGCCCGCGCGCCGACGGGCTCGCGCGCGAGATCCACTTCGTCAACCCGCGGCGGGGCTTCGTCGTCGATCTGCACTGGAACATCGTCGGCGGCGACATCCCCTTTCCGCTCGATTTCGCGACGCTCTGGGCCGAGCGGCAGGCCGTCGCGCTCGGCGGCGGCACCATCGACGTGCCGGGAACGGCCTGGCTCACCGTCCTGTCCGGCCTCTATCTGGTCAAGGAATATCCCTGGGTCGACCTGACCTACCTTGCCGATCTCGAGCAGCTCGCCCGGCGCGTGACCCTGGCCGACCTCGCGTGCGTCGGCGAGATCGCGACCGCGACCGGTACCAGGCGGATCACCGCCCTCGCCTTCACCCTGCTCCGCCGCTACGGCATCGACACGCGAGCGCCGGTGGCGGGCGACGCGGCGGTGGAGCGCCTCGCCGACCGGCTGGAGCGGGCGCTGGCCGACCCGCACCACCGCCGCAAGCGGCTCTACTGGCACCGCCTCGCCACGCTTCTCAGCCATGTTGCCTTCCGCGAGCGGATCGCGGATCGCTTGCGCGTGATCGCAGCGCTTCCGGCCTTCCTGCTCCTGCCCGACATGAACGACGCCGAGCGCGCCGCGGCGGAAGGCCGGTCGCTCTGGGCCGCGCGGCTGCGGCGCCTACCGGAGGTGGCCGCGACCCTGCTCGCCGCCAGGCCCGGTGCGTGGACCGCGTGGCGAACGCCCTCGCCGATCCGCGGGCCAGGCTCGAGCCGGCGCCGGGCCTCGAGCTCTTCCTGCTCGACGATGCCGGGCTCCTGCTCGACCCGACCGGCCAGGAGCTGCTCGCCCTGTCGACGACCGCGACCTTCCTCTGGTGCGCACTCATGGAGGGCATGAGCACGGGCGAGATCGTCGCCGCCTACGCCGAAAGCTTCGCCCGCGACGAGGCGACCGCCGCGGCGGAGCTGGGTGCCGCCCTCCTCGACTGGGCGGGCCGTGGCCTTCTGGCCGCCGGAGCGCCACCGGCAAGGCGCAGCCCGCCGCCCGCACCCCGCCGCGCTTCCGCATCCTCCTCCGGCCCCACGGCGCCGGCCGCGGCACGACGGCGCTACCGCATCCTCGGGATGCTGTTCGAGGTCGGGTTCGCGAGCGAAGCAGAGGCCGACACCGTGGACGAGGTGCTGGGTCATTTCGCGGCCGATGGCAAGGACGTCGCGGCCAGAGCGGTCTGCGCCGGCGAGGCGGCCGGGACGGCGCTCTGGATCGACGGCCGCCGGCACGACGTCGCTCCCGACGTGGCCGGCCTCGCTCCCATGGTGAAGCACGCCCTCGTGGCCGAGGCGGTCAACCGATACGGCTTCGCGCTCTGCGTCCACGGCGCCATGCTCCGTCGCGGCGGCTCGGCGCTCCTGCTGCCGGCCGCACCCGGCAGCGGCAAGACCTGCCTCAGCCTGGCGCTCGCCGCCGCCGGCTTCGCCTGGCATACCGACGAGACCGTGCTGCTCGACGGCGAGCGGCTGCTGGCGCGCGGCGTTCCGGCCTGCCCGTGCGTGAAGCAACCGGCCTGGGAGCTGGTGGCGCCGTTCGCTCCGGACCTGCCGAAGCGGCGGGTCTACCGCCGCGCCGACGGCAAGCTCGTCCGCTATCCTTTGCCGCCGGCCGATCCCGCCGATCCCGCTCTGGTGCGGGCGTGGCCCGTGCGCTGGCTCGTGTTTCCGCGCTACGTCGCCGAAGCCCCGGCCGGCCTCGTCCGGCTCGACCGGGTCGAGGCGCTGCGCCGGCTCCTGGCCGAGACCCCGGCGATGCGGGTCGCGCTCGACACCGACTTCGTTCGGCGTCTGGTGGATTGGATCGGCGGCATCGACTGCTACACCCTCGCGTTCGACGCGTTCGCGCCAGCCGTGGCCGTGCTCGACCGGCTCGCCGAGCCGCGGCTCCGCTCCTCTCTGGCGGCCTGAAGCGGGTTCTCGGCGCCTCGGGAGAGGCCGTGCCGAGACCGCGTCCAAGGAACAAGGAACGCGCATGCTCTTGCACATGGCATGTCGCGATTCCTGTCGTGCCGAGGCTCGGGAGTCATGGTGCTTGCCAAGCTCTTTCCCGTTTGCCTACAGTACAGAACTGTACGCCAAGGGAGGCGATCGAGCCGGGCGGCAGCGATGCCGGAGCAGGCTCCGGACATGGCCGCGTACAGTCGACACGGGGCGGAATGCATGCCGCCCCGATCCGGCCGTCGACCGGGCTGAAGAAATCAGGGGAACCCGGGGATGACGACACGCCCCCCGCAAGATCCGCACTCGGTCGCCGGCAAGCCGTTTCCGGTCGAGCGCCACGTCCAGGTTCTGGTCGTGGGCGCCGGTCCCGCCGGGCTCGCCGCGGCGATGGAGGCGCGCGCCTCCGGCCTGACGACGCTTCTCGTCGACGAACATCCGCTCGATCCCGCCCTGTTCGGGCTCGACGTCCCGTTTCATTTCGGCGGCACGGCCGGTGCCGCCACCCGGAATCACGGGCGGATGCTGGAGCGGGTCGCCGCGAGCATGCCCGAGCTCGAGCGCGCCTTCGAGCTCGGGGTCGAGGTCGAGCTCGGGGTCACGGCCTGGGGCCTGTTCGCGCGGGCACCGGGCACATGCTGGCTGCCGCCGCTCGCGGCCGGTCTCGCCGACCGGGAGCGGAGCTGGCACGTCACCTGCGACCGCGCGATCCTGGCCCTCGGCCGCCGCGACACGGGCCTCGCCTTTCCGGGCTGGGAGCAGCCCGGTGTGGTCGGGGCGGCAGCGCTCCGCTGCCTGCTCGAGCGCTACGACGCGTTCGAGGGCGGACGTCTTCTGGTGCTGGGCTCGGACGTGGACGCGCTGCTGACGGCCCGTCTCGCGCTGGATCGCGGGCTCGAGGTGGCCGGGATCGTCGAGATCGCCCCCGCCCCGGTCGGGCCGGAGTCGCTCGTGGCCGAGCTCGCGGCGGCCGGGGTTCCGATCCTCGCCTGCACCATGGTGAAGGCCGCGACCGCCGACGGTACCGGCCGCGTCGCCAGCGCGGTCCTCACGGCCCTCGGCGCGGACGGCGGGCCCGTCTTCGGCAGCGAGCGCAGCATCGCCTGCGATACGATCGTGCTCGCGACCGGTGCCGTGCCGGTGATCGACCTCATGGGCGCCATGCACCTCGCCTTCCGGTTCGAGGGCTCCGCGGGCGGCTGGGTGCCCGTCGCCGACGAGGCGGGCCGCACCTCGCACCCGGCCGTTCACGCCGTCGGCGACTGCGCCGGGCTGAGCGAGACGAAGTCGCGAGATCCCGGCATAGCACGGGCCGAAGGGCGCATCGCGGCGCGCGCCGTGGCGCGGGCGCTCGGGGCCGCGGCGGGCGAGGACGACGCGGATCTTGCGCGCGTGCGCGCCGCCCGGGCCATGGCCGGCCCCGATCTCGCCGGGCGGCGCCGGGCCTGGCTCGAGGCCTCGCTCGCGGTCTCTGGCGCGGACACGTTCCTTTGCCTGTGCGAGGAGGTGAGCTGCCGCGAGGTCGCCGAGGTGCGGGCACCGCGCTATCTCACCCCCGACCCGGCCAGGGTCGGCGGCCCGGGCGCCCTCGCCCGGCTGAGTCCGGAGCGGGCGGCGGCCGATCCCGATCACGTCAAGCGGCTGACCCGCGCCGGCATGGGCGTGTGCCAGGGCCGGCGCTGCCGCGAGCAGGTCGCAGCCCTGCTCGCCCGCGAGGGCGGCGTCGGCCTCGAGGCGATCCCGCCCGCCATCTATCGCGCGCCCGTACGGCCGCTGCCGCTGGAGGTGCTGGCGCGGCTGCCCGAGAGCCCGGAAGTGGCGGAAGGCTGGGACGTGTGGTTCGGCATCCCGAGCCAGTGGGTTCCACCCTGGGAGCTGACACCGGCCGAGGGAGGAGCCGAACCATGAGCGATCGGAACGGTGCCGGCGTGATCGTGGTCGGCGGCGGCGTCACCGGCCTCAGCGCCGCCTGGTGGCTGGCGCGGCGGGGTGCCGACGTGCTCCTGCTCGAAAAGGGCATCGTCGGCTGGGAGGCGTCGGGACGCAACGGCGGCGGCTGCACCCACCCACAGAGCCCGCTGTTCCTCGAGGAGCAGCGGCTGTGGCCGCAGATGGACGAGCTTCTGGGCTATCCCACGGAGTGGCGGCCCTACCGGATCAGGGTGGCACTGGCGGAGGCCGATTTCGAGCGCTTCGCGCCCTGGATCGAGATGATCCGCCACAACGGCCTCAGGGCCGAGCGGCTCGATCCCAAGCAGGTGCTGGAGCTGTGTCCGCTCGCGAGCGACGCCAATCTCGGCGGCTGGTTTCATGATGGCGGCCACGCCAACCCGCAGCGCACGGCGCAGGCTTATGCCTGGGCGCTCCAGGATCTGGGTGGGCGCATCCTGCAGCACACGATGGTGACGGGCTTCACGACCAGGGGCGGGCGCGTGACCGCGGTCGAGACCAGCCGTGGCAGCTTCGCCTGCGACGAGCTCGTCATCGCCGCCGGGCCGCAGACCGGCGTGCTGACGGCGCTCCTCGGCCAGGAAATCCCGGTCACACCCGCCCGGGCGGAGATGATCGTGACCGAGCCCCTGCCGCTGCTCCGCCACGGCGGCATCGACGGCAACGGGCTCTATGGTCGGCAGACCCTGCGCGGCAACCTCGCCTATGGCGGCGGGCTGCACGAGTGGCTGGACCCGCCGGCCGAGGACATGCGGCTGCCGCCGCGCTCGAGCACGCCGGTGCTGGCGAGCCTCGCCAGGCGCCTCGTGGCGCTGTTCCCGAAGGCGGCCCACGCCAGGGTGATCCGGAGCTGGGCCGGCTTCATCGAGAACACGCCGGACGGCCGCCCGGTGATCGACCGGCTCGGCATCTACGACAACGTCGTCGCCGCCACCATGTCGAGCGTGGGCTTCGGCCTGTCGCCGGCCTCGGGCCGGGCCATCGCCGAGCTCGTCCTCGACCGGACCTGCAGCTTCGCCGACCTCTCGACACTGCGGCTCGCCCGCTTCGGCAATCTCGGCGAGCGCTGGCGCGAGGAGCGGGGCTGGGTGCCACCCGCACCTGCGTCTCTGGCCGGACCGGTGGCCTGAGATGGCGGCGTTCGGGTCCTTGCCGGCGATGCCGGCGGCGAGCCCCCGGCCCGCCACCGCGACCCCACTCCTCGCCGTCGAGGGACTCACGGTCGAGCTGACGCCGGGCGGCGGCCCCGTCCGGGTGCTCGACGGCGTCGACTTCGCGATCCGGCGCGGCGAGACCCTGGGCCTCGTCGGCGAGAGCGGCTGCGGCAAGACCGTGACCTCGCTCGCCGTCATGGGCCTGCTCCCGACCCCGCCGATGCGGGTCACGGGCGGGAGCGTGCGCTTGGGCGAGCAGGATCTCCTCACCCTGTCCGAGCCGGCGATGGAGCAGGTGCGCGGCCGGCGCGTCGCCATGATCTTCCAGGAGCCGATGACCTCGCTCAACCCGGTGCTCCGCGTGGGCACCCAGATCGAGGAGACGCTCCGCCGCCATCTCGGGCTCCGCGGCCGCGCGGCGCAAGCCCGCACGGTGGAGCTCCTGGCACGGGTCGGCATCCCGGAGCCCGCACGGATCGCGCGGGAATACCCGCACCGGCTCTCGGGCGGGATGCGCCAGCGCGTGATGATCGCGATAGCACTCGCGGGCGGGCCCGAGCTTCTGATCGCGGACGAACCCACGACCGCGCTCGACGTCACCATCCAGGCCCAGATCCTGGATCTTCTGCGCGGGTTGCAGGCGGAATTCGGCATGGGCATGCTGTTCATCACCCACGACCTCGCCGTGATCGCCGAGACCGCGCACCGGGTAGCGGTGATGTACGCCGGCCGGATCGTCGAGCAGGCGCCGGTCGACGTGCTGTTCGCGACGCCGCGCCACCCCTACACGCAAGGCCTCCTCGCCTCGATCCCGCAGATCACGCGCGCCCGCACCCCGGTGCTCTCCGAGATCGCCGGCACCGTGCCGGACCTGCTCGCACCCCGGCGCGGCTGCGCCTTCGCCGACCGCTGCCCGCACGTGATGCCACGCTGCCGGGAGCAGATCCCGCCGCCGCTGCCGACGGGCCAGGATGCGTTCGCCGCCTGCTGGAGGGCCGACCATGGCTGAACCGCTCCTGGCCGTGGAAGGCCTCGAGACGCATTTTCGCAGCTCGGCCAGAGGCCCCTTGATCCGCGCGGTCGACGGTGTCGATCTCACGCTCGCGGCGGGCGAGGTCCTGGGCCTCGTCGGCGAGAGCGGCTGCGGCAAGACCACGACCGGCAAGACCGTGTGTCGGCTGATCGAGCCCGCGGCCGGGCGGATCCGGTTCGAGGGGCAGGACATCACCCATCTCGGCCGGCGCGAGATGCTGCCCCTGCGCCGGCGCATCCAGTTCGTGTTCCAGGACCCGTTCGCGAGCCTGAACCCGCGCCTGCGCGTGGGCGCCATCCTGGCGGCACCGTTCGAGATCCACAAGATCGCCAAAGGCACCGAGCTCGAGGACCGGGTCGCAGCCCTCCTGCGCCTCGTCGGCCTCTCGCCCGATGCCGCGCGCCGCTACCCGCACGAGTTCTCGGGCGGCCAGCGCCAGCGGATCGGAATCGCCCGCGCCCTGGCGCTGGAGCCGCGCCTTCTCATCGGCGACGAGCCCGTGGCAGCACTCGACGTCTCGGTCCAGGCCCAGATCATCAACCTGCTCGACCGGCTCCGGCGCGAGCAGGGCCTCACCTACATCCTGATCTCGCACAACCTCGCCGTGGTCAATCACATCTGCGACCGGGTGGCGGTGATGTATCTCGGCCGCATCGTCGAGGAGGGGACACGCGAGAGCATTTTCTTCGACGCCAAGCACCCTTACACACAGGCCCTCCTCGATGCCGCCCCGGAGCCGCGACCGGGTGCGCGGCGCCGGCCGGAGCCGATCGGCGGCGACCCGCCCTCGCCGGCGAAGCCGCCCTCGGGCTGCCACTTCCACCCGCGCTGCCGGCACGCCATGCCCCGCTGCCGGCAGGAGGCGCCGGTCCTGCGCGATCGGGGCGGCGGCCACCGCGTCGCCTGCCATCTCCATCCGGCCTGAGGAGAGGAGGTGCCGACCGATGCTCGCCTTCGTCCTGCGCCGCCTGTTCCACGCCGTGCCGCTCCTGATCGGGGTCTCGGTGATCGGCTTCGCCATCATGCACCTCGCCCCCGGCGGGCCGCTCGCCGTCTACACGCTCAACCCCACCATCACGAGCCGGGACATCGAGCGTATCCGCGTCGTGCTCGGCCTCGACCAGCCTCTGCCGCTCCAGTACCTGAAGTGGGCCACGGGCATGCTCACCGGCAACTGGGGCAACACCTTCTTCGGCGGCCGGCCCGTGTTCGACGTCATCATCGAGCGCGTGCCCGCGACCGTGCTGCTGATGGGCTCGGCACTCGCCGTCTCGCTGCTCCTGGGCCTCCTCGTCGGCATCGTTGGTGCCGTGCGGCGCGGCTCGGTGTTCGACCACCTCGCCACCACGGGCGCTTTGCTCGCCCTGTCGTTCCCGACCTTCTGGTTCGGCCTGATGGCGATCTTCCTCTTCGCCGTGAAGCTGGGCTGGCTGCCCTCGGGCGGCATGTACGAGCTCGGCGAGGAGGGCAACCCGCTCGATCTCTTACGCCACCTCGTCCTGCCGGTGATGGTGCTGGCGCTCGTGCTCACGGCGAGCTGGAGCCGCTACGCCCGCTCGAGCTTCCTCGAGGTGATGAGCCAGGACTACATGCGCACCGCCCGCGCCAAGGGCCTGACCCGACGCGCGCAGCTCCTGCGCCACGCGCTGCCGAATGCGGTCAAGCCCCTGGTGGCGCTCTTGGGCATCGAGCTGCCGACCCTGTTCTCGGGGGCGCTCGTCACCGAGACCATCTTCGGCTGGCCCGGCATGGGCCGCCTGTTCGTCGACGCGCTCACCATGAAGGAGTACCCGATCCTGATGGGGATGCTGATGTTCACGGCGATCGTCGTCATCCTGGCCAACCTCCTGGCCGATCTCGTGATCGCGCTGATCGACCCGCGCGTGCGGATGAGCTGAGGAGCCTGCCATGTCGACCGCCGGGACCATCCGCGCCGAGACCTTGGGCGAGCCGCCCGGAACGAGCGGGCGCCGGCGCTTGTGGCGCCGCTTCGCGAGCCATCCCATGGCGCTTCTGGGGGCCGTGCTGATTGCACTCTTGGGGGCCGCCGCCCTGTTCGCCCCGGTGATCGCTCCGCACGACCCGCTCGCGATCGATACGAGCGCCCGCTTCCTCGCCCCGCTCCAGCACGCCGCCTACCCGCTCGGTACCGACGAGATCGGCCGCGACACGCTGAGCCGGCTGCTCTATGGCGGGCGGATCTCGCTCACGGTCGGCATCGTCGCCATGCTGACCACCGTGCTCACCGGCGCCCTCGTCGGCATCCTCGCCGGCTATCACGGCGGCTGGGTCGACCTCGCGCTGATGCGCTTCGTCGACACCATGCTGTGCTTCCCGCAGGTGTTCCTCCTGCTCGTGGTCGCCGCCTTCGTGCCGCCGACGCTGCTCTCGATCTCGCTCATCATCGGGCTCACCTCCTGGATGGAGGTGGCGCGCATCGTGCGCGCCGAGATCCTGGCCTTGCGCGAGCAGGACTTCGTCGCCGCCGCGCGCGTCCTGGGGGCGAGCGACGCCCGGATCATGGCGCGCGAGCTTCTGCCCAACATCGTCGCCCCCATCGTGGTGGCGGCCACGCTCAAGGTGGCGGCTGCGGTGCTCATGGAGAGCTACATCAGCTTCCTCGGCTACGGCGTCCAGCCGCCGCTCGCGAGCTGGGGCAACATGCTCACCAACGCGCAGGGCTATTTCGACACCGTGCCCTGGCTCGCGATCCTGCCGGGGCTGTGCATCACGCTCACGGTCGTGGGCTTCAACTTCCTGGGCGACGGCCTGCGCGATGCGCTCGACCCGCGCCTCAGGATCGGGCCTTGAGCCCGCGATGACGCACGAGGCGGCAAGAAGGGAGAGAGGGATGACGGGCAACACCAGATGGCGGATGTCGCGGCGCGACGTGATCGTCGGCGCCGGGGCGCTCGGTGCCGGGCTCGGGGCGGGGCCGCTGATCCTGCCGGCGCGCGCCCAGGCCAACCGTGACCGGATCATCGTCGGCATGACGCAGGAGCCGGTGCAGTTCAACCCGCTGCTCTACGTCAACAGCGGCACCGAGAACGTGCCCGAGGCCTGCCTGTTCGACGCGCTCTGGGACGTGAACGAGCAGGGTGCTTTCGTCCCCAATCTCGCCGCCGAGGTGCCGAGTCGCGAGAACGGCGGCATCTCGCCCGACGGCCTGGTCTGGAAGATCCGGCTCAAGCAGGGTGTCAAGTGGAGCGACGGCCAGCCCTTCACCGCCAGGGACGTCGCCTTCACCTACGAGACGATCATGAACCCCAAGGTCGCGATCCGTTCGCGCAGCGGGTTCGACCTGATCAAGAACTTCAAGATCGTCGACGACCAGAACATCGAGATCGAGCTCGCCCGCCCGTTCACGCCGTTCTTGTGGGCTTGGCAGAACATGCACATCGTGCCGGCCCATCTCCTCGAGGGCGAGGCCGACATCAACACCTCGGGCTTCAACAGCCAGCCCGTCGGCACCGGCCCCTTCATCCTGAAGAGCCGCACCGCCGGCAGCCACATGGTCTACGAGCGCAACCCGAACTATCACCGTGGCCCGGCCAAGGTGCGCCAGTTCATCCACAAGTTCGTGCCCGACCAGCTCGTCCTCTACGGGCAGGCCCGCACCGGCGAGGTCGACTATATGGGCCTGCAGGGTGTCCCGAACGACCGCTGGGAGGAGGCGAAGAAGCTCCCGAACCTCAACTTCGTGGCCCTGCCGCTGCCCTGGGTGCAGTTCGTCTACTACAACTGCGGCAAGCCGCAGTTCAGCGACCCCAAGGTCCGAAAGGCGCTCACGATCGCGCTCGAGATGCAGAAATCCCTGGACGACATCTACTTCGGCACCTACAAGCGCACGCTCTCTTATCTCCACACCTCGCACTGGGCCTACAACCATGCGCTCAAGGAGGACACGGCCGACCCCGAGCGGGCGGCCAGGATGCTGGACGAGGCCGGCTGGAAGATCGGCCCAGACGGCATCCGCGAGAAGGACGGCGTGAAGCTGCAGTTCACGATGTCGACCACCGCCGGCAACCAGGCGCGCCAGGGCTGCCAGGCGCTGTTCCAGCAGAACTGGAAGAGGATCGGCGTCGACATGCAGATCAAGAACATGCCGGCTTCCGTGGTCTGGGGTGAGTACACGACCAAGTCGCAGTTCGACACGCTCCTCGTCGCCTGGGAGCCTACGGTCGGCATGGACCCCGACTACACCGCCCGCGCCCATTCCAGGCAGATCCCGATCAAGGACGGTCAGGGCTCGAACTACGTCCAGTACCAGAACGAAGAGGTCGACCGGCTGCTCGAGCAGGGCATCGTCCAGACCGACCGGGAGGAGCGCAAGGCGACCTACGCCCGCATCCAGGAGATCCTGCACGAGGAGGTACCGTTCGCAGCACAGGGCGGCGTGGCGCAGGCCTCGCTCCACAAGAAGGGCCTGACCGGCATCCGGCCGAACCAGTACGTCACCGACGAGACCTGGAACGTGCAGGAGTGGGGCTGGGTGTGAGCCCGAGACGGGCGGGCCAAGATCGCGCGCCGCGGGCGGCGCGCCCGCGCGCGGAGCCCGCTCTCAGCCGCCACGACTGGACGCTCGCTGCCCGCGACGCGTTCGTTCGTGGCGGCGTCCACGCCGTCAAGGTCGACCGGCTCGCCGACAGGCTCGGCGTGACGCGCGGCAGCTTCTACCATCATTTCCGCAACCGGGCCGATCTGCTCGACGCGCTGTTCGAGCTGTGGCGGGCGCAGAACGTGGCGCCGTTCGAGGCGATCGCCCGCGCCGATCACCTCGCAGGCTGGGGTCGGCTCGAGAAGGTGGTCGAGCTGTGGCTCGAAGAGACCCTGTTCGACCCGGCGCTGGAATCGGCCGTGCGGGACTGGGCGCGGGAGGCGCGGCGCGTCGCCGACGCGATCCGCGCCGCGGATGCGGGCCGGATCGAGCTCCTGTGGCAGGCCTACCGCGAGATGGGCTTTCCCGACGACGAGGCCTTCGTCCGGGCACGCGTCACCTACTTTCACCAGGTCGGCTACTACACGCTGGCGATCCGCGAGAGCAAGGCCGAGCGTCGCCGGCTGCTGCCGCTCTACCTCGAGGTCCTGGCCCGGCGCCCCGATGCGGCTGCGAACGAAGGCGGCACCCGTCGGCTCGGCCGCGACGATCCGAGCCCGTGCGCCATCGAGAGTTGATGGAATTCGCGCTTGTGCCGGAATGCAGGGTCCGCCCCAATGTGTCGCCCGTGGTTGTCGGGACGCCGGATCCAGACCTGCGCGGCCAGGGCCGCGGGTTGCCGCTGCGGCTCGTGCATTCTGGCGGCCGGCTGGAGCCCGTGCCGCCTGATGGTGATCGGGCC
Organism: Benzoatithermus flavus; assembly: GCF_037908215.1. Lineage (NCBI taxonomy): Bacteria > Pseudomonadati > Pseudomonadota > Alphaproteobacteria > Geminicoccales > Geminicoccaceae > Benzoatithermus > Benzoatithermus flavus. Next base: position 4,924 of record NZ_JBBLZC010000010.1, on the reverse strand, counting down.
GTCGTGGCTCCTGGGCCCGTGGGCCGTACGGGCCGTGCCCGGGCACCGATGCGCCAGCAGGCCGTGGGTACGCATCGGCGGCAGGATACGACGACGGGAAGTGCGGATGCCCGCGAGGCGCGGGCGCGTCCGCGCCTCGCGGTGGCCCTCGCCATGAAAACCGCTGCCAGGAGATGATGGTAGGGGCGGCGCCCCGGAACCACCGGGCGGGAAGCATGGCACGGCGCGAGGCTTCCCTCCCGGTGGTCCCATCTGTCGGCGAGACCGTGGGATGACTGCTCATCCAACGGGCATCTTGCCTAAGATTTGGGCAATATCTCTGCCGCAGGAGTGGGCAGAAAAGGGGGGCGTTCCTGCTACGGCTGGGAGACGAGCCTCTGGCACGCTCCCTGCTTCGGCGTCGGGCAAGGTGCCCTGGCTCGGGCGTCGGCCTCAGGCCTGGACTGGAGAACGAGGCGGGATGAAGAAGATCGAAGCTGTCATCAAGCCGTTCAAGCTCGACGAGGTGAAGGAAGCGCTCCAAGAGGTCGGCCTCAAGGGCATGACCGTCACCGAGGTCAAGGGCTTCGGTCGGCAGAAGGGGCACACCGAGCTCTATCGCGGTGCCGAGTACGTGGTCGACTTCCTGCCGAAGGTGAAGATCGAGCTCGTCGTCGACGATGCGGTGGTGGATCGCGCGGTCGAGGCGATCCAGCAGGCCGCCAAGACCGACCGCATCGGCGACGGCAAGATTTTCGTGACCAATGTGGAGGATGCGATCCGCATCCGCACGGGCGAGCGGGGCACGGACGCCCTCTGAGGGCAGCCGGCTCGCGCGACAGCAACGAGGCTGCGGGAAGCGTTGCCGCCAACCCGCGCCCCATGGGCCAGGGCCCCGAACGGGGCTCGGAGTGAACGAAGGGAATCGTACCCTATGACTTTGGGTTGCAAGACGTCCGCGGACGTCATGAAGGCGATCAAGGATCACGGGATCGAGATGATCGACATCCGCATGACCGACATGCCGGGCATGTGGCAGCACATCTCCTATCCCGCGCAGACCTTCAGCCAGGACAGCATCGACGAGGGCCTGGGCTTCGACGGCTCGTCGATCCGCGGCTTCAAGGTGATCAACGAGTCCGACATGCTGCTGGTGCCGGACCCCGCTACCGCCTTCATCGACCCGTTCATGGGCCACAAGACCCTGGTGATGATCGCGGACGTCAAGGACCCGGTCACCAAGGAGTTCTACAGCCGCGACCCGCGCGGTGTCGCCAAGAAGGCCGAGGCCTACCTCAAGAGCACCGGCATCGGCGACACGGCCTATTTCGGTCCCGAGGCCGAGTTCTTCGTGTTCGACAACGTGCAGTACGGCACGGGCCAGCACTACTCCAGCTACTCGGTCGATTCGGCCGAGGGCCACTGGAACACCAACCGCAACGAGGGGCCGAACCTCGGCTACAAGATCCGGCCGAAGGAAGGCTACTTCCCCTGCCCGCCCAACGACACGCTGCACGATCTGCGTGCCGAGATGGCACTGACCATGATCCAGATCGGGCTCACGGTCGAGTGCCAGCACCATGAGGTGGCGACCGCCGGCCAGTGCGAGATCGACATGAAGTTCGACGCGCTGCTCGCGATGGCCGATCATCAGATGAAGTACAAGTACGTCGTCAAGAATGTCGCCCGCAAGTACGGCAAGACGGCGACCTTCATGCCGAAGCCGCTCTACGGCGACAACGGCTCCGGCATGCACTGCCACATGTCGATCTGGAAGGACGGCAAGCCGCTGTTCGCAGATGCCACCGGCTATGCCGGGCTGTCACAGCTCTGCAAGTGGTACATCGGCGGCCTGCTGCGCCACGCCCCCGCGCTCCTGGCTTTCGCGGCGCCCACGACCAACAGCTATCGCCGCCTCGTGCCGGGCTACGAGGCCCCGGTGAACCTGGCCTGGTCGTTGCGCAACCGCTCGGCCGCCTGCCGCATCCCGATGTACAGCGACAGCCCGAAGGCCAAGCGCGTCGAGTTCCGCTGCCCCGACCCGTCCTGCAATCCCTACCTCGCCTTCGCGGCGATGCTGATGGCGGGCTTGGATGGCATCCGCAACAAGATCGACCCTGGTGAGCCGGTCGACAAGAACATCTATGATCTGCCGCCCGAGGAGGCCGCCGAGATCAAGCAGGTGCCGGGCTCGCTCGATGCCGCCCTCGCGGCGCTCGAGGCCGACCACGAGTTCCTGCTCGAGGGCGACGTGTTCACCTCGGACCTGATCCAGACCTATATCGACTACAAGCGCGCATCGGAGGTCGATCCGATCCGGCTGCGGCCGCATCCCTACGAGTTCTTCCTCTACTACGATCTCTGAACCGAGGCGGGCGGGACCCGGCCGCGGAGCTGCCGGCGGGGTTCCGCCCGTTGTCGGACGGTCGGACAGGCTGCCCGACCGCCTCCCGGCATATGGTCCCACACGAGGCCGTTTTCCTTCTCGTACCGACGGCCGTTCTCCGGCGACGCGCTAGATCCGGTTATGGCCTGCCCGAGCTGTGGTCGATGCTGGTGTGCGGGATCGGGCGCAGCTTGCTCGGCACAATTGCGGCCCGGCCCTGGGCCGGGCCGCGTGCAGCTGGAGGGCCGATGAACCCGGCATCGCCTGCCAGACGTCGGACGTCCCGTCGCCGGTGGCGAACTCGGGATCGAGCACGAGCCCGTTCGTGTCACGCCGGCCGGATCGGCTCATCGCCTTCAGCGGATCGTCTGCAACGCTCGCTCCTGGCCGCGGCGGGGCGACCACGCCATCCTTGTCCATCGGGCCTCCGGCGCGATCCCACGGAGTGAGGTCAGCAAAGCCGACAGGGCATGTCCTCCGAGGTGACCGCGTATTCCGACGATTGCGGCCGGGGATTCCGAACGAAGCTGGCCAGGGTGGTTCCGTCGTCGGCTGCTCCATAAGGCTCAGGGGGCGGCGGCCTCGGCAAGCGCGGTGCGCCTGGCGGCGATCCGGCTCTGGCCCACCCCGGGGCGGGTCGACGAGCAGCAGGTTCTGCCGGCGGTCGATCCGGCCGCCTGGCGCAGGGCCGCGAACTCGGGCCGGGTCACCAGCCGCTCGTTCTCGCGCGGTGGTCTCGTGCTCGAGCAGGAGCGCCGGGTGCTTCTCGAAGGCAAGCGCCGCGAGACCGGGCTAGTGGTGCTGCGCGGCGAACGCCTCGGCCATGGCGGTGCGGCCCGGCGCCGGCAGGCGCGCGGGGATGGGCGAGCATCGGATCGCCCTTGCTCGGTGGCCGTAGCCCTGGCTGCGGATGTTGGCGTGTCGCGGGGGCTCGGCGTCGCGCGGCCGCCTCCTCGTGGCAGGCGTCGCGCGGCTTCCTGATCCGCCTCGGCAGGATCGAGCGGCCGTGGTGCACAAGCGAGATCCTGATGGGTGCGGTTTGATGCCGGGCTCGTAACGGCAGGCGGTGGCGCCCCGGCCTCGAGATCGTCGCAGACGATGAGCCTGGGCGCGCCGCCCCGGAAAGCGAGCGGGTTGACGTGCGCGCCGATCCAGCCGGCGAGGCCTTCTGCAGCGCGCCTTGGCGCAGGTGCCGTTGGAGGCGCCCGGCACGGCGACCAAGACATGGGCCCGGCGGATCTCGCCGGCGGCGGGGTCGATCACCGGCATGGTATCGCCGGCGAAGTCGACGAACAGCTTCTCGCCGGCGGCATGGGTCTGCCGCATGGTGGCCGAGATGCCGCGGCGCCATGCGACACGGAAGCAGCAGAACCGGCCGTGGCCGTCGGGATGCTCGGCCCGATACTCCTCCCGGAGCAGCAGCAGCGTCACGCCGCACCGGCGGAGCCCGGTACGGACATGGTTCCGGTCCGGCTGCGGCCGGGTCGGTGCGACCCGCTTGCCGTGCACCCGTTGGGCTCGGATCGCGTTCCGCCACGGACTTCGGCTCGGCAGACAGAGACCGGCAGGCAACAGCCGCGGCCGGCGGCCTCGACCTGCCGATCGTGCCGCCACAGCCTTTCTGTTACCGGATAGACTGGTTGCCTCACCGGACATGCTACCCGCTGCCACGGGGCAGCGCGGGAGCGGCGGATGCGGAGGCGACTCGGCATGGCAACGCGGCGGGAGCTGATCGCAGCGCTAAAGGAGCGCTACGCGGGCGCGTCAAGGTGCGAACGGGCCAAGATCCTCGACGAGCTGGTCGCGGTCGCCGCTGCCACTGCAAGCACGCCATTTGCGCCCTCGGCAGCAAGGCCAGCAAGGGCGCTGCCGAACGACGTCGGCCGCCCCCCCCCCGGTACGACGGGCCGTGCGCGAGGCGGTGATCGCGCCGGCGGGCGGGCTTCACCGCCGCGATCCGCCGCAGCGTACCGGTGCGGACCTTCGCCGATTGGCAGGACCCGCCGCCCGGCTACCTCGAGGGCGATCTCGTGGCACGCTGCGGCGAGAGCGCCGAGGGCAGCTTCGTGCAGACCCTGGTCCTCACCGACATCGCGATCGGCTGGACCGAGTGCCTGCCGCTCGTGGCACGCGAGGGAGCGCCGGTGATCGATGTCCCGAAGCGGGCGCGCACGCTGTTCCCGTTCCCGCTCAAGGGGGGCGACTTCGACAACGACACCATGTTCATGAACGAGGCCGTGGTCGGCTGGTGCCGCAAAGTCGGGCTCGAGATCACCCGCTCGCGTGTCTACCGCAAGAACGACCAGACCTGGGTCGAGCAGAAGAACGGCGCCGCGGTGCGCCGGCTGGTCGGCTACGCGCGGTTCGAGGGCCTGGCCGCGACCGCCGAACTGGCCCGGCTCTACGCCGCCGCGCGCTGGCACAGGAACGTGTTCCAGGCCTCGTTCAAGCTCGAGGAGAAGGCCCGGGAAGGTGCACGCGTGCGCGAGCGCTACCACGCCCCGGTCGCGCCGCGGGCGCGGGTGCCGGCGCATCCGGCGGTCGATCCGGCCGCGAAGG
>NZ_JBBLZC010000065.1:0-1481 GCF_037908215.1 Benzoatithermus flavus | reverse complement strand
CAGCACTTCATCGGCGGCAAGCTGGTGGCGGGCCGCAGCGGCCGCACCGCGCCGGTGTTCGACCCGGCGACCGGCGAGGCGATCGCCACCGTGCCGCTCGCGAGTGCGGAGGAGCTGGACCAGGCGGTCCAGGTCGCCAAGGCCGCCTTCCCGGGCTGGGCCGCGACCCCGCCTTTGCGCCGGGCGCGCATCCTGATGCGCTTCTTGCGCCTGCTCGAGGAGAACGAAGGAAGGCTCGCCGAGGTGATCACCACCGAGCACGGCAAGGTGCTCTCCGATGCCCGGGGCGAGATCGCCCGCGGCATCGAGGTGGTCGAGTTCGCCACCGCGGCACCGCAGCTCCTGAAAGGCGAGGTCACCGAGAACGTCGGCACCCGCGTCGACAGCCATTCCTTGCGCCAGCCCTTGGGGGTGGTCGCCGGCATCACGCCGTTCAACTTCCCGGCCATGGTGCCGATGTGGATGTTTCCCGTGGCGCTTGCCTGCGGCAACAGCTTCGTCCTCAAGGTCTCGGAGAAGGTGCCGAGCGCCGCGGTGATCCTGGCCGAGCTCCTCAAGCAGGCGGGCCTGCCCGACGGCGTGTTCAACGTGGTGCACGGCGACAAGGCGGCGGTGGACGCGATCCTGCACCACCCGGCGATCGCCGCCGTGAGCTTCGTCGGCTCGACGCCGGTGGCGAAGTACGTCTACGAGACCGCCGCCACCCACGGCAAGCGCGCCCAGGCCTTGGGCGGCGCCAAGAACCACATGATCATCATGCCGGATGCCGATCTCGACCAGGCGGTGGACGCGCTGATGGGCGCCGCCTACGGCGCTGCCGGCGAGCGCTGCATGGCGATCTCGGTGGCGGTACCCGTGGGCGAGAAGACGGCCGAGGCCCTGCTCGAGCGGCTGGTGCCCAGGGTGCGGGCGCTCAGGATCGGCCCGGGCAGCGACCCGGAGGCCGAGATGGGGCCGCTGGTCACCGCCCAGCACCGCGACAAGGTGAAGTCCTATATCGACCAGGGCGAGCGCGAAGGGGCGAAGCTCTTGGTGGACGGGCGCGGCTTCAAGATGCAGGGCTACGAGAACGGCTTCTTTCTCGGCGGCAGCCTGTTCGATCGGGTGACGCCCGCGATGACGATCTGGAAGGAGGAGATCTTCGGCCCGGTGCTGTCGGTGGTGCGCGCCCGGGACTACGACGAGGCGGCCGGGATCATCAATGCCCACGGCTTTGCCAACGGCACCGCGATCTTCACCCGCGACGGCGACGCGGCCAGGGACTTTGCGCACCGGATCGAGGTCGGGATGGTGGGGATCAACATCCCGATCCCGGTGCCGATGGCGTTCCACAGCTTCGGCGGCTGGAAGGCGTCGTTGTTCGGCGACCATCACATGCACGGGCCGGAGGGGGTGCGGTTCTACACCCGGCTGAAGACCATCACCTCGCGCTGGCCGACCGGCATCCGTGCGGGTGCCGACTTCGTCATGCCCACCATGCG
>NZ_JBBLZC010000064.1:0-1546 GCF_037908215.1 Benzoatithermus flavus | reverse complement strand
GGCTCGGCTCGGGCGGCGGCCCGGCCCCGGATCCGCTGGCGAGGCTTTTCCCCCCGAGCCGCAGATGCTGCAGGAAGACGAAGGCGGGCCGGCACGACGGCGCGTGGTGGTGCAGGCCTCCCCCGGTGCCCGGTTAGGCGAGACACCCCGCAAGCGGGTAGAAGGCCCGCACGGAGGTGAGCATGACCGAGGAGCCCGGCCTCGGCCGTGGTGGGCGGATGTCGCGGCAGCGCAAGCGCGAGGCGGTGCTGCGCCTGCTCCGTGGCGAGGATCTCGAGCTGGTCTCCCGCTCGCTCGGCGTCACGGCCGCGACGCTCTCGGGCTGGCGCGACGACTTCCTGGCCGGCGGCGAGGCGGCACGCGCTACCAAGCCCACCGACGGCAAGGATCTCGAGCACCAGCGGCTGAAAGCCAAGCTGGGCGAGCTCATGCTCGAGCGCGAACGGCTGGCCGAGAAGATCGCCGCCCTGGCGGCCGTCGATTCGCGCTGCGGCTCGACCCCTTTGGCCCGCGGGAGGTCGAGGCCATGAGCCGGAAGGTCGCGCCCGCGACCGGCCGCACGTACGGCCTTGCCCGGGTGGCCCGGGTCTGGGGCGTCGCCCGCGCCACGGTCTACCGACAGCGTCGGCCCACGGGCGAGCCGGCCCGACGCCCAGGGCCGAGCGGGCCGATGCCGGGCGCGGCCTTGGTCGAAGCCATCCGCGCCGGGCTCGCCGGCAGCGGCTTCTCCGGCGAGGGTTACCGCAAGGTATGGGCCCGCCTGCGTTTTGCCGGCATCCGCACGTCGCGGCGCCGGGTGTTGCGGCTGATGCGCGAGCATGGTCTGCTGGCGCACCAGCGGCTGGGCGCGGCACGCGGGCCCAGGAGCCACGACGGCACGATCACCACCGAGCGGGTTGATCTCATGTGGGGGACGGATCTGACCTCGGTCATGACCGGCGAGGGCCAGGCTGCAGTGTTCGTAGCCGTCGATCATTGCTCGACCGAGTGCGTCGGCATCCATGCGACGCGGCAAGCAACCCGGTTCGAGGCGCTCGAGCCGATCCGGCAGGGCGTGCGGCAGCGCTTCGGCGGGTTCGACCGCGATGTCGCCGCCGGGCTCGCCATCCGGCATGATCACGGTTCGCAGTATGTGGCCCACGACTTCCAAAAGGAGCTGGCGTTCCTCGGCATCCAGAGCTCGCCGGCCTTCGTTCGAGCGCCGGAAGGGAACGGCTGCGCCGAGCGCTTCATCAGGACCTTGAAGGAAAATCTGCTCTGGTTGCAGCGCTTCGAGACGGTCGAGGCGCTACGGCAGGCGGTGCTTGCGTTCAAGGAGCGCTACAATCAGAGCTGGATCGTGGAGCGGCACGGCTACAAGACCCCGGCGCAGGTGCGTACCAAGCAGCTTCAACCTGCGGCCCTGGCCGCGTAGGCTTCAACCGAGTGTCTCACGATCGTGCTCCGGTGCAGGCCACGCCAGGAGCGGCCCTCGCAGTGGTCGCGCCCCAGCCCGTCCTTCATCTGCCGGTGCATCTGCTCGCAGACCCGGCGGGCCGCGATCGCG